>CAYZWG010000044.1:0-12516 GCA_964481605.1 uncultured Planctomycetaceae bacterium
ACCTGGACTTCCGACGACAACTGGTACGCCGCCGAGGCGTTGGAGTTGATGCAGCGGTTCCTCGACCGGCGTCCCCAAGTGGACGTGGTTTACGCCGGCTGGACCGAGGTCGACGCGGAGGGCTCCGCCGTGTTGGCGCAGCCGGCCCGGCCGCCGCAGGACCTGGCCGTGATCAATTGCGTGGGGGCCTGCTTCCTCTACCGGCGAGAAGTCCACCAGGCGTTGGGCGGCTACAGCGAAGACCTCAGCCTGGCCGAGGACTACGATTTCTGGCTGCGTGCCTCGCTCGCATTCCGCCTGGAGCCGCTGGACCGCTTGCTCTACTTCTATCGCCGCCACGAAGCGGCGCTGAGCCAACGGCGCCGGCGGGAGGTGTTTCTGGCCAACCAGGAGGCCGTTTCGCGATGGCTTCGGCGAGGCAACAACCTGTCGCGGGCCGTCCGCGGCCGAGCCCTGGAGGCGCTGGGGCTGAGGGCCCTGGTGGAAGGCGAGTTGAAGGCCGCGCGGGGCCACCTCCTCCGCGCCGCGTGGCTCCTCCGCCGGCCGCCCCGGTTTCACCGCTGCCGCTCCTACGCGGTCGACTTCCTGTTGGGAAAGACGGCCGGTCGCCTGGTGCGAAGGTGCCGTGGCGATTGAGCCTCCCCGCTGCCCTCGCGCCCGTGGGGAGGGTAGAATCGTTGGTATCGTGCACGACCCCGTCCCGCGCGGCAGAGCCGTTCCCGCGGGCATTTCCCTGGAGAAAGGTGTAAGAATGACGTTCAAACGACAACATGGTCGAGGGTCCGTTTGGGCATGGTGCGGGCTGATGGCGGCGGGGCTGGCCGCCACCCTGGTCCCCTGCCGCCCGGCGGTCGCCCAGCCCCGCCGACCCAACCTGCTGGTGATCATCACCGATCAGCAACAGGCCGCAATGATGAGCTGCACCGGCAACCGGTACGTGAACACACCCGCGCTCGATCGCCTGGCCGCCGGCGGGACCCGCTTTGAAAGGGCCTACCCCACGAACCCGGTCTGCATCCCCTCGCGGGTGAGCATGGTCAGCGGCTACCTGCCCAGCCGTTTCGGCATGCGTTCCAACGACGACAACGGCAAGTCGATGCCCGAGGAAATTCGCCGCCGCACGATGGGCTGGATTCTGCGCGGCGCGGGCTACGAAACCGTCTACGGGGGCAAGACGCATTGGCTTCGGGGCATGAACCCGGAGTCCGTCGGCTTCAAGAACATCTCCAGCGACCAGCGCGACGGCCTGGCCACGGCCTGCGTGCGGTTTCTGCAAAAGGACCACCCCAAGCCCTTCCTGCTGGTGGCCTCCTTCATCAATCCCCACGACATCTGCTACATGGCGATCGACGCCTACACGCAAAGCCGAAAGCAACCGGCGATGTATCCCCGCAGCCGGGTCGAGCGCCAGCGGCTGGCGGCGGCGCTGGCCCGTCCGGCGGGCGTCTCGCGGGAGGAGTTTTTCCGCACGCTCTGCCCGCCGCTACCGGCCAATTTCGAGGTCCCCCCGGAGGAACCCGAGTGCATCACCACGGAGTACCTCGATCGCCGACCGTTTCGCCTCTACGTCCGGCAGAACTGGTCGCCGGAGGATTGGCGGATGCACCGCTGGGCCTACCGCCGGCTGACCGAGATGGTCGACGCCCAGATCGGCCGGCTGCTGGAGGGGCTCCGCCGGGCCGGGCTGGAAGAGCAGACCGTGGTGATCTTCACCAGCGACCACGGCGACCTGAACGCGGCCCACCGGCTGGAACACAAGTCGATCCTCTACGAGGAGGCGGCCCGGGTGCCGCTGGTGGTCCGCCAAAAGGGCGTCACCCCACCGGCCTCGGTCGACGAAAAGCACCTGGTCTCCGTGGGATTGGACCTGATCCCCACGCTTTGCGACTACGCCGGCATCGACCCGCCGGCCGGACTGCTGGGCCACAGCTTCCGCCGGCTGGCCGAGGGCAAAGCGCCGGACCAGTGGCGGGACCAGGTGGTGGTCGAGAGCCGAGCCGGGCGGATGTTGCGCACCGATCGGTACAAGTACAACGTCTACGAAAACGGCCGCCACCGAGAGCAACTGATCGACCTGGAAAACGACCCCGGCGAAATGGTCAACCTGGCGGAAGACCCCAAGTATGCGGACGTACTCGAAGAGCACCGCCGCCGCCTGCGACAATGGGTGGAAACCGCCGGCGACGAAATCGGCCGGGCCTACGTGCCGGACAACAAACCCGGCCAGCAAGGCTCGTAGGGTGCGTGCTCGGCACGCACGCGGGCACACGATGTCAACCTGGTTCCCAAGCTCCAGCAAACCAGCGTTCGGCGCGGGTCTCCCGACCCCGCCGCCGGCCTTCAACCTGGTTCCCAAGCTCCAGCTTGGGAACCCCCCGGCCAAAGGTCTCCGTTCACCGCCGGCGAAGCGGAGCTTCGCGTAAAGTGCGGTCCCAAGCTGGAGCTTGGGACCGAGAAGTTCGTGGGGTGCGTGCTCGGCACGCAGGCGGGCACACGATGTCAACCTGGTCCCCAAGCTGGAGCTTGGGACCGAGAGGGAGAGGAAGCTGGAGCTTGGGACCGAGAGGACGGGACCGAGAAGGTAACACCCCTACGGTACGAACTGCACGCCGGCCACCACGATCGTGCCGGAGGCCGTCTCCGCCTGGGCCGTGCCGTGGGTGCCCACGGCCACGTAGCGGACCTGGTCCAGGTCGAGCCGATCGTTCTCGTCGGCCGACCAGCCGCCCCGGCGAAACCGGGCAAAGGGAATCGTCACCGTGCTCCACGACTCCGACGCGGCCGGGAGAGGATCGGCGTAGTATTGCGTGCCGTCGGCTTCGATCAACATCACCAGCAGCCCCGGCAGCCCCGCCGGCAGCGTGGCCTGGTAGGTGAAGCGTAGACCGCCGTAACTGTCCAACTCTTCCACGGGCACCGGCAGCCGGGGAATGATGTACATGTGCCGCCTGCCCGGCATCTCGAATGCGTACTTCATACAAGGCTGGCCGCCCGGGCCTTGGGGGAGCGTGCTCAGCCGGCCGCGAACGGCCGGGTCGTGGGAGACGCTCCAGGTGCCCGTCACCGCGACCGGCCCCGCGGGACGAAACGGCTTGTCGGTCAACTCGGCCTTGGCCAACTCGAAGCTGCCCGCGACCGGTCCGTCCAGCAGCAGTCCCACCCAAATCCGCTCCACCTGCTCCCAGCGAACGGTCTGGTCGGCGTCGGTGGCAAACAGCGCCCGGGTGAAGGGCCGTTTCAGGGAGATGCGGACCGTGGTGAATCGATCGCCCGGCGGCCGTCCGGCGGCCAGCCGGTACCAGGCGCCCCCGTCGCGCTCGAAGGCGATCACCACCAGCGGCGGCGGTGCCTCGCCGCCGGTCTCCACCCGGCAGCCGAGCACCAACGCGGTCGCCCGTTCCAACGGGCCGGCCGGCTGGGCCTGGAGGGCCACCAGCCGCCGCTGACGGTCGGAACTCTGAAACGCCATCCGCAGTACGGGCCCGCGGTCGCCTTGGCCGGAGACAATCTCCATTCGGGCGGCCACGGCGGGAAGCCCGGCCAAGGTGAAACCTTGCATTCCTTGCGGACCAGCCAGGGGAATGTGGACGTAGGCGGGCCCGCCGGCCGGCACCGCCGAGGCGAAGATCAGCCAGGCCATTCCGGCGGCCAAGGGAGCAATCAACTTGCGGCATCTCATGGGGGTCGCTCCTTATCAATCTGGTTCCCAAGCGCGTAGGGTGCGTGCTCGGCACGCACGCGGACGTGCAATATCAATCTGGTTCCCAAGCTGTTGGGGCGTTTACGCTACCGGTTTCGTGGCAACGGCAAAAAGATTGGCGCCGAGGTTCAGTAAGTTGAAAAAACGTGGCAACGGCAAGTTCTTGCCCGCAACCGGTAAACTCAAACATGCGTTTCCCGTATGGACCCGGATATCGCAGAATCCTGTCTTCTCAAGAAGCTGGCGCATCTTCTTCCGCGTGAAGTAGCGACAGTGGCCCACCTGTTCATCGGCAAAGCCGAAGTCCATGAATCGGGGGTGCACCCCGATGAGGCTGCGAAAACGGTTTTCCAGCGAGGTAAGATTCGGTGTGGTAATGACCACGGTGCTACCGGGTTTGGCCACACGGTAAAGATTGCGAGCGAATCGCAGAGTATCCAGAACGTGTTCTATGACCTCGCCGGCGAAGATGAAGTCGAAGAAATTGTCGGGCAACTCCCAGTCATAGGCCAAATCAAACTTGTGAATGATTACCCCTCCGTCCTCGGCCACCTTGCCTGCCTCGCTGATTTCAATACCATGCGCCTCCCAGTGCATTTCGTGCAAATGGCACCCCAGAGGTGAAGTAGCGCAGCCTACGTCGAGAAACACGCCTGTTGGTAGTTTCTCGATCATACGGAGTGCTCGCGACTGATGCCATTTCTCGTCTGGTTTCGTTTGAACCAGCCACGGCGGGGAGGAGTATTTCTCCTTGTTCTGCATGGAATGCGATGCCATCGTGGCCGGACGCCCTTTGTCTTCAGGATGACTCTGCGGCATGTTCCTTGTTTCCTTTATTCATCCTGGTTCCCAAGCTCCCGCTTGGGAACCTCCCGGTCCTGGGTTTCGTTCCAGCGCCGGCGAAGCGGAGCTTCGCGTCCAGTGCGGTCCCAAGCAGGAGCTTGGGACCGAGTCGTAGCACGTGGACATGCACCCGGCGTCACTTGTCCGCTTGCGTGTTGGCGATCTCGATATTGTCCAGGTAAAACGCCGTGGCGCGATCCGCCGTGCTACAAAAGCCGAGCCAGCGAAGCTCGCGGATCGGACCTCGGGGATGGGGCAGGTCGTGAAACTCCCGCGGCGGTTTGCCCGGCAGCGTCACCACCAGCCGCCACTTCCCCGCCGCTTTGCCCAAGGGGGCGATCATCTCGACGTGAATCCACTTGTCCACGGGCAACTCGATCGGCTCGACCCCCGGCGCGGCGAGCTTGCCGTCGTGGACGTCCAGTCGCGGACCGACGCCGTAGGGCTGGGCGGCGTCGCGCCACTCCATGAACCAGACCGAATCCGCCTGAATGCGAAAGTCGAAGGAAACCCGCGTGGTTCCCGAGTCGTGCCTGGGCGAGTAGAAGAAATGGGGGTTGTAAACGCGGTCCAGGTTGGGTGCGTCCTGGAACTTGAGGCAATGCTTCGATCCGCCCGCGCCTGCTTCAGCCACCACGTGGAGGAACGCGCCGCTGCCTTTTTTGCCCTGGTAGGTATGCGCCGCCTGGGCCGGCTCGGCGCCGGGGGGCGAGAGCTCGAAATCGTCGCTGAGCACCAGCGGCGGTAGCGGCGGCGGGGGCGGGGCGAATTCGACGGCCGGGTACTCCACGCTCCGGGCCAGCCGAACCCACTGCGGATCGCCAACCACCCCGGCCTTGCCGTAGTCGAAGGGCACGAAGCCGACCTTCGCGGCCGGCGAGCCGGGCCGGAGGTGAAAGTCGCCCGCGGCGGGATTGACGAAGAGCGGGTCGGCCACCAGCGAGCCCTGGCCCTTGCCGCCGGGCAGGGCCTGCCACTGGTCCAGCGTCAGCCCGTTGAAATCGACCTTGCCGGCCGCGTTCCAATAGAGGTTGTGATTGAAGACGACGTTCTTGTCGGTGGCCGGGCGGCTCAGCAGGGGGCTGGAGTTGTTCCAGTAGACGATGTTGTGGGTGAAGCGAAAGGAGACGTGGTCCTCGATTCGCGAGCGCTGGATCTGCCCGTCCATCGACTCGGCGAAGATATTGTTGCGGATGATGTTGTCGCGGCCATAGTGCTGGTGGTAGCCGCCGGTCTTCGTGTTGTAGACGAGGTTGTTTTCCATCACGTAATCGCTGGAGCCCTCGTCGTTGTAGAGGCCCCAGCCGCCGCGACCATAGTAGTCGTAGCTGTAGACGTCGTGGATGCGGTTGCCGGAGACCGACGAGCCGCCGGAGGGGCCCAGCGTATAGACCCCGCCCATGTCGCTGAGCACGCCCCAGCCGAGATGGTGGATATGGTTGAAGTCGATCGTGTTCTGCTGGGCGTAGCTCTGGGCATAGCCCCATCGCCAGCCCACCGAGACGCCGGTGTAGAAGAAGTCGGCGATCTCGTTGTGGGTAACCCGGTTGTGGCCCGAGTGGCCGATCCAGACGCCCACCGCCTCGCGAAAGATTCGCCCCCCGCCGCGGATGATGTTGTTGTCCACCGTGATCCGCTCGGTCAACTCGTGCCGGGGCGGGTTGTTGTTGTCCCATCCGTGCCCGATCCGCACGCCGCCGGCCCCCAGGTCGTGCAGGTAGCAATGCTCCACGCGGCAGTCGCGGCATCCCCGCCAGAACCAGACGGCATAGGTGCCCAGGTGGGCGATCTCGCAGTCTTCCAGCGTCACGTCGCGCGCCCCGTGGGCCTGGATGGCTCCTTCGATGCCGGCGGCGGCCTGGCCGTCGCAATGCCCCTCGGCCGGAAGAACGTATCGGGCATGGCGAAAATGCAAGCCGCGAAACTTCACGTGCTCGACGTACATCCCCAGCGCGGGATCGCCCTCGATCCGCAAAAAGGCGTCGGCCAGCGGGGCCACCACCTCGGCCTTGCCCGGGTCCTCGCCCGCCAGCGGCTTGTAATAGAGCGTGCCCGACGGATCGAGGAACCACTCGCCGGGCTCGTCCAGCGCGGCCCGGAAACCCTCCAGGTGATAGCGCTGGCTGGCGCCCCAGCGGAAGAACGGCCACCGCCCGGCAGCCGTGGTGACGACCACGTGGGTCTGGGGATCGACCCCGGCGATGCGGTGCAGTCCGGTCGCCCAGGAGTGATAGGCCACCAGGGTGACCACGGCCAGCTCCTGGGGCGACAGCCCCACCAGCGGTTGCACGTCTTCGGCGCCCGCGCCGAAGGCCCGGCTCTGGAGGTCGGCCGGCTTGCCGGTGAGCGGATCGATGCCGCGGGCCACCTTCCGTCGCATGTAGTAGTAGAACTTGTCGGGCTCGCGGGCTCGCACGGCCCGGCGGCCGTTGACCCAGAGTTGCTCGAAGGTCCACTTGCCCTGGGCGACTTCCGCCACGTGGGCGGTCCAGACGCCGTCGGGGCCGGCCGAAAAACCGGTAATCGTGCGGCCCCCGTCCAGCACGGGCTGGGCACCGGGCGCGGCCTCGTAGCTGATCGGGGCCTGGGGTGTGCCGCTGTCCCGGGGCGTGAACACGACCGGCTGGGGCAGCCGGTAGCGGCCGCCGGCGAACAACACCCGCACCGGGCCCTCCAGCGGCCCCGACGATTTCAGCCGGCGGACGGCATCGCGGGCGCCGGCCAGGGTGGCCAGGGGGCCGTCGGTCCGCTCGGCGTTGGGCTGGGCCAGCCGCCCGCTCCAGGCATCGTTGCCGTGCGGGGCCGCGAACAGGGTAATCGCCTCGGCCGCCCGAGCCGGGCTGGAGAGGGCGTGGAAAACCGGCATCGCGGCAAGCAGCACGGTCCAAGCCACCGGCACGCGCCCACGACGAACAGGACAATCAGCCAAGGAGTAGTGCATGGTGTGATTCCCGTGATGGTGAAGATGGTCTCGCACTTGACGACAATCGCCGGGCGAAAGAATCTCGCGGGTGGCCGGAGAGTGAATCCGGACGGCCGCAGAAAACCATCGCCACGGATCAGTGTAGTTTGATCGCGTTGCCCGGACAAGCCAGCGTAAGCCGGGCGGGCGGGGGTTCTGGTACCCGTAAAACAAATGACTTGGCGATTTTCCGGGGCGTGCTTCGCGACGCCCCTGGCGAAGCACGTTGAATTACGGAAGTTATTCCTTTACGCGTTCCTGGGAGGAGCATCTTCGGGGCGCGATGCGGATGATGCCGGCGGAGGCGATGGCCGCCGCACCTCGGTTGACGATCCGCGGTCGGCATGGGACGATAGCCTCCCCCGGAGCGGCCGCTGGAATCGTGTTGTCCTCTGTTTCGAGAGATTTTCCCCATGCGCGAGATACGCATTGCCGCGGCCCAGTTCGAGGCCCGGGACCGCGACCGGGATTTCAACTTCGGCCGGATGGAAGCCCTCACCCGGCAGGCCGTGGACCAGGGCGCCGAGATCGTCAGCTTCCACGAGTGTTGCATCCCGGGCTACACCTTTCTGCAAGAGCTTTCCCGCGACCAGATCACGGAACTGGCCGAGGCGGTGCCGGAGGGGCCCAGCAGCCGGCGCCTGGCGGCCCTGGCCCGGCGGTTCGGCGTGGGGCTCCTGGCGGGGCTGGTGGAACGCGACGGCGACCGGCTCTACAACACCTATCTCGCCTGCGACTCCCAGGGCTTCGTTTCCAAGTTTCGCAAGCTGCACGCCTTCGTCAGCCCCCACCTGGCCTGGGGCGACCGGTTCGCGGTGTTCGACCTCTGCGGCGTCCGTTGCGGTATTCTCATCTGTTACGACAACAACCTGGTGGAAAACCCCCGCATTGTCACGCTGATGGGAGCGGACGTGATCTTCGCCCCCCACGTGACCTGCGGGCTCCCCAGCCCGATGCCGGGCCGAGGCAAGATCGAGCGGCAGCTTTGGGAAGATCGCCAGCGCGATCCGGTGCCGCTGCGGATGGAGTTCGAGGGCCCCAAGGGGCGGGCCTGGCTGATGCGATGGCTGCCGGCCCGGGCCTACGAAAACGGCGTCTACTACGTCTTCACCAACGCCGTGGGCGTGGACCACGACACGATCAAGACGGGCGGCGCAATGGTCATCGACCCCTTCGGCGAGATCATCGCCGAGTCGCGGGCGCTGGGCGACGACGTGGTGGTGGGCCGGTGCACGCCGGAAAAGATCGACCTCTCCGGGGGGCGCCGCTATCTCCGTGCCCGCCGTCCCGAACTCTACCAGAAGCTCATCGAGCCGGCCCCCGACGGCCGGCCCCCGGAGGTCAATCCCGGCTGGCGGATCCACCCGGGTCGCTGAGGCGAACCGGGGAAAGTTGCCGCAGCGGGCGCAAGCCCGGTGGGGATTGCCAAGCCAGCCTACTTCGCGCGGGTCTGGCGACGCCGCCGTAGTTCTCAAACCCGCAACCACCGGGGCAAGCCCGGTGGGGATTCTCCTTGGCCACTGACCTTCCCCAAGAACTGTGACGGCCAAGAAAACCGCCTCAGCGCGGGGGGTCGGCTTTCAACAACTGTGGCTTGGGCTTTTCTACCCATCCGGCGGGACGCTGGTTCTTGCCCGGCCGGCCCACGTCGCCCAGGTCGTCCCTCGCCCTTTCGGCCAGTTGCACCAGGCGCCGGACCACCTCGGGGTGCCGATCGGCCAGGTTGGTCGTCTCCTGGAGGTCATGGTCCAGGTCGTAAAGCGCCGCCGGGCTGGCCTCGGTATCGCCGCGAAAGTTCTTCCACTTTGCCTCCAGCGGCAGGTAGAGCTTCCAAGGGCCGCTGCGGACCGCCTGGAGCTGCTCCAGGTAGTAATAGTAGAAGGCCTCGTAGGGCGACCGGGCACCGGGTCGGCCCGAGAGCAGCGGCCAGATGTCATGCCCGTCGAGGATGCGGTCCCCCGGTGGCTGGGTGCCGGCCAGCCGTGCGAAGGTGGGCAGCAGGTCCATCGTCGAGCAGACCTCGTCGCAGGATGCGCCGGCCGGGATTCGCCCCGGCCACCAGACGACGCAGGGCACCCGCTGGCCGCCCTCGGACGTGGTGTATCCCCAACCGGCCAGCGGCAGGTTGCTCCCCTGGGGCGGGTTGCGGCGGGGAGCGCCGTTGTCGGAAGTCCACACGACGAGCGTCTTCCGGTCCAGTTTCAGGCGTTTCAGCGCCGCCATGATTTCGCCCGTGGACCAGTCCAACTCCTCCACCGAATCACCCCAGGGACCGTTGGCCGACTTGCCGCGGAAGGGCTCGCTGGCAAAGGGTGCCTGGGTGCTGCCCGGCATGGCCTGCGGCAGGTAAACGAAGAACGGCCGCTCTCGGTTCTCGGTGATGAACTCGATCACCTTCTCGGTGTAGCGCCTGGTGAGCAGGTTGCGATCGGGCGGGGCCTCGATCACCCGCTCGTTTTCCATCAGCGGCAAGGGGGGTCGCGAACCGTCGGGCGTGGCGGTCATGTCGTCGCTGTAGGGGATGCCGAAGTAGTAGTCGAAACCTTGCCGAGTAGGCAGAAACGGCGGCTGATCGCCCAGGTGCCACTTGCCCACAATCGCCGTGGCGTAGCCCTGGCCCCGGAGCACCTCGGCGATCGTCGTCTCCCGGGGATTGAGCCCCTTGTGGTCGGCCGGCCTGAGCACCGGAAACCCCTCGCCGCTGACTTGGAGGTTCACCCGCCGGGGATAGCAGCCGGTCATCAGGCTGGCCCGCGACGGCGTGCAGACGCCGCTGGTGACGTAGAAGCTGGTCAGCCGCATTCCTTCCCGGGCGAGCCGATCGATGTTTGGGGTGCGGTGCAACGTGGAGCCGAAACAGCCGATGTCGCCGTAGCCCAGGTTGTCGCAGAAGACGACGATGAAGTTGGGTCTTTCGGCCTTGGCCGCCCGAGCACCCGCCGAGGCACAAGCCCACAACAGCAGTCCGCAGGAAATGACGCCACGCATTTCGCACCTCCCGGTGTTTTCCGTTGAGTAGCTACGCGGGGTTGCCCTCGGCGGGGTCAGGAGCCCCACGCCGAACGGGGAGTTTCGTAGGCCGGATCGTGATCCGGCCTACGTTCTACGGCAGGAAAGGGAACAGCCTTCGCCGAGCGGCCTCATCCAGCGGGGACCCGTACTCGCTGATCTCGAAGACCTCGACGTGCTCGATTTCTGCCGCCCGGCGGGGACCGTAGGCCGCCACGACGGCCTGGCGAAATCGCTCGGTTCTCGGCCCCACCGCTTCCAGGAACCAGCGCCGCAGCCATGCCCGGCGTGCGGTCTGGTCGCTGGGCACCTGGTCCAACGTGCCGTAGAGATACGGCAACCACTCGTACACTTGCGACTGGTGGCAGGCCAGCATCGACACGATCGTGTCGAGCTGTCCGGTGGCGTCGACGACCACGTCGGCGGAAAGCGGCCGCGGCCTGGTGAACAGGTCGGGCAGGAACGCCACCACCGGAGCTTGCCGTAAGGCCGGCACCTGGGGCACGACCCGGACCACGGTCACCAGGAAGGAGGCATCCTGCACCGCCTGGCCCACCGCCCGGTGGTCGGGATGATAGTCGTTGACCCGGTGCGTCAACACCAAGTCGGGATGAAACGAGCGGATGGCGGCGATGATCCGGCGGCGGACCTCCAGGGTGGGCTCCAACTCGCCGTCGAGAAACTCCCACACTTCGCACTCCGCCCCGATCAAGGCCGCCGAGGCACGGGCCTCGCGGCGGCGGATCTCGCGCAGCTCTTCCCGCGTCCGCCGGTAATGCCCGGCCGAGCCGTCGGTCACCGAGACCATCTTCACCACGTGGCCCAGTTGGCGGTAGATCGTGGCCGTGCCGGCGGCATGAAATTCGGCGTCGTCGGGATGGGCCCCCAGGATCAACAGTCGCAAGGAAGGTTCCGGCATTGCTCGTTCCACGTGGTGGGGATGTTCGGCGCGGGGCTGCCGACCGTGCCTCCGGGCCCTGAGTCGTTTCTGTCGTGGAAAGGGAACATTCGTGCGCAGGTGGGAGGGCGAGGCTCCTGCCGAGCCGTGGTGGCAGCATTTACCTTTGCCGCACGGCTCGGCGGGAGCCTCGCCCTCCCACCTTTCCACAACGGAAACTGATTCAACGGTATTGCGGCTACAGGTCGAGCACCTTGTCCATCCGCTGGGCGACCTCGGCCAGGCGGTTGCGGTCGCCGCCGGGCACTTCGGCCGTGGCCCAACCGGAAAAACCGACGTCCGCCAGGGCCTTGCGCACCTCGGGCCAGCCGCAGTCTCCCTCGCCGATCTCCACCTGGAAGCCCTTCCACTTCCCCTCCTCCAACATCTTCTTCCGGCTGTATTCCTTCACGTGGATTTTTCGCACCCGCTTGCCGAGAATTCGGATCCACTGCTCGGGCCAGCCCAGGCAAACCACGTTGCCCACGTCGAAATAAGCCCCCACGCGAGGGCTGTCCAATTCGTCGACGTAGCGGGCCATCTCCAGCGGGCTCTGGAGGAAGTAGTTCCAGACGTTCTCCACCAGCAGGTCGACGCCGCACTTTTCGGCGTGGGGGATGGCAGCGCGGATCAACTCCTGGCTGGCGCGATAGTTCGCATCGTAAGAGGTCTTCTGGTCCACGCGGCCGGCCACCAACAGCACCGACGTGGCACCGTAGAGCTTGGCCTCGTCGATGGCGTCGGCGATGTCGGCCCCGCTGCCGTTGCTGACGCCGTGGATCGCCAGTCCCGAAACCTCGCTCGCTCGGGCGGCCTGTTTGGGGTCCGGACCGCCTCGGCGGCAAATCTCCACGCCGTCGAAACCCAGGTCCGCAAGCAGCTTGAACTTGTCCGTCAGCGAGAGGTTTCCCGCGACCATCGGCAGACGCACCGCCTTCTTGATCCGGCCGGCGAATTCTCCGCCTTCGGTTTGGCCTCGCAGGGCGAGTGCGGCCCCGGCGGCCGTGGCCGCACACACCGCCTGTTGAAGGAATCCGCGTCGTGACGTCGTCTCGGTCATTTTGG
>CAYZWG010000044.1:12616-20747 GCA_964481605.1 uncultured Planctomycetaceae bacterium
CCCGTGTCTGTCAGTTCGGGTTGGCGGCCGCACCGGGCGGACCCCAGCGGAAGGCGTGCTCGGGCAGCAGCGACAACACCGGCACCGCTCCCTTTTCCAGACGCACCGAGACGTCTTCCAGCGTGCCTTCGTCGGCCTTTGCGAGTTCCAGGGCCCAGGGTGCCCGGCCGGCCCCCGCAACCGCGGCCGCCCGGCACTGAGCCTGCGATTGCCGCAACGTGGTCTGGGCCGTCGCCACGGCCTCGCCGTCCGGCCGCAGCAGCGTGGCGCGAACCGTCTCCGCCCCCGCTCCCCGAATCGTCACCTTCACCCCTTCGGCACCTTCGCAAAGATGGAAAAAGAGCCGCTGGGCGCCCTGGAGCAGATGGAGGGATTCGCCCGCGTAGAGTCCCACGGGTACGTTGGCACTCTGGACCGAATAGGCGCAACCGCCCGCCGAGGCGGCCAGCAGGTAGACGCCGTCCTGCTTCGGCTGGAAGCGAATCGGGCCGCTTTGCCCGTGCGGAATCACTCCGCCGGCAACTTTTTCCAGCAGGGGTGTACGCACCTCCCAGATCAAGGAGGCCTGGTAGTGGGCAAAGGGCCGGTTGTGGAGGACGATTTCCACCGCCCGGCCGGCCCGGCAGCCCAACAGCAGGAGGTTCTCCTGCCGCAGCTTGACGGCCGGCAACTCGACCACGCGGCCGTCCCAGGGCGGCGCCGCCAACGGGGCGTTTCCGCCGGAAGAGAAGGCCGCGAAGCCCCAGTCCTCGGGCGTCTGGCGGGGTTCCTTCCAGGCGGCGAAATCCCCTTCGCCGATGGCACGGTTGGCCCAGGTAAACCACTTCCAATACTGGGCGTGGTCCGGTTTCGTGTAGGTCGGGCCCTCGTAGAAGATCCAGTATCCGTCGGTCAGCGCGGAAATCATCACCGCGTTCTTGCCCGAAAACTCCGGATCGGCCCCCCGCACCACCGGGTCGATTCCGCCGGTATAGAGGAAGGGAATGCCCGCCGCCTGGGGAATCTTCATTCTTTCCAGCAGTTTCCGGCGATTGGCCGCCAGCGCGTCGGCCTGGGGCATCAGCCGCGACGGCCGGCCGTAGACCGAGGCATCGGCGAGGATCAGCGGGGCCGCCCGCGTGGACCACTGGGGATAGACCGCCCGAACCATGAACGGCGTCCCCGGGGCAGGATAGAGGCAGAACTGAAACGCGGGGCAATACCGGTCGACCGCCTCTCGCAAGGTCCGGCAGCGCTGTCGCCAATGGGCGATCTGAAATTCGCCGAACGCTTCGTGGAGGCCGTGTTTTTCCAGCCAGGGTTTTCGCGCCGCAAGCTCCAACGGCGGGATTTCGATGCCTCGCGCATGGGCGAACCGCTCCAGAATGACGTCGTCGTAGGAGAGCGAGTAGAGATCGGCCACTCGGCCCGGGGCGTAGTTCTCGTAATCGAGAAAGACGCCCAGGAGGTGTTCGTTCTTGGCGGCCCTCTTGGCGTACTCCACGATATAGCGGCTGGTCCACTGCCAGAATTCATCGGAGTTGGGGCTCCACAGCGGCTGCTCGACGCCCGAGGCCCAGACCATCCGCTTGCCGGCGGCGGCGTCTCCCCCGGGCGCTGCCAGCGATCCCCGCATCCACGGCATGTGGTAGATGCCGTACTTCTCGCACCACGCCGTCACCCGGTCGACCTCGTCGAGCCGGTCGTGCCCCACCCGCGGCGAGTAGACGTTGAAGCCGGCTTCGGCGGCCGCCCGCACCATCCACTCCTGGGTGACCCAATGGGCCTCGGGCTGCATCACCTTGTCGACCAGGATTCGCAGCTTGACCGTTTTGCCCAAATCCGCCCGGGCGACCTTCTCCTCGCCCGCGGCTGGAGCCATGGCCATCACCAGGGCGGTCCAGAGGCCGACCGCGCCGATCAGCGTACGGTGCATGGTTTTCTCCTTGTATCGTCGGTTCTCGGGTGGCCCCGGTTCTTGAACCGGTGTGGCTTGCGTTGGGTAGCACCGGTTCTTGAACCGGTGTGGCTGGTGCCACAAGAGGCCGCGACAAATGACTCCGCCTATCGAAGAAGAACACCGCCTGCGTGTCGCCACCCGGTCCCCTGACCTCTTGCCGGCTGCGCCGGGTGCAGCCTCGTAGGCCGGATCACGATCCGGCACCGTGGCTACCTGACCTCTTGCCGGCTGCGCCGGCCCAGGTTCAAGAACCTGGGCTACCCGCTACCCGCTTCAAGAACCTGGGTCACCCGCGGGAGCCTCGCGCTGCCGGTTACGCACGAAGATGCCTTTACCGGCCGGCGCCGGCCAACCGCGTCTGGGGCTGGTAGGAAAACGAGTCCCAGTACGCCCTGTCGACCGCGTACACGTCGATCGGGTCGTCCGGCCCCAGGTCCTGGGGAAGGATTCCAAACTGCTTCATCTCGCGGATGTAGTGTTCGCTGGGGCGGAAGCCGGGCATGTCGAAACGCTTTTCCACCATGAGGCGATCGTGGGAAGCGCGGACGCTGGCCAGCAGGCCCTGGTAAAGCAGGTCGTCGGTGTTCTTGAACACGGCCTCCTTGCAAAGCTCCAGGCCGCCGGCCCCCTTGGCCAGGGGGGCACGGAGGAAACGCGATTTCTCCGGTCGCGAAAGATTGAACTGGGGTCCCATCGGACTGATCGGTCGGCCGCCGAAGCGGAGCGTCTTCACCACGCCTCGCTTGGGGTCCTTGTACTGGTGGGCATGGCACGTGCCGCAGCGTTCCTGCAGGACATGCCCCACTACGGGCGCGGGAATGATGGGAAAGTAGCCCGTGGCCAGCGACGCGTAGGTGCCCGGATAAGTGGCGCTGGTGTCCAGCCACAAGCGGACCAGCGTTTGCTCGTGGTCCGACAGCTTGACGTCATGGTGCGTGCCGTCGATCAGCTTCATCAACCGGCTGGCCGCACTACCGGTCATGTAGGGATCGTAGTTGCTATGGTCCCGGTTGCGGCCGTCGGCCACCAGGCCGTGCTCCTGCATGGCCCAATAGGCGATGGTATACATGGGTGTCTTATCACCACACAAATCCACACCGCCCTCGAAGCGATCCGGGTTGTGGCATTCCACGCAGTGCTGGTCGAGGATCGGCTGGATATCGCGGGGAAAGTCCATCACCGCGGGGACCCCGGCGATCTTTTCCACCGGGCTGGGCGGGCGGCGCAGGGCCACCAGTTCGATGGAGGGGTCCAGGGGGGCCTCGTTGCGCTGCTCGTGGCAGCCCACGCAGCTTGTCGTCTCCCCCGGCTGAAGCACCACGAAACTGTGCATCCGCTTGACCGCCAGCTCGTTCTGGTCCAAGGCGACGAAGAAGAGCGACTGCAAGGCGGGCAATTCCATGTAGGCCGAGCCGTCCTTCTCCACCGGCACCGTGCCGATGATTTGCGCCAGGGTGAACGAGCCGCCGATCGTCAGCGGCTGCATTCCGCCCGAGTGGTTGATCGGCTTGGGTACCTGCTTGAGCACCAGCAGCTTCTTGATCGTGCCCTTCTTCACACCGGCCATCTTCCGGCCCCGGTAGACGTCCTCCAGGATCAAGCGGCCGGTGCGGCGGGCCAGGTGGGTCCGCGGGGGAATCACCTTTTCCAGCGGCCGGGCACCCAGGGGGCGCGGCTCGTGGCATTGGAATCGCTTGCGGTCCGCTTCCGGCAACTCGTAAAACCGCTCGTAGTTGCCCTCGCCGTCCATCACGAACAGCCCGCCCGGATGGGCCACCAGGAAGCAATCCTCGTTGAAGGCGTAGGGGTCTTTCCAGTCGGGTCGCTTGCTGATTCGCTTGGCCGCCTGGGGCGCGTCCGGGCCAAGGGTCGGATCCACGACCGTCACGTAGCCCAGATGTTCGGGCCGGCCGTGCCCCGGCGAAAACGAGGCCACCACCTTCTTCGTGCCGGGGATCGGCTTGGCATCCAGCATCGCCGTCCCGCCGTGCAGGTTGCCATAGTAGGTCATTTGCCCGGTGCCGTCCGGGTTGACGGTCCACAGATGGTGGAAATGGACCTGGCTGCGATCGACGTATTCCCAGCGCATGTAGAGCACCCGCCCGTCCGGCAGAATCCACGGCGTGTTGTCGTGGTCGTTGTTGCTGGAGAGCATGCGGATGTTCCGGCCGTCGCCGTCGCAGCGGTAGAGCGTGGCCACCCGGGTGTACCAGCAGTTGACGAAACGCCGGCACCGCGACGAACAAAACACGATGCCGCCGTCGGGGCAATAGGTGGGCTCGATGTCGTCGTCGGGGCCGTCGGTCAGTTGCACCAGGTTGTTTCCGTCGATACCGATTTCGTAAAGGTGGAAGGTGTGAGTCCCGCCCTTGCGATAGGAGAAGAGGATTTTTTCACCGCCGTAGTGAAGCTGCGGGTCGCGAACCCCGCCCTTGGCATCCTCCAGCAGCACCTTCAATCGGCCGGTCCGCAAGTTGAGCCGGCAAAGCCGGGCACCTTCTCCATAGCCCCAGTAAACCCCGTCTTCCTTCTTGAAGGCCAGCCTCTTGGGGTAGCTCGAATCGTCGGAATAATTGCCGAACGTGACGTACCAGTGGTCGTGCCCCGGCACGCGCACGGCAAAGACGATTTCGTCTACGCCCGACATCGGCCCTTGGAGGAACTTCTTCAGCATGGGACCGGAGGTGAATCCGGGTGCCGCCGCGGGCGGTTTCTCCGCCGCCGCCGGCGCGTTGCCGGCCCGGGCGGGCGTCGGCGTCACCTGTCCGACCGCCCAGAGAAGAAGCGCCGTGGCCACCATCGGGCCACCCCATCGGGTCAATGAGCCTCCACGGGCCGGTCGCCGTATGGAATGGGAGAAAACGTCGGTGGTGCGCATGGTTCGGACCTTTCTTCCTTGTCGGTGGGGACGACTAACAGGAGAGCGCCACTTAGAGCTCTTCCCCGCCGGTCCTGTGCCGGCGGGGCGTATTTATCTTCGTCCGGTTCCCAAGCTCCAGCTTGGGAACCAGTGGGGTGCTGGGGAAACAACTCCACGCGAGCCGATTATCCCCCCCCGTTCTGGGCGGGTCAAGCACGAATCGGGCAAATCGCAACCCTTGGACACGCGATTTCGTGCCCTCAGGACCAGAGATTCTTGGTCTGCCGCCGAACCGACCGGCTGGTGACTTCCACGGCCAGGCCGGCCTGGCCGTCGACCACCTCGTGTTCGTCGTAGGGCGAGGCGATCGTCTGGCGAAAACACGCCCGCACCGACTGGGGCAAGAACCGCGTGAGCTGGGCGTATCCGTGGGCATCGCTGAAGCTGCCCGGATAGCGATAATAGCGCAACGGGTACGTCACGTAGAGCCAGTTCTTCGCCCGGGTGAGGGCCACGTATAACAACCGCCGCTCCTCCTCGATCTCCTCGCTCGACCGGGTGGCCATGTCCGAGGGAATGTTGCCGTCGGCCGCGTGGATCACAAACACCGAGTCCCACTCCAGCCCCTTGGCCGAGTGGATCGTGCTCAGCACCAGATAATCCTCGTCCAGGTGGGGCGGTCCGGCCAGGTCCTGCGTCGAGGAGGGCGGGTCGAGGGTGATCTCGGCCAGCATCGTCCGCCGGTCGCGGTAGCGGCCGGCAATCTGCTCCACCTGTTCCAGGTCCTTGGCACGGGGGCCGGCGTTGTCGTATTTCTCTTCCAACAGCGGCAGGTAGAACTTGCGTGCGGCGCCGACCTGCTCCGGCAGCGGTTTTTTTCCGCCGGCCAGCGTCCGCAACAATTCGATCAACCGGGGCCAGAGCTTCGCCGCGGACGCCGGTGGCGACCACCGTCGCCAGCAGTCGAAACCCTGGTCCGACTGCGACAGCAGCCCCATCAGGTGGCGGGCCTTGGCCGGGCCGATCCCCGGCAGCAGCGTCAACAAGCGGGTGCCGGCCACCACGTCGCGCGGGTTTTCGGCCAGCCGCAGAAAGGCCATCAGGTCTTTCACGTGGGCCGTCTCGATGAACTTCAGCCCGCCGTACTTGTGAAAGGGGATGTTGCGGCCGGCCAGCTCGGCTTCGAGCATGATGCTGTGGTGCGAAGCCCGAAACAACACCGCCTGGCGCCGCAGGTCGATGCCGGCCTCGCGATGTTTGAGGACCTTTTCCACCACGAACTCCGACTGCTCCTGGTCGTCCTCGCAGGTGACCAGCCAGGGCGGCTCGCCCTCCTCACGCTGGGACCAAAGCTGCTTGACGTGGCGCTCCTTTGCCAGGGCGATCACCTCATTCGTGGCACGGAGGATCGGCTGCGTGCTGCGGTAGTTCTGCTGCAGCGTGACGATCCGGGCTTGGGGAAATCGCTGGGGAAAATCGAGGATGTTTCGCACCGTCGCCGCGCGAAAGGCGTAGATCGACTGGGCGTCGTCGCCCACCACGGTCAGCCCTTCGCCTTGGGGACACAGCTTGTAGAGAATCTCCGCCTGCAGGGCGTTCGTGTCCTGGTACTCGTCGACCAGCACGCAGTCGAACTTCTTGCGGACCTGCTCGGCCGCCTGGGCGTCGTTCAATAGCGCGCACCAATACAGCAGCAGGTCGTCGTAGTCCAGCGCGGCAGCGGCCTCCTTGCGGTCGACGTAGGCGTCGAAAAGCTGCTTCAGTTCCTCCTCCCACTCTTGGCACCAGGGGAAATGCCGTTTCAAGACCGGGCCCAGCTTCTGCTGCCCGTTCACGCAGCGGCTGTAGATGTTCATGCAGGTTCCCTTCTTGGGGAACCGCTTATCGGTCTTGGCCAGTCCCCGCTCGGTGCGAACGACGTTGAGCAGGTCCTCCGAGTCGGCGCGGTCGTGGATGGTGAACCCGGGGGCAAGGCCGATCGCCTTGCCGTATTGGCGCAACAGCCTCATCGAGACGGCGTGAAACGTGCCGCCCCAGACGCGTCCTCCGTGGACTCGCGTGCCGCCGGCGCCGGCCAGGCGGCGCAACAGCCCGTCCACCCGGCGGAGCATTTCGGCGGCCGCCCGCCGGGTGAACGTGAGCAGGAGAATGCGGCGGGGATCGACGCCCTGGTGGATCAGCCAGGCGACCCGGTGGACCAGCGTGGCCGTCTTGCCCGTCCCCGCCCCGGCCACGATCAACAGCGGGCTCCGGCCGTGGCGGGCCGCCTCGCGCTGCTGGGGGTTGAGCCCGGCCAGAATCCGCTCGTCCGCCCTGCTGGGGTCCGTCATCGCGTTTTCTCCGATCCACGCCGAAACGGCCATTTTATCGCCATCCGGCCGCCCTGTCGATCAGACCCGCGCCAGGCGGTGTCCAACCTGCTTGCATTGGTAGGTGGATTGGCCTAGAATCGCGGCCGATCGGAGGGCACGGAGTTCCTTGGCCCCAGGCAACTCTCGGCGCCTCGACACGGAGTGGACCGGTCGGCCTGCACCCGGCCCGGGCACCGAAGCGTTTCTTGCGCGGGATTCCCTCTCGTGAGACGGCAACTCGCTGGCTGGCTGCCGACCGTCGCCGCCTTGGTGTGGCTTGTTGCCGCACCCGCTGGGGGCGAGCAACCGCCTCCGCGGCCACCCGCCCGCCTACTGACCGGGACGGTGGCGGGAATCGTCGACGGCGACAGCCTCAAGCTGAAGACCGAGTCGGCCGTGTTGGAAGTCGACCTGGCGGGGATCGACGCGCCCGAGATGGGCCAGCGGGGCGGCAACATGGCGGCCCAAGTGCTTCAGGGGAAGCTCTTCCAAAAGGACGTCCAGGTCCTTTCCCTCGGTCGCACCCCCGACCAACGCCTGCAAGGGGTCATCTATCTCGACGGGTGTATCAACACGCTGTTGGTGCGCGAAGGCATGGCCTGGTACGATCCCAAGGCGTGTAAGTCGGAGACCCTGGCCAAGGCCGAGCGTCAGGCCCGCCAGGCCGGCCGGGGGTTGTGGCAGAATCCGCATCCGCTGCCGCCCTGGCAGTGGCGCGCTGCCCGGGAAACACCCCGGCCGCCGGAAACGCTCGACGTGCGGCCTCGGCATCCGCTGCCGCCGGCCGACCTCTCGGGCTTGTTCCAGGCCTCCTCGCCGCCTGCCCGCCCGGCAGCCGCGGCGGACCATCCAACCGGCTATTGGCTCACGTCCAAGAGCGGCATTCGCCACAACAGTTCCTGCCGCTATTATCGGCAGAGCAAGGGGCGCCCTTGCAGTGCGCAGGAAGGCCGGCCTTGCAAACAGTGTGGCGGATGACCC
>CAYZWG010000045.1:0-2117 GCA_964481605.1 uncultured Planctomycetaceae bacterium
GGCTCGAGGGTGGCGCGATCAAACGCCAGGTGACGCATGTAAATCAACTGGCCGTCGGTGGCCAGCACGTCGGGCAAAGCGCCGGGCATCTCGAACATCCTCGGCTCATCCGGCTGCTCGTCCGTCTTGGGATCGGGGCTGTAGAGGCGCTGCTGGGCCAGAACGTCGCCCGTCTCGAGGTCCAGCCGATAGAGCACCATTCCGCCGTCCAGGTAGGAGGACCGGCCCGCCACGCAGTAGACCGCACCATCCAGCACGAGCACGCTGCCGTGGACCGGCCAGGCCGATTCCAACTGTCCGAAGGCCATGATGCGGCGTTCCCGGGGTGCGGCCCGAAAACGCCAGATCAGGCCCCCGTCGCTGCCCCGCAGACAATAGACGTAGCCGTCCGCCGAGCCGAAGATCACTCGTGCCCGGACCACGGTCGGCGGCGAGTCGATTCTCCCGTTGGCGGTGAAGGTCCACAGCGGCTGGCCGGTGGCGGCGTCGAGGGCGTGGACCTGGTGCGTGTCGACGGTGGCCGTGAAGGCCTTGCCGAGTGCGACGACGGGGCTGGTGATCTTGCCGCCCAGGTCGGCTTCCCAGACGGGCCCCAGTTGGGCCGGGATTTTCTCCGGCGTGTGGCCGCTGCGGCGCGAATCGCCGCGGTAGGTGGGCCACCCGGTGGCGGCGCGTGGGGGGTTGCCGGCGGGTGGCCGTGGGGAGATCACTTCCCCGAACAGCGGCCCTTTCTCGGCGTGCCGGTCCGCGGCCGGCGGAAGGGGGCTGCCCGGCCGCCGCTGTTCCCGCGGCGCCAGGGCCAGGAACCCGGTGAGCTTGGCCTCGATGTAGCAGGCGCAGGCGTGGGGGGGAACATAGAGCAATCCGTTGGCCGGCAGAATTCCAAACTGGCAGGTGCCCCGCGTCCAGTGGTGCCGTCGCGACTGGCCCGTCTTCAGGTCGATGAACTCCACGCCCGTCCGACCGGCCAGGATGTAGCGTTGCGTGGCGCGATCGCGGTAGCAGCGGTGATGCGGCATGGTGGTGGCCCAGGCCTGGGACGTATCCAGCCGCCGCTTGATTTCCCCACTGTGGAGATCGCGCCCGGCGACATAATCGGGTCCCGTGCGGGAGCGGCTTTGCCCGACCCACACGAGGCCGTCGGCCACGAACACGTCGGGCGGGGCATGATAGGTTTCCGCGCAGCGACACTGCCAGAGCGGTGCCCCCGTCCGGGCCGAATAGGCAATCAGATCGCCGGTCCAGCCTTCCCGGGCCAACCAGCCCGCAGTGGGCCGCCCGGTCACTTCGTCGATGGTGTTCTTGAACTGGGTCCAGCGGTCGGCCACCAGCACCACGTCGTCCCGGAGGACCACGGTCGGGGCCGACCACCCCGGGCGCTTCCGGGCCACGTCGCGAGGCGTGCTCCACCGTTGCTCGCCGGTGGCGGCATCGAGGCAGACCACGGCCCGCAAGCTCATGTAGGCGACCCGCCCGTCGGCCATCGCCAACGACATGGGCACGGGGTCCGCGTCGGCCCGGCTCCACACGACCCGCCCCGTCTGGGCGTCGAGGGCTATCAGTCCGCGGCGGTCCTTGGCCGCCTCGCCCGAGTGCCGCAGGGCCAGGTAGAGGGTGCCGTGGTGAAAGAGAATCTCCTCGGTTCCATCGGTTTCCGGATACTCCTTCAACGTCTTGCCGGTGGCGGGATCGAGGGCGCTGACGTGCTCGCGCTGCCCCAGCGTGACGTACACCCGGTCGGCCGTGGCAACCAACGTGCGGGAAAGCTCGGGGGGACCGCTGCGGAACTCGCGGAGGTGGTCCTCCCAACGCGGGATCGTTCGTTTCCAGAGCACCACCCCGCTGAACGCGTCGCGAGCCACCAGGGCCCAGCGCGGCGGCAGCATGATGGATGCGGTCGGCGTTTGGTCGATGATGTAGAAGAGTTTTCCACCGGCCGAAACGGCGACCGTGACGGTGCCCAGGCGCTCGTGATGGCGGGCATTCCAGGGAGGCGCGATCCACTGCAAGCGGCGCGGTGGTCCCACCACCTCGTCGTTGGAGACGGCATTGTTGCTGGCGTCGTACAACAGGTGCGTCCAGTCGTCGATGCTTGCCGGACGGGGCTTGGCCAGCCG
>CAYZWG010000045.1:2217-8004 GCA_964481605.1 uncultured Planctomycetaceae bacterium
AGAATCCGCCTTGAGTGCCGCCGTCACCTGGGCATACCGCCGGGCGGCTCCCGAGCCCAGGTGCACCACCAGTCCGCCCGTTGCACCGGAGGCGGCGATCAGTTGCTCGCCGGAAGCTTCGGTGGGCAAGGCCGCCACCGGAACTTCGGCGAGTTGTCCCCGGCATACACCGGTGCCGAGGACACCGACAACCAGCAAGGCCGCCGCGGGGATTCGCCCGGACCACGAAAACGCTCGCCGAGGGATGCCCCGGCGATTCCGCGGGCCGCGGTGGGCGATGTCCCCGACGAATTCGCCGCGATCACGAGAAGTTGTTTCTTGACGAAATGTGAACATATCTCGTACCTCACCATGTTCAACCGGGGCACGCGTCGGCCGTGATGCAACTTACGATCCGACTCGATCGCGACCGTTGGCCACTTTAGCAAGTAGGTCGGGCAATAGCCAGCGTTCGGCACGGGGTTGCCGACCACTGCGGTAAACATCGTCAAGGGCCGCTGGACGATCGTAAATTGTAACCCGAAGCGTAAGCGAGGGATTCCAGGCTGATGGTTCTTCCTCGCTTACGCTTCGGGTTACGCTGGCCGTTGCGTCCGCGGGCCCACTCCCGGCCAGGAGCTTTTTCCACCCCGGGAGATGCACCCGGGCGCCGGCCTCCCCCCCTTGTGTTTCTCCCCATACCGCACTACACTTCCCGGCGCCGGGGCGCCACTTACGGCGCCAACTGGGCGACAACCGGCGCGATCGATTGACCCTCGAGTTGATCGGGTTTCTGGAAAGGCTCGCACCCACCATGGGGATGGCCCGCGATATCACCGAGCAGAAGCAGGCCGAAGAGGCCCTCAGCAAGGCCAAGGAAGAGTGGGAGCGGACGTTCGACGCCGTGCCGGACATGATCACCGTGATCGACGCGGACCACCGGATTCTACGAGTCAACCGGGCCGCGGCGGAATACTTGAAGCTGGCACCGTCGCAGTACGTGGGACAGCCGTGCTATGTCTGCCTTCACGGCAGCGACCGGCCGCATCCCTCCTGCCCGCACGCCAAAGCGAGGGAAGATGGTCGCCAGTACATCGCGGAAATCTACGACGAGCGTCTCGGCAGACACCTGCTGATCTCCGCCTCGCCCCTGTTCGATTCGCGGCGGCGGGTGATCGGCTGCGTGCACGTGGCGCGGGACGTGACCGAGCGGAAGCGGGCGGAAGAGGCGCTCCAAGCGGCCCACGACGAGTTGGAAGAGCGGGTGCAAGCGCGAACCGCACTGGTGACGGCCACCAACAGGGAACTCCGCCTCGAGGTCGCCGAGCGGAAGCGGGCCGAGGAGGCGCTGCGCCGGAGCGAGGCCTCACTCAAGAGTGCCCAGCGCGTTGCCCGGATGGGGTCTTGGGAGTGGAACATCGGCAGCAACGAGCTGGAATGGTCGGATGAAGTCTACCGCATTTTCGGGCTCAAGCGAGAGCATTTCGCGGCGACCTACGATGCTTTCCTGGAATTGGTCCACCCGGACGATCGGGAGCTTGTCACGCGGCACGTCGATGCGGCCCTGCGCGAGGACGTGCCGTACAGTATCGACCACCGCGTCGTGCTGCCCGGCGGCGAGGTGCGTTACGTCCACGAGCAAGCCGAAGTGGCTCGCGACGCGGACGGCCATTCGCTCCGCATGGTGGGCACGGTGATTGACGTGACCGCGCGAAAGCGGGCCGAAGCGGCGCTGCGCCGGGCCGAGCGACTCAGCGCGATCGGCACCCTGGCGGCCGGCATCGCCCACGAGATCAACAACCCCCTCGCTTCCGCACTGCTCGCCGCGGAAACGGCGTTGGCGATCAAGGGTGTTCCGGGAAAGTCTCAGCTCTTCGAAGAATGTCTGGAAGAGATCGTCGTTTCCCTGGATCGATGTGGAAAGGTGGTTCGCAACGTGTTGATGTTCTCACGCGACGAGATCTCGGAACGACAACTGGTGCAAGTGAATGATGTGATTTGCCAGGCGGGGGACCTGACACGTTCGCTGGCCGGCCGGCGCGGTGTGGAAGTGCAGTTGGACCTGCACGGCGGCCCGCCCCGGGTTCTTGCCAATCCCCTCGAACTGGAACTCGTGCTGGTGAACCTGATCCGAAACGCGATCGAGGTCAGCGACCGGCCCAACCCGGTCGTGGTTCGCACCCGGGTCGACGGCCCCATGGTCCGCATCGAAGTGCGGGACCGGGGCCGAGGAATGACCCCCGAGGAGAAAAAACGGCTGTTTGACCCGTTCTTCACCACGCGATCCCACGAAGGCGGGACCGGACTGGGGGCGAGTATCGTCTACGGGATCGTCGAGACGCACCAGGGGAAGCTGCTGGTGGAAAGCCAAGTGGGCAAGGGAACCGTGGTTGCGGTGGTGCTGCCGGCGGCCGAAAGTCCCCCGGAGGTGAAAACCGGAAAGTGAAGGCCACGATCATGGCGAAAAGATCAGAGACGGCTGCGGTTTCGTCGGCGAAATGGTCGAAAACCCTTCCGGGCGCGAATCATTCTTGCCGTGGTGGGGCGACTTTGCGCGGAGCTAGCGAGGCTGGGCGATGAGTAACGGCAGTCGAGCCACACTGGTGAGGGGGACAGAGGCCGCCGACGCCGTCGTGCACGTCGTAGATGATGATCCGCAGATGTGCAAGATGCTCAGGCTGCTGCTGGATTCTGTGGGGCTGGAAGCAAGAATCTACAGTTCGGCGGAGGAATTCCTGGCGGCCTATCCGGAATTCCTGGCGGCCTATCCGGCTGTCGCCGGCCGGCCGGAATGCCTTCTTCTGGATATCTGTATGCGGGGCATGAGCGGTATTCAGCTCCAGCGGAAACTGGCCGCCGACGGTGTCGACATTCCGGTGATCGTGCTCACCGCGTTCGGCGACGTCGCCACTGCCGTGGAGGCGATGAGCCAGGGAGCCCTCGATTTTCTCGAAAAACCGTTCAGCCGACACAAGTTGCTCGAACGGATTCGCCAGGCGCTCGACCTGAGAGCCCGTCGTTGCAAACAGGAAAAACGCTTTGCCGCCGTTTCCGGGCGTCTGGCCGCGCTGACCGCGCGGGAGCGCGAAGTGATGGACCTGATGGTGGCGGGCAATGCGACGAAGCAGATCGGGGCGCATTTCGGAATCGGTGTGAAGACCGTGGCCAAGCACCGCGCCAAGGTGCTGGAAAAGATGCAGGTGGAAAACACGGTCGACCTGGTCCACCTCGCCTACTATTGCGACCTGGTACAGGACGCACCGCGGCCGAGGCCCCGCCGGGCTTAGTTCTCTCGCCGCCGGCGGGGTCGGCAGCCCCGCGCCGAACTCACGTTGTGGCCGGTCTCCTGACCGCGTTGTGGCCGGTCTCCTGACCGTGCCACCGGGCCTGACCGAACGGTCTCCCAGCATGTAGGCCGGATCGTGATCCGGCATTTGCGAGGGAAGCCTGTTGCCGGATCGTGATCCGGCCTACGAACTTCGCCTAACTCCCGCCCAAATGCTTGTTTGCGGCGGGTTCATTTGGGCAATCTGCGAACTCTTCGCATTCTGGGCGCTATTTTCGCACGGCCCGTAGTCTCCACGAACATTTCGTGGCGGCCGACCCGAAAATTGTCCGCTGGACGGGCTCTGCGAGGGCGGGGCCGGCGGCTGCCCGTCGCCGGGGCCGGACGGCCCCGTGGAGGTGGTTTGCCCGGCTTCTCCGCCAGGTAGCCGCGCGGGATTCCCCCGGGGGTTGGCACAACCCGGCGGTCTTGCCTCATCGTGCAAAGCTGCCCCGTGCGAAATTTTCGCGTGGACGCTCTCTTTTTTGTAATGGATGCTTTCGCAGCGTTTTCGTCCGCTTGTCCGACGCGGACGTGTTTACGGAGCCGCGATCCCCGAAAAGAGGTCGGATTGCGTTTCCATGGTTTTCGCCCCGGCGGATGAAACGCGAGCGGATCGGCTTTCAATAGGACAGGAGGAGTCAAGGTTATGTTCAAATCAATTCGTTTTCGGATCGCGCTGCTGGGAGTTCTTCCGCTGGTGTTGGCTCTCTACTTCATGCTGGGCAACGTCGTCACGAAGTACTTTGAGTTTCAGCAGATGAACCAACTTCGGAGGTTGACGGAGCTTGCCAGTCACATCAGTGCGTACGTGCACGAAACCCAGAAGGAACGCGGCGCGACCGGCGTCTTCATGAGCAGCAGCGGGACGAAGTACGTCACGGAATTGGCTCAGCAGCGGAAAGCCACCGACGCTCGCAAAACCACGCTTGAGGAGTCTCTCGCCAAGCTCGACGCGGCCGAGTACGGCCAGAAATTCGCGCAGACGCTCGGCGCCGCCGTCAGCAGGATGAACGAGATCGATGGTTACCGGGTGAAGGTCAGCTCTCAGTCGATCACCACCAAAGAAGCGCTCTCCCTCTACACACGCCACAACGCCGCGATGCTCGACGTCGTGCAGGCCGTGTCGAAAGTCAGCGACAACGCCGGCCTGGCCAAGACGGCAGCCGCGTACACCAATTTCCTCCAGGGCAAAGAGCGAGCCGGCATCGAGCGGGCCGTGCTCAGCAAGGCCTTCGTGGCCGACCGGTTCGAGTCGGGCACTTTGCGGAGATTCGCGGCGCTGGTGGCCGCACAAGACACCTACTTCGACGTCTTCCGCTCCCTGGCGACCCCGGAACAGGCCGCGTTCTACACGCAGAAGATGTCCGACCCGGTCGTGGCGGAGGTCCAGCAGATGCGCGACGTCGCCTTCGAGAAGGGTGAGGCCAAGGCGGATGGGTTCGGCATCGACGCGAATCACTGGTTCGCCTCGATGACCAAGAAGATCAACCTCATGAAGGAGGTGGACGACGAACTCGCTGCGGGCCTGCAACGTGGTGCAACCGAGTTGCGGGCTGCCGCGCTGACGTCGCTCATTACGATCAGCGTGATCGCGACCGTCGCCACCTTGGGCATGCTGGCCATGGTCTTTGTAATATCTCGCGGCATCGCCGGCCCGCTGGGCAAGACGGTCGTCGCCTTGGAGGCAGTGGCGGGGGGCGACTACTCGCAACGCCTCCACATCAACACCAAGGATGAGATCGGCCGGATGGCCACCGCCTTGAATACTGCCACCGAGGCCACGGGCAAAGCGTTGCAGGATGTCAAGGACGCCGCCGAACGAGAAAAGGCCGCGCAAAAGGAGCGAGCCGAAGCCGAGCGGCAGCAGGCCGAGGCGGAAAGACAGCGCCAGGAGGAGGAAGCTCTCGGCGAAAGGGAGCGCCAGGCCGAGGAACAGCGGCGTCAGGAAGAGCAGGCCGAGAAGGAACGCCAGCAGGCCGAAAAGGAACGCCAGCAGGCCGAAATACTCCGCGGCAAGGTCGATTCCCTCCTGGAAGTAGTCACGGCGGCGGCCGAAGGCGACTTGACCAAGAAGGTCACCGTCGAAGGCGACGAAGCGATCGACGAACTGGCCGCCGGCATCAAGCGGATGCTGGAGGACCTGTCGGACGTGATCGGACAGGTCACCGAAAGCGCGACCCAGTTCAATGAGGGCGCCCGCGTGATTGCCGAGAGCTCGCAGTCGCTGGCTTCAGGTGCCCAGCAGCAAAGCTCCAGCGTGGAGCAGATGAGCGCCTCGATCGAGGAACTGGCCCGATCCATCGACGGCGTTAAGGAAAACACCGCCAAGGCCGACCAGGTAGCCAGGCAGACCAACCGCCTGGCCGAGGACGGCAGCGTGGCCGTGCAGAAGTCGGTCGAAGGGATGGGCCTGATCAAGACCAGCTCGGACCAGATCAGCGAGATCATCCAGGTGATCTCGGAGATCGCCAGCCAGACCA
>CAYZWG010000045.1:8104-20655 GCA_964481605.1 uncultured Planctomycetaceae bacterium
TCGGACCAGATCAGCGAGATCATCCAGGTGATCTCGGAGATCGCCAGCCAGACCAACCTGCTGGCGTTGAACGCGGCCATCGAGGCGGCCCGGGCCGGCGAGCACGGCATGGGATTCGCCGTGGTGGCCGACGAGGTCCGCAAGCTGGCCGAACGCTCCAACCAGGCGGCCGGCGAAATTTCCTCGCTGATCAAGGAGTCGAGCCAACGAGTGGATGAGGGTGGCCAACTCAGCGAGGAAACGGGCGCGTCGCTCAAGAAGATCGTCGAGGGCGTTGAGGGCACCGCGCGGAAGATTGCCGAGATCGCCACGGCCACGGTCCAGCAGGCCGCCAATGCCCAGGAGGTGGCCCAGGCGATTCAAGGAATCGCCGAGGTGACCGAGCAGAACGCGGCCGGAAGCGAGGAGATGGCCTCCAGCAGCGAGCAACTGGGTGCCCAGGCCACCGCGCTGCGTGACCTGGTGGCCCGGTTCAAGACTTGATGCGTTTGCGCCGCGGAAAGGGGGCAACCGCAAGGACGAGGCCCCCGGAACAAATCCCGAGTGAAGTATTTCGAGCAGACTCTCTCCTCGGCGTGGAGTCTGGCCCGCCGGCCGGGCCCCACGCCGTTTACCTTGCACTTGCGGAGAAGAATGATGTTGCCACGCGTGGAAACGACGATCAGCGACGGCCTGGAGAAGGGCCTGGAGGAACTCCGCTCGAAGCTGGAGCTGCTGCCCCCGGACCAACAAGGCCAGTTCCGGCTGATGATCGACGCGGCGGGCCAACAGTGCCGCCGGCTGCCACGGCAGTGCGCGGCGCTTCGCGACGCCGTCGACGACCTGAGGTTGGCCGCCAAGGGCGCGCAGTTCGACATCGAGGCCTCTTGCCGGGAGATCGAACAGGCGCGCCGGCAAAATGGATTGGAGCCGTTGACTTGAGCGGTTAGGCGATCCCACCTGCCGGATGGGGTGGTGTATTTCCGGCCGCGAATATACTCTTATGGCTTCATGGAATGGAGGAAGCAAAATCCGTTGGAGGGGGCCGAAATGATCTGTAAGGAAAACCAGTTGGCCGACGGGTCGTGGCGAACGCCCCGCCCCAGGGGGCGTGTGCTGGTGGCGGACGGAACCCAAGATATCCGCCTCCTCTTCGCCGCTTTCCTGAGGACCATCCCCGTGGAGACCTCGCTGGCCGAAACCGGGCAAATTGCCTGCGAGATGGTGGTCGCCGCGGACCGGTCCGGCCGGCCGTTCGACCTGATCCTGATGGAGGTGGAAATGCCGGTGCTCGACGGCCTGGCGGCCACACGGAAAATGCGGCAGGCCGGCTACGGGGGAACGATCATCGCCCATTCGGTCGAGGCCGACGGCGCGGAGAAGTGCCGGCGGGCGGGCTGCGACGGATTCCTCGCCAAGCCGTTCCGGCGAGAGGAGCTTTTGGCCCTGCTGGAGGACTGCCTGCAAGGTGGCCGGCAAAACATAGCGGCGCGGTTGCCTGCCGGCGACGGCCCCAGCGATCAACCGGAGCCGGCAAAACATGCGGCACGCCGATGAACGAGAACAATCTTCCGTCGATCGATCGGACGACACCGCCGAGTGCGGTCACAAAGTACGGCCAAGGACTGGTAGGGGTAGGCCCTTGGAGAAAGACGACCGAGATGAAAAGGGGATTGTCATTGAACGTTCGGTTGACCTGCTTGGTCGGGGTGATGCTCGCCACCATCGTTGGGATCATTTCCACTACGCTCTGGGTAACGAATGCCCAGAAAGCCGACGGGGTGACGATCAACGTGGCCGGGCGCCAACGAATGCTTATCCAGCGGATGACCAAGGACATCCTGGCGTACGCGATCGATTCACGTGAGCAAGCCCGTCCCGCCGGCCGGCGCAATGATCGATATCCCGTGATTCATGGTCCGGAAGACCATAAGGCGCAAGCCATGGAGGCCCGGCGGCTGTTTGGCGAAACCCTCACGGCTCTGCTGGAGGGTGGGCCCGCGATCCTGGACGATCAAAGGCCCATCCTGCCGCCGTGCGAAGATCCGCAGATCCGCGAGCAATTGAAGAGCGTGGCCAAACACTGGAAATCGTTCAGCACGAGTCTTGACCACATCTTCGCCGACGACTCGCTGCAAACCGGCGACCTGCCGCCCGCCGTGGATGGCATTCTCGATAAAAGTGAGAAACTGCTGGCGGAAATAAACGACGTCGTAGGCAGGTTCCAGGCCGCTTCTGAAAACAGAGTGGTAATGCTCACGAAGATTCAGTACGCCGGCGGCGCGATCAGCCTGGTGATGTTCATGGCCGTGACGTTCTACGTGCGCTACAAGGTCTGCAAGCCCGTCAAGAACGCCTTGATGGTTGCCGATGCCGTGATTTCCGGCGACTTCAAACAGCGCTGTCCCGTTTCCACCACGGACGAGGTGGGCCAACTCTCCCACCGGCTGAACGAGGCCATCGACGCTATGGCCCGAATGATGGAGGACATGAAGGCGGCCAACCGCGCCAAGAGCGAATTCCTGGCCAACATGAGCCACGAAATCCGCACCCCCATGACCGCCATCCTGGGGTTTGCGGGCGTTCTCGCCGAAAACGTCCATGAGTCGGTTAACGTCGACCACGTCAATACGATCAAGCGAAACGGCGAGTACCTGCTGACGCTCATCAACGACATCCTCGACCTCTCCCGGATCGAGGCGGGCAAGCTGGAAATCGAGCGCTTTGCCTGCTCGCCGAGTGAGGTGGTGGCCGAGGTGGCTTCGCTGATGCGAGTTCGCGCCGAGGCCAAGGCGCTCCCCTTGTTGGTCGAGCAGGACGGGCCCATTCCCAAGTCCATTCGCTCCGATCCGGTTCGCCTCCGCCAAGTGCTGGTCAACCTGGTGGGCAACGCGATCAAGTTCACCGAGACCGGAAGCGTTCGCCTGGTGATGCGACTACTCCACGACCACGGCCGGCCGCCGCGCCTGCGGTTCGAGGTGATCGATACCGGCATGGGAATCGCGGAAGAGCACCTCGCGAGCATCTTTGAACCCTTCACCCAGGCCGATTCCTCCACCAGCCGCGGGTTCGGAGGCACCGGGCTGGGACTGGCGATCAACAAGCGACTGGCGGAAATGCTCGGTGGCGACATCGCCGTAACCAGCACCCCCGGCCGGGGAAGTACCTTCAGCCTGACCGTGGAAACCGGTATGCTGGACGGCGTCGCCATGGTGCAGCGGCCGGGCCAACCCGCCGCCGGAGCCGCCAGGGACCAGGCCAAGACCGGGGCCGCCGCCCAGCCGGGGCTGGCCGGACGCGTGCTGCTGGTCGAGGACGGTCCCGACAATCAACGGCTGATCGCCTTCCTCCTGAGGAAGGCCGGGGCCGAGGTGACCTTGGCCGAGAATGGGCAAGTCGCGTTGGACAAAGTGGCGGCGGCCCGGCACCATCCGGACCGAACCCCCAACGGCCAGGGACCGCCATTCGACGTGATCCTGATGGATATGCAGATGCCCGTGCTGGACGGCTACGAGGCCACCCGCCGGCTGCGGCGGCAGGGCTACGACGGCCCGATTATCGCGCTCACGGCCCACGCCATGAAGGAGGATCGCCAGAAGTGTCTCGACGCCGGCTGCGACGACTACATGAGGAAACCGATTGATCGGGAGGCCCTGCTGAAGATGGTCGCCCGATACGGCCGGAGAGCAACCGAACGGACCACGGAATCGATCATGCCCCTCAGGGAGGAGACGATCTGCTAGAGCGAGGCTGTCGCCGCACATTTGGCGCGCAAGCGGAGGAAGCCTGCTGGCTGGTTGTCGGCCGGCCTTGCTCGGGCCGCCATCTGAGGAACGAACGATGATGTCACTACTGATCGGGCCGTCTGGCGTAACGACGTTCTTTCCCGTGCTGGCGGTGGCTGGCTCCGCCGCGGTGCTCCTCGCAAAAGAACTGCAATTGTCGTTGGGGATTTACCAGACCGAGAAGGCCACGCTGACGTACCGGAAGTTCAGTCCGGTGATCGAGCCGCTGACGGCGGCCTTGGAAGCGCGGGTCGGCCGTACGGTGGTGATCCGGCTGCGAATCTTCGCCACCCACGCGGCCGCCATCGATGCCCTGGTCGGCGGGGAGATCGACTTCGCTCGTTTCGGTCCCGCTTCCTACGTCAAGGCGAAGGCAAGGGAGGCGGAGATCGCGCTGCTGGCCATGGAGCAGAAGAACGGCAGCACGCGGTCGCAGGGCGTGGTGGTGGCGGCCCCGGACAGCCCCGTGCAGGGTCTCGCCGACTTGAAGGGGCGGCGGTTCGCCTTTGGAGACGAGAATTCCACCGTCGGCCGTTACCTGGCGCAGGCCGAGTTGGTCCGGGCCGGCCTGCACGCCGGCGATCTTGCCGCTTACGAGTATCTGGGGCAACACAACCGGGTGGCCAAGGCCGTGGTGCTGGGCGATTTCGACGCGGGGGTCGTGGATGACGATACCTATGAGCAATACGGTCACCAGGGAAAGCTCCGCGCGATCCACCAGTTCGACACCGTCACCACGCCTTGGATTGCCCGGGCGGGAATGCACTCGTGCGTCCTTGGGAAGCTCCGGGCGAGCCTCGTCGCCCTCAGCAACGAGGCGGCCTTGAAGGCCTTGCGATCGTCCGGTTTCGTTCCCGGCACGGACGCCGAGTACGATTCGATACGCAACGGGATCGAGAGCGCTTCCAGATTCTTCCCATCGTGCTGACCACGCGACTTGCGGCGCAGTCCGTAGGGTGGGTGCTCCGCACCCACGCGCCGTCTCGCTCCGAGCACGCACCCTGCGCGGCTTGCAGCCGAGCGGCGGGTTGCCTACGATGGCGAAGTGCCCCCGCCGGGGCGGTGAAGTCGTGTTCCCTCGTTCCCTAGGCACCCAAATGCGCTACCCTCTGAATCGCCTGTTCCTGGCGACCATCTTGGGCTGGGTGATCGCTGGGCATTTCGCCACCGCGTGGGCCGGCGCCGCCGACGATCCGATGAAAATGGAACTGGCCGCGCCCATCGCCACCTGGGACGAAGCGGTGCCGCTGGGCAACGGGCTGCTGGGGGGACTTTTCTGGGGCGAAGGCAATACGCTCCGGCTCTCGCTCGACCGAGGCGACCTCTGGGACGAGCGGCCGGCCCAAGGTATGCCCTGGGAGAAGTTCAACTATGCCAACCTGATCCGGTTGGTCGGCCAGCGGAAGGCGGCCGAGATTACGGCGATTTTCGATCGCAACTACCGCGACCCCCATCCCACGAAAATCCCCGCCGGGCGACTGGAGATCACCCTCGATCCGCGGTGGCGGGTGGAGCGCTTCGAACTCGATTTGGCGACGGCCGAGGGCCGTGGATGGCTGCCAGAGGGAAAGAAAGTGGACGTCTTCTTCAGCGCCGTCGAGCCGGTGGCGATGGTCCGCGTGCCCGGCGGGGAGCCGACCGCGTTGCGGCTGACGCCGCCCGCCTCGGTGAAGCAACTCGGCTATCCCCCGCCCCAGACCGGCCGCAATGGCTCCACCCGGTGGTTTCTGCAGGAGGCGGCCGGGGGGCTGCGCTGGGTCGTTTGCGTGGGGTCGCGACGAACCGGCGATGCCACCCTGCTGGCGGTCACGGTGACCTCGTCGGGCGACGGGGCCGATCCGCTGGCCATCGCCCGCCGGCGGGTTGCGGCCGCCTTGGCGTCGGGCTACGAGGCCATGCGCAAACCCCATACCGCGTGGTGGTCGAAGTTCTGGTCCCGGTCGCACGTCGAGGTGCCCGAGCCGGCGATCCAGCGCCACTACAACCTGGTCCAATACTTCTACGGGGCCGCCTCTCGCCGCGGTGCGCCGCCGATCCCGTTGCAGGGGGTGTGGACCGCCGATGCCGGCTCCCTGCCGCCCTGGAAAGGCGATTACCACAACGACCTCAACACGCAGATGACCTACATCGCCTACCAGGCGGCGGGCCATTTCGACGAAGGGGCCTCGTTCCTCGACTTGATGTGGGAGTTGTTGCCCACCTTTCGCAAGTTTGCCAAGGATTTCTACGCCGCGCCCGGCGCCGCCGTGCCCGGCGTGATGACCTTGGCCGGGCAACCGCTGGGCGGCTGGCCGCAGTACAGCCTCTCGCCGGTGCAAGGGGCCTGGATCGGGCATCTCTTCTATCTCCACTGGCGGTATACCGGCGACGACCGCTTCTTGCGCCGGCGGGCCTATCCCTGGTGCAGCCAGGTCGGCCAGTGCCTGGAAAGCCTGCTCCACGAGGAAGACGGCGTGTTGAAGCTGCCGCTGTCGTCCTCACCGGAGGTCTTTGGCAACGGACTTCGCGCCTGGCTGAAGCCCAACAGCAACTACGATATCGCCTGTTTGCGAATGCTGTTCTTGGCCCTGGCCGAGATGGCCCACGGCTGCGGCGATCCGGCCGCCGCCACCCACTGGACGCAAACCGCCCGCCGCCTGGGCAAGTTCCACGTGCGGGCCGACCAGGTGCTGAAAATCTCGGCGGACGAGGACCTGCCCGGCTCGCACCGGCACCTCTCGAACCTGATCGGCATCTACCCTTTCAACCTGATCACGATCGACGGGAACGAGCGCGACCGGGCCGTGATCGAGGCATCGCTGCGGCAGTGGGACGCCCTGGGGACCCAGGGATGGTGCGGCTACAGCTTCTCCTGGATGGCCTGCCTGCGGGCCCGGGTGGGCCAGCCCGAGTCGGCACTCCACTACCTCGACATCTACACCAAGGCGTTTATCTTGCGGAATGGGTTTCACGCCAACGGCGACCAGTTGCGTGCGGGATTCTCGGGTTTCACCTATCGGCCGTTCACCCTGGAGGGCAATTTCCTGGCGGCGCAGGCGGTCCAGGAGATGCTGCTGCAAAGCTGGAGCCCCACGCCGGGCGTGCCCGACACCCAGGTGCTGCGGGTCTTTCCGGTGGTGCCGTGGCGGTGGCATCAGGCGGCGTTTACCGACTTGCGGGCGGAAGGGGGCTACCGCGTCTCCGCGCGGCGAGAGAACAACGCCACCACCTGGCTGGCGATCAGCGCCTCGCGCGACGGCCGGCTGCGGCTGCGCGACAACTTCGGCGGCCGCACGCCGCAATGGAACCGTGGCGACGTGGCCAAGGTGGGCAGAAACTTCGAGGTCTTTCTCAGCTCGGGCCAGACGCTTTCGGCAAGCCTGGCAAAACCGGCGGCGATTCCACCCGCCCCCCGTGGTGCCGCCTTGGACCGGTAGGTGGGGTAGGGCCGGCTGTGCCGGCCGGTTGCCGTGGGGAGCACCGGTTCTTGAACCGGTGTGGCTGGTGCCACAAGAGGTCAGCGCGAATCACTCCACCGGTCGAAGACAAGCACCGCCTGAGCGTCGCCATTACCCACTCGTTACGAAGCTCCAGCTTCGTAACGCAACGGGCATCAAGGTTTGCCTGGCCCGTTGGCAACGCCACTGGAAGCGGAGCCACGATGAAATGCGTTCCCAAGCCGGAGCTTGGGAACGAGGGGCCAGCCGGCCCTACGGTCCTTTTCCGGCGGGGTCGGGAGACCCGCGCCGAACGTTGCGCCCGGCTCGGCGGGAGCCTCGCCCTCCCGGGTGCCGTGAATCGCCGGCTTTTTGCCGGGTCATTGTTTCTTTTTCGGCCAAGGCATCCCACAATGATGGTTGAAGCCTGGCGTCCTCCCGGGGCCCAACCGGTCCCGGCCATCCTCCTTCCGGCGGAACCACTTGCAGGGCCTTTTGCGTGTCCCCTCCCAGCCATCCGTTGTCTCCGCTGCGGCGATCGGCGGCGGCCATCATGTTTTGCGCGTGCGGCCTGGCGATTCTGGCCGGGCCCCCGCGGCGGGGTCTGGCCGAGCCGCCGGCGGAGCCGAGCGGACCCCGCGCGGTTCGCGAGGAAATCGCCCAGCGGATCGAGCAGCTCGACAGCGATCGGTTCGACGTCCGCCGGCGGGCCGCCGCGCGGCTGGAAGCGTTGGCCGCGGAGGCCTCGTGGGGCCAGATTCTGGCCGACGAGGTTCACCGGGTGCTGGTTTCGCCGGACGTCTCGTTCGAGGTCCGCCGGCAACTGGAGCGGCTGCAACGCGATCTTCCCCCACCCGGCGCCTCGCCGCCGGAGGCCATTTCGCCCGACGAAATCAAGCGGCTGATAGCCCGGTTGGAGGACGACTCCTACGCGCGGCGGGTGGGGGCGGAGAGCCGGCTGCGATGGCTGATGCGGAATCCCAAGCTGGTGGTGCCGACATTTTTGGCGATCCGCCGCCGACTCACCGAGGAGGACCTGGCGGCCGACGCGGTGCGGTGCCTGGAGCCGCTCTACGAGGAGGCCCGGGCGGCCTGGCTGGCCGGCGATCCGGCCACCTGGAACCTGCCGGCGGTGGCCGACGAACAGATCGAGCGGTGGATCGGTTGCCTGCTGGCGGCGGCCGACTGCCCGGAGACGGCCTCGCCGCCGGGTGCCGGCCGGATTGCGCGGATGGAACTCTTGGACCTGCTTGCGCGGGACGCCTACGTAGCCAGGGTGAAGGCCGCCTTGGAACGCCGGCTGGCCGGGCCGAACCTGACCGCCGCGCAGCGGCACCGGCTGACCGAGCTGGTCGAGTGGACCATGCCGGCGATGGTCGCCGAGTATTGGCAGGGGGGCCGGAACCTGAACATCCAGCATTTGTTGATAGGGGTGCCCAGCGTCAGTCCCGGCGGCACCAGCCACTTTGATCGCATCGACGACCGGACGGCCCATTGCGCCAGCGGGGTGAACCTCTCGCCCGGCGACTACCCGGTGGGCGTGGCGATTCCCCATCCCAGCCGGCAGGGAGCGGCGTTTCACCTCATCAATCTGCCCACGCCCCGGCTGCGAATGGCCTACGAATACCGGTCGCAAGACCACGAGGCCGAACGGTTCGAGGCCCTCCAGCAGCGAACGCTGGCGTGGTTTCTGAAGCGCGACACGCCGCTGGACCAGGCGGAGTTGGCGATGTTGGGGCAGTTTGATCCGCGGCGGCTTTCTCGCTTCGCCTCGACCTATTTCATGGCGGTCGACGACGCGCCGCTGGATCAGCCCGAAAACTCGCCCCCGAGCCCATCACGCCCCAGCCGGCACGCCATGCTCTGCATGATGCTGGCCACGCGAGGCACGCAAGAGGCGGCGCCGGGACTGATCCGGGCCGCCGCCGCGGGCCGCTTCCTGCCGCCCTCGGCGCAAGTTCCCTACCGGTTCGAGTGGGTGGCGGCGCTGGCCATCGCCGGACGCGATCCCTGGCCGCGGGTCGACGCCTGGCTGGCGGGCCTCGTCCAACGCGACGAGGGGCTGATCGTCGGACGGTCTCAACCGCCCCAACTGGGCGCCACCGCCGCCGCCCTGCTGTTGAAACGCCACGACCAGCCGCCGGCGGAGTTCGATCTCGAGCCCGACGCGGAGGTCTTCTTTAACCAGTTCGGCGTGGTCGGCTATCGCTTCGCCTCCCCCCAGGCCAAGAGCAAGCTGCTCGCCTGGTGGGCCGACGAGGCTGCCGATGCACCCCATGGGAAGGCAAAGCCCTCGCCAAAGCCGTGATGGAAGTACCCGCGGGTGGCCCCGATAGCTCTGCTATCGGGGTGCTGCAGTACAGGAGGGGAGGATTGTATCTCGTTCCCAAGCTCCGGCTTGGGAACGCATTTCCACGCTGGCTTCACCGTTCAGCGTGGGTTCCCAAGCTGGAGCTTGGGAACCAGGTTGAGGCGGGGTCAGGCAGCCCCGCGCCGAACAGGTGCCTCTTGCGGCTACGCCGCCTGAGATAGGCAAGCTATCGGGGCCACCCGCGTGGTGGAAGTATTCGTTTGCCTCGCCACCCCCCACGATCCGATGAAGGAGCAAAACGATGGGCCGAATCAGCACCAGTCAAGCACTGCTCTTGACGGGAATCTCGGTTCTCTGGGCGTGGGCCGCCGGGCCGCCGGCAGCGACCCTCGCTTCCCAGCGATCGACGCCGAGCGTTGCCAAGGAGATCCTCGACGTGGAGTTGGCCGGGAAAAATCTCCTCCGCCCGGACAATTGGCATCCTTCGGACCAGGGCTTCCAACGGCAGGGCGATCTGTTGGTCTGCGACAACGGCTCCGACGGCCACACGCGGCGGGGGGCGGCGCAGACGGTGACCCTCAACCAGAGGCGGCCGGAGCCGATCCTGGCCGTCGCCTCCAGCAAGGCGGAAGCCGTCTCCGGCAGTGCCGATTCCGGCTACTCGCTCTACCTGGACCTGGTGTTTACCGACGGGTCCCACCTCTGGGGCCAAACCGCCTACTTTGGCACGGGCACCCACGATTGGCAACAGCGCCGCGTGGTGATCGTGCCCGAAAAACCGATCCGGCAGGTGAGCGTGAACCTGCTGTTGCGAGGCCATTCGGGCAAGGCCTCGTTTCGCGATCCGGCGCTTCACGTGCTTCGGGCCGCCGCCGGGGCGGTGCTGTTTGACGGCGTGCCGGTGGTGCGGCGCGGCCCGGCCACGGAGGGCTTCCAGGTTCGCGACGTGGCCGCCGGGTCCGATTTTTTCCGGCTGGAAACCGAGGCCCTGGGCCTGAAGATCGAGGCCCGCCGAACCGAGCAAGAGGGGGCCGTCTTTCAGGACGTGACCCTCACCGACACCAGCGGCCGTGATCGGGCAATCACCTTGCTCTACGCGGTGCCGGTGGCGCCCGAGGGACTCCGCTGGTGCCGCGATCCCCGCCACACGGAAGCGGTCGAGCCGGGGCGGGAATACATGGTGGCTTCACGTTTCCACGCCGGGGCGAATGGACGGATGTCGCGCTATCCCCTGGCGGCGGTGGCCGGCGCCGAGCGGGGCGTGGGGCTGGGGATCGACATGGCCCGGCCGGCCCTGTTTCGGCTGGGCTACAACGCCGGCACGGGCGAACTGTTTCTGGCCTACGACCTGGGGTTGACCCCGGAAAAACCCCAGGCGCGGATTCGCTTCGTGCAATTCGAGTTCGACCCGGCGTGGGCGTTTCGCGCCGCCCTGGCACGCTACTACGAGCTTTTTCCCCAAAGCTTCCTCTGCCGCACGCCACGGCAGGGACTCTGGATGCCGTTTGCCAAGATCAGCCAGGTGGAGGGCTGGCAGGACTTCGGCTTCCGCTTCAAGGAAGGCAACGACGAAACGGGGTGGGACGACCGGCACGAGATCGTCACCTTTCGCTATACCGAGCCGGCAACCTGGTGGATGCGGATGCCGAAAGAGATGCCGCGCAACTGGGACGCGGCCCGGGGCGAAGCGAAGCGGTTGGCCGAGCGGGGAGACGCCCGGGCCAAGGCCCTGCTGACCAGCGGGTATCACGACGCCAATGGGCGGTTTCCCGCCCGGCTGCTGGACACGCCCTGGTGCGACGGGGCCGTGTGGAGCATGAACTCGATGCCGGGGATTGCCGGCGAGGTGACCTCCTTCAAGCTGAAATGGAACGCAGAGCTTCGCCGCAAGCTCTACGGCCCCCAGGCAGCCGCCACGCTCGACGGCGAGTACATTGATTCGAGCGAAGGCTACGTGACCGACGAGCTGGACTATCGCCGCGACCATTTCTCCGCGGCCGCCACGCCGCTGACCTTTTCCACGGACAACCACCAGCCGGCCATCTTCCGCGGGCTGGTGGCCTTCGAGTACGTCCGCGCCATCGCCGCCGACGTCCACGGCATGAACAAGCTGATGATGGCCAACGGCACCCCCGGCCGGCTCTGCTGGCTGGCCCCCTTGCTCGACGTGCTGGGCACGGAAACCAACTGGAACCGCGGCGGCCGCTGGTCGCCCATGTCCGACGCCGAGTTGCTCTATCGGCGGGCGCTGTGCCGCGGCAAGCCGTATTGCTTCTTGATGAACACGCGGTTCGAGGATTTTCCCTCCCCCCTGGTGGAGAAGTACATGAAGCGGGCACTGGCCTACGGGATGTTTCCCGGCTTCTTCAGCCACAACGCCTCCCAGGGCCATTACTTCACCCGGCCCAAGCTCTACAACCGCGATCGGCCGCTGTTCAAAAAGTACGTGCCCTTGTGCCGTCGGGTGGCCGAGGCGGGCTGGCAACCGATCACCCGGGCGGCCAGCGACAACGCCCGGGTCTACGTGGAACGCTTTGGCGAGCGATACCTCACGCTTTTTAACGACAGCGACCAGCGGCAGACGGCCACGATTCGCCTCGACCTGCCGGCGGCGAAAAGCGTGAAGGAACTGGTCTCCGGGCGGCCGCTTCCGACGGCGAACAACCGGCTTCGGATCACCCTCGACGCGGAGGACGTGGCCGTGATCGATCTGGCGCCGCGGTAGTAGAAGACGCTGGGTGCGGGTCGACGTTCGGCGCGGGTCTCCCGCCAGCGTTCGGCGCGGGTCTCCCGACCCCGCCGAGAGAGGACCGAGGGTCTTCCCCTCCCCACGGCTCGGCGGGAGCCTCGCCCTCCGGAACACCCTGGTTCCCAAGCTCCTGGAACACCCGGGTTCCCAAGCTCCTGGAACACCCTGGTTCCCAAGCTCCGGCTTGGGAACCCGCGGGCGAAGCGGAGCTTCGCGGACGTGCGGTCCCAAGCTGGAGCTTGGGACCGAGTGATTGCGCGGCGGACCTTACCGCGGGCGGTAGGAACGATAGCGGGACCGGGGACGATACC
>CAYZWG010000046.1:0-9612 GCA_964481605.1 uncultured Planctomycetaceae bacterium
CAACCCCTGAGAATTCGGGCTTCCGTTGGAAGCCCTCCGCTCGTTGGCCATGCAAGCGTCAATAGGACTGAGGTGGTCGATGGTCGATCCTTGGGTTTGGGCGGTCTTGCTGGTGGTGGTCGGCCTGGGGCTGGCCGTTCTCGAATTGTTCATTCCCTCGGGCGGGGTGTTGGCGTTTCTGGCCATCTCGTCCATCGTGGGGGGGGTGATCGTGGGGTTCATGCAGGGTCCCGTGGTGGGCCTGGTGATTCTCTGCTCGGTGATCGTGGGATTGCCGGTGGGGCTGGTGCTGGCGGTGCGGTGGTGGCCGCATACGCCGATCGGCCGGGTGGTGATGTTGCGGGCTCGGCGAAGCGAAGACGTTCTGCCCGACAATCCGCGAACCGTAGGGCTGAAATCCCTGGTGGGCAAGGTGGGGGTGGCCAAGAGCAAGATGCTTCCCAGTGGGGCGATCCATATCGAGGGCCGCACGGTCGACGCCTACAGCGAGGGCGTCCCCATCGAGCCGGGCCAGCAGGTGATGGTGATCGAGGTCCGCGGAACTCGGGTGATGGTGCGGCCGGTCCAGGAGCAACCGCCCGGGCCGAAATCCGCCCAGGGGGAGCTTTCGCGTCCCATCGATTCGGTCGGCCCGGACCCGTTTGAGGACCCGGTCGCTTGACAATCGGCCGGCGGATCGGTAAACCGGTATCCGATTGGGAAGTTCTGCCCTCCGTCAAGGGGGGGCAAGCCGGCGAGTGGAGGTCGAAGAACGTAAAGCATTGGGATTTCAGGTGTTACACCCCACCGGCCCCGTGCCGGTGGATCGTGGGTCTGGAAACTACCAGCGTCCGCCACCCCCAACGGTTCCCCGTGGCCTCGCGTGGGCGAGGTAGTTCTCAAACCCGTCCCCCACCGGCACAGGGCCGGCGGGGAAGAGTCCGAGCGTACAAAAGAGGGGTCGACGATGATTCTGTTTGCCCAAAACGTCAGCGGCGGGTCGGTCATAACGATCGCGGTATTCCTGGTTGTGGGGGTCGTTGCCCTGGTGGTGCTGGCGATCTTCGCGCGGTATTTTCGGCTCTGGATCCAGTCGAAAACGACGGGCGCCGGAATCGGGATACTCGACATGCTGGGAATGACCTTCCGCAAGGTCAGCCCGGCGGTGATCGTCCGTACCAAGATCATGGCGGTGCAGGCCGGGCTGACCGACAAGATGATCACCAGCCAAGCGCTGGAAGCGCATTACCTGGCCGGCGGCAACGTGCCGCTGGTGATTCGCGCGATCATCGCTGCCAGCAAAGCCCGTCTGGATGAACTCGATTTCAAGTTGGCCACGGCGATCGACCTGGCCGGGCGGAATGTCCTGGAGGCGGTGCAGACCAGCGTCTACCCCAAGGTGATCGACTGCCCCGATCCGGCCACGGGGCGAATGACGCTCGACGGCGTGGCCAAGAACGGCATCCAGTTGAAGGTCAAGGCCCGCGTGACCGTGCGGGCCAACCTCTTGCAATTGATCGGCGGGGCCACCGAGGAGACGATCATCGCTCGGGTGGGAGAAGGAATCGTCTCGGCCATCGGTTCGGCCGAAAACCACCTCCACGTATTGGAGAATCCCGACCGGATTTCCAAGACCGTGCTGGCACGACGGCTGGATTCGCAGACGGCTTTTGAAATCGTCTCCATCGACATCGCCGACATCGACGTGGGCGACAATATCGGTGCCCGGCTCCAGGCGGACCAGGCGGAGGCCGACATGCGCGTGGCCCGGGCCAAGGCCGAAGGCCGAAGGGCCATGGCCGTGGCGGCCGAGCAGGAGAACATCGCCGGCATCGAACAGAGCCGAGCCAAGGTGGTGGAGGCCGAGGCCGAAGTGCCCCGGGCCATTTCGCAGGCCTTCCGCGACGGGACCCTGGGCATCATGGACTACTACCGGCTGCGAAACATTCAGGCCGACACGGAGATGCGCAATTCGATCGCCCTGACGGGCACCGGCTCGACGCGGCGGGGAGGATCGGCGGCATGAACATGCTGGGCGTGATCCTGGCCGACGTGGGCGACATCATCATGTTCCTGGTGTTCATCGTGATCGCGGTGCTGGGGGCCCTGGGCCAGTTGGCGACGAAGATGCAGGAGGGCAAGCAGAAGCGGCGACAGGCGGGCCTGCCGCGGCGGCCGCCGCCCCAGCCGGGCCGAGCCGGAGCCGGCCAAGCCCAAGTGGGCCGACCCCCGGCGGGACAGGGTCCGCTGAAAAAGGAGATCGACGATTTTCTCCGCCGGGCCGCCCAGGGCCGACCGGCAGGCCCCGTCCGGCGGCCCCAGCCCACGGCGCCCGAGCAACCGGTCGACGTCGAGCTGGTCGAGGTAGCCGATGAACAGAGCGTTGCCACGCACGTGCAGAAGACCGTGGGGCAACAGCGGCTGGGACGCCTGTCCCAAGGGCCCACCGGCCGCCAGGTGGAACAGACCGACGCCCAACTGCAGCAGCACGTGCAGCAGGTCTTTGGCCATCGGTTGGGGCGTTTGGGGTCGACGCCGGGTGAGTCGGCCCAGCCAACCGACGCGCAAGACGACGAGCTGCCGGCCACCGCCGCGGCCGGGCTGGCGGCCATGCTCGCCGATCCGGGCAACCTTCGCCAGGCGATTCTGTTGAGCGAGATCCTCCAGCGGCCGGAGCACCGGTGGCGCTAGTAGGGCCGGCTGTGCCGGCCGAAACGCGGCTGGCGCTGCGAAACGCGGCAACCGGCCGGCACAGCCGACCCTACGGCCGAACGGTCGTTCTCCCACGCCGGGTCGCGACCCGACCTACAAAACACAGGCGGTGCAAGCGCCGATGGATCGAACGTCAGCGGACGGGAGGGATCGAAACCGATGAGCGCAGGTGAGGTAGAGCCGGGCAAAACGCGGATTGGCTGGATCGGTACCGGGGTGATGGGGGCCAGCATGTGCGGCCACCTGATCGAGGCCGGGTTCTCGGCGACCGTCCACAATCGCACGCGGTCCAAGGCCCAAGGGCTGTTGGAGCGCGGCGCCGCTTGGGCGGAAAGTCCCCAGGCGGTGGCCCGGGCCTCGGACGTCATATTCACCATCGTGGGCTATCCCAGCGACGTCCGCGAGGTGATCCTCGGCCCCCAGGGCGTGCTGGCCGGCTGTGGGCCGGGAAACATCCTCGTCGACATGACGACCAGCGAGCCGTCGCTGGCGATCGAGATTGCCCAGGCCGCCGCCGAGGTGGGCGTGGAGAGCGTCGACGCCCCGGTCTCCGGCGGCGACGTGGGGGCCCGGGAAGCGCGGCTGTCGATCATGATCGGCGGCCGCAAGGAGGTCGTCCAGGCGCTGGCACCGTGCTGGAACGCGATGGGCAAGACGGTCGTCCACCAGGGCGGTGCCGGGGCCGGCCAGCACACCAAAATGGTCAACCAGATCCTCATCGCCACAAACATGGTGGGCGTCTGCGAGGGCCTGCTCTACGCCTACAAGGCGGGGTTGGACCTGGAAACCGTGATGCAATCGGTCGCCTCGGGCGCCGCCGGCAGTTGGTCGCTGTCGAACCTGGGACCACGGATTATCGACAACAACTTCGATCCCGGCTTCTTCGTCGAGCATTTCATCAAGGACATGGGCATCGCCCTGGAGGAATCGAAGCGGATGGGGCTTTCCATGCCGGGGCTGGCACTGGCGCACCAGCTCTACCTCTCGCTTTCCGCGCTGGGACACGCCCGCGACGGCACCCAATCGCTCGAATTGGCGCTGGCCGCACTTTCCGCAATCGACTGGAAGAGCCGGCCGTAGGCACCCTGCCGCGATTGCCGTCCTTTTCCGCCCAGACGGCGCAATCGCTACCCAGTTCGCCCTCGCCGGTGGAAAAAAGCAGACGCCGTTGGAAAGCCGCAACCTCGCCCGGCAAGCGGACTTCGGCGCAATCCTCGGCGCCGCGCCAACCGTGCCAATTTGACCCACCGGCAAATGGGACGTACGTTTTCATGCCGCTCCGATCAAGGCGTGTGTGGGGACGCGGCCGGCCTTTGGGGCCGAGCAGATCGGCCGAATCGGGACACTCGGGCAGGTCTTGCGTCATGTTTGCCGAAGTACTCCACGACCCGGAACCCCTCGCGGACCGTTCTCCCCCGGCGGCCAAAGTCCTCATCATCGACGACGACGAGGCGATGGTCGACGTCCTCTCCCACCGGCTCTCGCACCAGGGCTTCACCCCCATCACCGCCGACACCGGCCGAGCGGGCTTGGCGAAAGCCCGAAAAGAGCGACCCAGCCTGATCCTGCTCGACCTGCGGCTGCCCGACACCGACGGCCTGACGATCTGCGAGGAACTGGCCGAGTCGGACCAAACCTGGGACATCCCCGTGATCATCGTCAGCGGGATGGAACGGCCGGACATCATTCGCCGCTGTCGCCGAGCGGGCTGCCGATACTACCTCCGCAAGCCCTATGATCCCAACGCCTTGTTGGTGCTGATCCAGCACGCGCTGGGCCGCGGCCACTGAGACCAGCGCCGGATCATGATCCGGCCTACGTTGGCAGCGTATGGCATCAGGCCGGCGTGCGGCTGCCCGAGCCGTCTCGCAGGGGCGAGTCACTCGCCTGCTGCATCTTGAGCATCTGCCGATAGCGGGGCCCGCAGTTGGGGCACTTCTCCAGATGGACGCCGATTCGCCGCATCAAGTCGGCCGGCAGGCGGGACGCCATGTAGTCGGGCATCCGTCGCATCACTTCGCTACAGGCGATGCCACCATAGTGGTATTCGCGTGGGCCGCCCAGCCACTCCGTGGCCGCGTATCCACCGAGACCGACAACAACCACCGCGGCCGCCACCCCGCCCATCCGTTTGAGTGCTTCGCGACGGCGGCGGATGTCGATCCGGCGGACCATGCGGGTCAGCTCGCCCGGCGGACAGGCATCCCACGAATCGTGATTTGGGTGAGTGCTCATGGAACCCCCCTATGGATTACAAGGACTCGTGGTCAATCGCGGCAAGCCTGCTTCCAACCCCAATCATCGCGGCCGACTCCCTTTTCATCTGTGAAGGGCATCACATTTCCGGACGATTTCTTACGAAAAGCCTGAACAAACCAGCCATTATTGGGGGACATTCGCGGACCGCCCGTCGCCGGCGAGTTTCGGCGGCGGGACCCCGATGCTTCGGGCCAGGCCCTCCGCGTCCCGCAAGACGATCCGCCGCCGTCCCACCCGCAGCGAGCCCTCCGCCTGCAACTCGCCCAGCACGATAGTCACCGTTTCCCGCGTGCTGCCGATCACGTTAGCCAGGTCCTGGTGCGACAACCGGATTCGCAGCCCGATCCCTTCGTCCGCCGGGGTTCCGTACTGGTCGGCCAGCTCGACCAGAAGATGGACCAACCGCTCGCGGTTGGACTTAAACAGCAGGCTTTTCAGCCGCCGCTCGATCCGCCGGCGGCGCAGCCCGATCAGCTTGGTAATTCCCACCGAAACCGCCGGGTGCCGTTCCACCAGCCGCCGCATCTCATCGGCGGGAATGAGGATCACGGTGGAGGCCTCGGCCGCCTCGGCGTAATCCTCCCGCGAGCCGGAATCGAAAATGGCCAACTCGCCGAACAATTCGCCGGGCTCGACAAAGGACAGAATCGCCTGCTTGCCTTGGTCGGTGACCGTGCAGATTTTCGCCCGACCCGAGGCCAAGAGCATCACGCCGTCGGCCGGATCGGTGGGCATGTAGATCAGGCTCTTGCGGGGAAAGATACGGCTCCGGCAACGCGATTCCAGGCGGCTCAATTCCTCGGGACCGAGCCGCTGGAATAGATCGCATTGCTTCAAATGCCAAATCTTTTCAGACATCTTCCAACATCTTTGCGAGTTGCAAAACGCTTGTGTTTTCCCGGTTTCGTCGAGCGGCGGCCATCGGAACCCGAAGCGTAAGCGAGGGATTCCAACCTGGTGATTCTCCCTCGCTTACGCTTCGGGTTACCGTTTACGAGCGTCCAGTTGCCCTGGCAGATGTTTCCAGCAGTGGTCCGGCGCGAGTGTCCCCCATCGGGTGGAGTCAATATTGTAGTTTGGATGGCCGAGCCCGAAAAGTGACCCGGCGGCGGGCTGGCGAGGCGAAACATCGCGCAATACCCCCCAAAGGGTGCGTGTTCGCGACTTGCGCGATCCGGGGGGCAGAGTATTATGGTGCGTTCGTGCCGGGAGGGCATGCGGCTCGACTTTCCTCGTGCGTGTCCAGCACGCACCCTGCTCGGCTGTCTCGCTAGAATAGTCCGCGGAAGGAAATCTCGGCATTTGTGAGCCCCCTAACAGACCTAGCTCGGCGGGAGTGCGATGATACCCACGGTCGCATGAGGCTCCCGCCTCCGGTGGCCCCGACGGATCGCTCGGCCACGGGGGCCGGCAATGGAATCGCACTTTGAACCGGGAGAAGAACGATGGCGAAGTTTTCCGTTTTGGCAGTGGTGATGGTTGTGCTGGCCGGTTTATCTGCTCCGGCCCTGGCCGGGTCGAAGGTCTACCTGGGTCAGAGTTTTCCGCCCGATCAGCGGGTACCGTTCGACCGGATCGACCACGGCTTGTGGGATCAGCTTTTGCGAACCTACGTCGACGCCGACGGGATGGTCGACTACGCCGCCTGGAAACGCTCGGCGGCCGACCTGGGTCGGCTCGATCAATACCTGGCCACGCTCAGCCGGGGCAGCCTTCGCACGCCGGCCACGCGGCAGAGCCAACTGGCCTTCTGGATCAACGCCTACAACGCGATCACCCTCCGCGGCATCCTTCGCGAGTATCCCACCAGCAGCATCCGCAACCACACGGCGAAGGTCTGGGGCTACAATATCTGGGACGATCTTCTCTTGCGGATAGGCGGAGAGAGTTATTCGCTCAACACGATCGAGCACAAAATCTTGCGGAAAATGCACGAACCGCGGGTTCATTTTGCCATCGTCTGCGCTTCGATCGGATGCCCCCGGCTGCGCAGCGAAGCCTATACCCCCCAGCGAGTGGAGGCCCAACTGGCCGACAATACGCGGGACTTTTTCTCCCGGCCGAAAAACTTTCGGGTCGACACCCGGCGAGGGACCGTTTATGTTTCATCGATCCTGAAGTGGTTTGCCGAGGATTTCGGCGGCTCGCCCCAGGCCGGGGTGGCGCGGTTCGCGGATTACCTTCCCGACGAATCGGCCCGCCGGCTGGTGGCCGGGGGGAGCTTTCCCGTCAGTTATCTGGACTACGACTGGAACCTGAACGATCGCTCGGCCGGACGCCGATGACGAGCACACCCCGGTCGTTTTTTCGGCCTCTCAACTGGAAGGAGACACGACGGCAATGAGTGCGGCAATTTCCACCAGACACGACACGACGGAGGCTTCGGTCGATGCCCGTTATGCAGAGGCCTCGCAAGCCAAACAACCGGCTCTCTGCTGTCCCACCGCCTATCGCGCCGAATACCTGGAGGCGATTCCCCGGGAGATTCTCGATCGCGATTACGGCTGCGGCGATCCCACGCCTTATGCCCGCCCGGGCGATACCGTGCTCGACCTGGGCTCCGGGGGGGGCAAGGCCTGCTATATCCTCTCCCAGGTGGTGGGGCCCCAAGGGCGGGTGATCGGCGTCGACTGCAACCGGGAGATGCTCGCCCTGGCCCGGCGCCACCAGCAGGCCGTGGCCGAGCGAATCGGCCATGCCAACGTCGAGTTTCGCTACGGCATGATCCAGGACCTGGCGCTGGACCTGGAGCAATTGACCGAGCAGTTGAGCCGGCCCAAGATCGGCACCCCGGAGGACTGGTTGGCCCTGCGCCAAACGGAAGATCGCCTCCGGCACGAGTCGCCCATGATTCCCACCGAGAGCGTCGATTGCGTGGTCTCCAACTGCGTGTTGAACCTGGTTCGCCAGGAGGATCGAACGCGGCTGTTTGCGGAAATCCACCGCGTGCTCAAGCCCGGCGGCCGCGCGGCGATCAGCGATATCGTCTCCGACGAGGAGGTTCCCCGGCAATTGAAGCGCGACGGCCAGTTGTGGTCGGGGTGTATCTCCGGGGCGTTCCGCGAGGACCACTTCCTGGAAGCGTTCGAGCAGGCCGGCTTCTACGGCGTGCAAATCGTCAGCCGGCAGAAGGAGCCTTGGCGGGTGGTCGAGGGGATCGAGTTCCGCTCGCTCACCGTGCTGGCCTACAAGGGCAAGGAAGGCCCCTGCTGGGAGCGCAAGCAGGCCGCCGTCTATCGGGGGCCGTTCAAGCAGGTCGAGGACGACGACGGCCATGTCTACCAGCGGGGTCGGCGCACGGCCGTCTGCGACAAGACCTTCCGGCTCTTGGCCGGCGAGCCCTACCGGGGGATGTTCGAGATGATCGAACCGAACCAACCCGTTCCGCCGGAGGAGGCCGAGCGGTTCGACTGCCAGCGTCCCCGCCTGCGCCACCCCAGCGAGACCAAGGGCGAGCTTTACGACCAGACGACCGACGCTGCGGGAACCTGCCGCGGCGACGGCCAGCCCTGCTGCTGAGCCGCCGGCGGCAGCCGGCGTTTTTCCCGAACTCCATGTCCTCCACCAGGGTGATCCCACCATGGCTACCGTCTCCCTCTTGCGCGAAGGCAATCCGCTGGCCCGGGCCTCGAAACAGCTCGAGGTGCTTGCCGCCGGCGGGCGTCACCAGCCGTTCGAGAAAGCCCTGGCCGAGGCGGGGCTGTTTCCCCTGCGGGCGGTGGGAATCGAGGTCTTGCAGGTCAACGTGGGCCGGCTCTGCAACATGACTTGCAAACATTGCCACGTCGACGCCGGGCCCGACCGGCGGGAAATCATGAGCCGCCAAACGCTGGCGGCCTGCCTGGACGCGCTGGGGCGGACCGATATCCCCACCCTCGACCTGACCGGCGGGGCGCCGGAGATGAACCCCCATTTCCGCTGGGCCGTGGAGGAGGCCCGCCGGCTGGGCCGCCGTGTGATCGACCGCTCCAACCTGACCATCCTGCTGGCGCCCGGCTATCGCGACTTGCCGGAGCTGCTGGCCCGAAACCAGGTCGAGATGGTCGCTTCGCTCCCCTGCTACCTGGAAGACAACGTCGATCTGCAGCGGGGCGGCGGCGTGTTCCGGAAGTCGATCGAGGCGCTTCGCCGGCTCAACGCGCTGGGCTACGGGCAGCCCGGCTCGCCGCTCACTTTGACGCTGGTCTACAACCCCCTCGGGGCATCGCTTCCGCCCGACCAGAGAGAACTGGAAAAGACCTACCAGCACGAGCTCAAGTCGCGCTACGGCGTCGTCTTCAGCGGGCTGTTCACGATCACCAATCTGCCCATTGGGCGGTTCTTGAACGACCTTGTGCGGCAGGGGAAGGTCGACCAGTACATGGAAAAGCTGATTGGTGCGTTCAATCCGGCGGCGGCCGCCGGAGTGATGTGCCGCACCACGCTCTCGGTCGACTGGACGGGGCGGCTCTACGACTGCGATTTCAACCAGATGCTGGGGCTGGGGCTGGCCGAGGGTCTGGCGCCGTCGATCCACGAGTTCGATCCACGGGCGTTGGCCCGGCGGCGTATCGTCACCGGCCAGCACTGCTACGGTTGCGCGGCGGGAGCCGGCTCGAGTTGCCAGGGAGCGATTGCCCAGTAGGGCCGGCCCTACTGGGCTACCAGGTAACCCCCACCGGC
>CAYZWG010000046.1:9712-12551 GCA_964481605.1 uncultured Planctomycetaceae bacterium
GAGCGATTGCCCAGTAGGGCCGGCCCTACTGGGCTACCAGGTAACCCCCACCGGCCCTGTGCCGGTGGGTTGCGGGTTTGGAAAACTACCAGGGGCCGCCACCCCCCGACGGTTCCTCGTGGCTTCGCGTAGTGGAGACGCGTGTGGGCGTGGTAGTTCTCAAACCCGTCTCCCACCGGCGCAAGGCCGGCGGGGGGAACCCAAGGTGACGCTGTCCGCTGAGGCGTTTTTCGGCCCACGATTCGCAATGATGGAGGAGAAACCGTGACCCTGGTTCTGATCCTTTTCGCCGTGGTGTGCCTGGCCTATGCCAACGGGGCCAACGACAATTTCAAGGGGGTGGCCACACTGTTCGGAAGCGGCACGACGGACTATCGCGGCGCGCTGACCTGGGCCACGGTGACCACGTTCCTGGGTTCGCTCACCGCCGTCTTCCTGGCCGGCCAGTTGCTCAAGGCGTTCAGCGGCAAGGGGCTGGTCGCCGACGAGTTGGTGGGCAGCGGCCCCTACGTGGCGGCCGTCGCCCTGGCAGCCGGAGCGACCGTGCTCCTGGCCACGCGGATCGGTATGCCCATCTCCACCACCCACGGCCTGATCGGGGCCCTACTGGGGGCTGGCTGGGCCGCCGGCTCGAGCATCAACCTCTCCCGGCTGGCCGGCACCTTTCTCTTGCCCTTGGCCGTCAGCCCGATCATGGCCATCGCGGTCACCACCCTGGCCTACCGCGCGTTGCACGCGCTGCGGGTGAAGCTCGGCGCCAGCGAAGCGACGTGCGTGTGCGTGGGCACCGAGTCGGCCGAGCTGGTGCCCGTGGGAAGCCAGGCCGCCATGGCCGCCCAGGCCATCCCCCTCAGCGTCACCGCCGGTTCGACCGAGGCCTGCCTCAACCGCTATCAAGGTTCCTTCCTGGGTATTCCGGCGGTGGCGATTCTCGATCGGGCACACTATCTCTCCGCCGGGCTGGTGAGCTTCGCCCGGGGACTGAACGACACGCCCAAGATCGCCGCGCTGCTGCTCATCGCGCCGGCCTTCGGCGGCTGGACCGCCGTGGCCGTGGTGGCCGCAAGCATGGCGATCGGCGCCGTCCTCAGCGCCCGCAAGGTTGCCGAACTGATCAGCCGCAAAATCACGCCGATGAACCACGGACAGGGATTCACCGCCAACCTCGTTACCGGGTTGATTGTGATCGGGGCCAGCCGGCTGGGGATGCCGGTTTCCACCACCCATGTCTCTTGCGGCTCGCTGTTCGGACTGGGCGCGGTTACCCGCCAAGGCCGGCTGGGCGTGATCGGGCAGATTCTGCTGGCCTGGGTGGTGACCCTGCCGGTGGCCGCGGGCCTGGGCGCGGGGATTTATCTCCTGGCAAGCCGAGTCTAAGCCCCGTGCGGCTTGCACGCGCGAGTCTCGGGTGGCCCAGGTTCTTGAACCTGCACCCGGCGGCAGCCGGCAAGAGGTCTGCGTTCGGCGCGGGTCTCCTGACCCCGCCGGGAGCGGGTGGCGACGTTCGGGCGGTGTTCCGATTCCGTGGGTGGAGTGATTCGCGGTGACCTCTTGTGGCTCCAGCCACACCGGTTCAAGAACCGGTGCTACCCACGATGCGGCAGCCGGCCCTACGGCAACCAAGCCCCGTGCGGCTTGCACGTTCCCAGGCGCCGCGATACGATTCATGCACCGAGTCGCCGTCCGGCAGCAGAGGGAGAAACCGCGTGGCCGAGCAAGTCGTCGATGCCCGAGGCCTGGGGTGTCCACAGCCGGTCGTCTTGGCCCGCAAGGCGATCCAACAGCCGGGGGCCGAGGCGGTTCGCGTGGTCGTCGACAGTGAGATTTCGGTGGAGAATATCCGGCGGATGGCGACCACCTTGAAGTGGGAGGTCAGCGTTCGGCCCCAGGCAGGCGAGTTCCACCTGCTGCTTGCGCGTGGCGAGGCCGCCGAGGCCGAGTCGCCCGCCGCCACGCCGGGCGATCGCCCCTTGCAGGTCCTGGCCTTCATCGCGACCGACGTTCTGGGGACCGGAGACCCCGAGTTGGGTGCGATCCTGATGAGGGCTTTTGTGAAGACGCTGGCCGAGTTGGAGCCGCTGCCGGGCCGGATGATCTTCGTCAACGCCGGCGTGCGGCTGACCACCCGGGGCTCGCCCCTGGTGGACGACCTGAAGAAGCTGGAAAGCCGGGGCGTGGAAATTCTCTCCTGCGGCACCTGTCTCGATTTCTACCGGCTGGTCGATTCCCTCCAGGTCGGCGGGGTGACCAACATGTTCGAGATCGTCGCCGCGCTGGCCGAGGCCGACCGCGTGCTCCGCCCGTAGTCGAGCCGCCGCGGGCAGCGCGATTGCCGCCCGGGGTGCCCACCGTTTTTCACCCGGCCGCTGGGGTTCCCATGGCAAATCCCCGCCCGACCGAACGCGGGATGATGCTCTTCGAGTCGATCCACCAGGTGATGGCCGCGGAGGCGGTTTTTGCCGAGCAGGGCGTGTGGTGCGACCTGGTGCCGGTTCCCCGCGACCTCGATTCCAACTGCGGGATGGCCGTCGAGTTTTGCCTGGGCGATCTGGAGGCGGTTGGCAAGCTGGCCGGCGACGAACGCATCAAGCCGCGGACGGTCTATCGCCGAAGCAAGGAAGAGTACGAAGAGATTGCGTTTTCCTGACGTCCGAAGGCAGCCGGGGGATGTGGTAAGGCCAGTCGCAGGAAATAACATACCGTCCGGGGGAGACCTGCGCCGCAGCGGTTTCGGCGAGGTCAGGAGACCTGCGCCGAGCGCGGGGTACTCTCTTTCCTTCGAATTGCCTAACGCAAAGCATCGCATGAGCAAGCCGATCTACCTGGACCACGCCGCCAC
>CAYZWG010000046.1:12651-20503 GCA_964481605.1 uncultured Planctomycetaceae bacterium
TGCCTAACGCAAAGCATCGCATGAGCAAGCCGATCTACCTGGACCACGCCGCCACCAGTTGGCCCAAGCCGCCCGAGGTGGCCCGTGCGGCGGCCGAGGCCTTCCAGAACGTGGCGGCCAACGCCGGCCGCAGCGGCCACGCCCCTTCGATCGACTCGGCACGGCTGGTCTTCGCCACCCGCCGGCGGATGGCCCAATTGCTGGGCGCCGTCGAGAGCGAGGACGTGGTGTTTGTCCGCGGCGCCACCGAGGGCCTCAACCTGGTGCTCAAAGGGTTTCTCCAGCCGGGCGACCGGGTGCTCGTCTCGCCCATGGAGCACAACGCGGTGATGCGGCCCCTAAGCCGTCTCGGCAAGAGCTTGGGCATCCGGGTGGAGACCCTTCCGGCCGACCCGTTCGGGCGCGTCGATGCCGAGGCCGCGGGGCGCCTGGCCCGCCGGCAGCCGGCGGCGTTGGCCGTGGTGCAGCACGCCTCGAACGTCAACGGCGCCGTGCAGGACCTGCGTGCGGTGCGCGATGCGTTGGCCGGCATCCCCCTGCTGGTCGACGCCGCCCAGACGCTGGGCGTGTTGCCGATCGACGTGGCCGGCGGGGAGATCGATTTCCTCGCCGCTTCGGTCCACAAGGGCCTGCTGGGTCCGACCGGGCTGGGCGTGTGTTATCTTGCTCCCCAGCGCGACGTGCTGCCGCTGGTCGAGGGGGGCACCGGAAGCCGCTCCGAGTCGCTCGAACACCCCGACTTTCGGCCCGACCGCTACGAGGCCGGCACGCTCAACTTGCACGGCATGGCGGCTACTCGGGCAGCGCTGGAAGGGCTCCCGGCGCGCGGCCTGCTGGGCCCCGTCAAGCGCGAGCTTTGCCAAATCCTCCTGGCCGGACTTGACAGCACCCCCGGCGTTCGAGTCCACTCGCCTACCGACGGCACCGCCCTGTGCGTGGCGTTCACGCTGGACGCCCTGCCGCCGGATCGCGTGGCGCTCGGGCTGGAGCGGGAGTTCGGCGTGTTGTGTCGCCCCGGTTTGCACTGCGCCCCCGCGGCTCACCGCCACCTGGGGACTCTCTCGGCCGGGGTCGTTCGCCTCGCGCCCGGCTGGGGAAACACGCCCACCGAGATGGAGGCGGCATTGAGGGCGGTCCGTGCCTTGGCAGTGAAAGGCTAAGTGATGCTATCCAAGTAACCACCAACCACTCCGAGGAGATTGTGATGGCAGCCGAGCCGATTCGGCTGACCCGCTTGACCGACGCATCGGGATGAGCGGCCAAGCTGGGTCCGTGTGACCTGTCCCAGGTACTCGAGCATCTGGCACCGGTCGTCGATTCGCGGCTCCTGGTGGGGCTGCAAACGCGCGACGACGCGGGGACGCTACTCGTGCGCGATGACCTGGCGATCTGTTTTACGGCCGACTTCATCACCCCGCTGGTCGACGACCCCGGCGACTGGGGCCGGATCGCGGCGGCCAATTCGATCTCCGACATTTACGCCATGGGCGCGCGGCCCTTGGCGGCGCTGAACCTGGTCGGCTGGCCCGGTTCCTTGCCCCTCGACGTGCTCGGCCGGGTGCTGGCCGGCGGCGCCCAGACGGCGCGGGCGGCCGGCTGTCTGATCGTGGGCGGCCACACCATCGAGGACAAGGAGCCGAAGTACGGCATGGCGGTGATCGGCACGGCCGAGCCCGGCCGGATCGTTCGCAACCGGGGCGCCCTGCCCGGCGACCTGCTCTACCTGACCAAGCCGCTGGGCACGGGCATCGTGACCACCGCGCTGAAGGCCGATTCGGCCAGTGAGGAAGAGATCGCCGCCGCCGTGGCCGCGATGACCACGCTGGGCGGGCCGGCCGCCGAGGCGGCCCTGGCCGCCGAGGTTCGCGCCATGACCGACGTGACCGGGTTCGGCCTGATCGGACATTTGAGCGAGATGCTGGGCGATCCACCGGCCGTGGGTGCGGAACTCTCCGTGCGGGCGATTCCCACGCTGCCCGGCGCTGAAGGGCAGATGGCCATGGGCCTGATCCCCGCCGGGGCCTATCGCAACCGCACGGCCTTCGCCGGGCAGGTCGATCTGAACGCCGCGGAGGCCGAATCGCTGGAAATGTTGCTTTACGATCCGCAGACTTCCGGCGGCCTGCTGATGGCGATTCCGCCCCAAGCGGGGCCCACCTTCGAGGCCGAAACCCGACGCCGTGGCGTGACGGCCTGGCGGATCGGCTCGTTCAACGCGGGCCGGCGGATCCGCGTGGATGCGTAGCGGGACGATTTCGCCGGAAGGCGCACGGCCCGCCGCCCCCGAGTGGCGGTTTTCCAAGGCAGCAAACTTTGGCTGACCGTCAAACTTTCTCTTGCCGGCATCTCGGCCCGCGTTGCGAAACCGCCCCGCCCCGCGAGGGAAACCAATTGGGCAACTTCCCGTGGGTAGGGCACGCCGATTCGGCCGATGAATAGACAAGGGCGTGGTCCTTGCGCTTGCGCCCGCACCGGTGTTTCTCCGCATCTTTCCTGGCCGGGTTGGATAGCATGGTGAGTTTTCGTTCCCTTGTGGCGTCGGCCCTCGCGGCCGCGGTCCTCTCGGTCGTCGTACCGACGGCGGCCGAGACCATCCAGAACGTTCAGCCCGCGCGGGTGATTCAACTCGACCGGCAGCAAGCGGAGGCGGCCCCGCCGGTGGTTTCCGCGTTGGCGGTGGACGCCACCGGGCGGTGGCTGGCCGGTGCGGGCGACGACCATCGGGTGAGAATCTTCGACGCCCAAAGCGGGCGGCTGGAGCGCGAATTGGTGGGCCATACCGATTGGGTCCGTGCGGCGGCGTTCAGCCCCACGGCCGGCGTGCTGGCCACCGCCGGCCTGGACCGGCAGGTGATCCTCTGGGAGATCGACCGCGGGGTGATCCTGCTGCGGACGGCGGAACTGCCGGCGGGCGTTGCCGCGCTGGCTTTCTCGCCCGACGGCCGGACTCTCGCCGCGGGTGGATTCGACTCCCGCGTGCGGCTGTTCGACGCCCGCACCGGGCAGATGCTTCGCCAGTGGGAATCCGCCGCGGCCGACGTTCGCTCGCTGGCCTTCTCGCCCGACGGGCGGCGTCTGGCGGCTTCCGGGCGGGGCGGCAGGATTCGCCTTTGGGACGTGGGGGCGGGCCACGTGCTGCGCGACCTGGTCGATGGGGGACGGAGCGTATTGGCCCTCTCGTTTTCGCCCCGGGGGGACCGCCTGGCCTCGGCCGGCGAGGGCGCCCAGGTGATCGTCTGGGACGTGGACTCGGGAAGCGTGGAAGAGACCGTGCCGGCCCGGCCGGGCAAGGTGCTGGCGATGACGTTTTGCGGGCAGGGGCGGCTGGCCGTCGGCGGCAGTTACGACACGATCCGCGTTTGGGACCTTGCGGCGCGGCGGGAAGTGCTCCACCTGGCCGGCCATACGGGCTCGGTCTCGGCGCTGGTTTTTGATCCGCGGGGCGGAAGGTTGATCTCGGGCAGTTTCGACACCACGGTGCGATTCTGGCCGATCACCGCCCAGGGTCCGCGAACCGTTTCCAATCCCTAGCGAAGTCGCCCCCCGCCAGCCGACAGGGGGCGGCAAGCGCCTTCGATCCGCACAGCCACTAGCGATACGCCTACAGGGAGGTAGTTCGTGGGTCTTTTCCAACAAGTTCGATCCTGGCGGCGTCGCCTGGGGGGCGCCGAGATTCTCTCCTCGCGGCCATCGGCGACCTTGTCGATGAAGCGCGTCTGCCGCTTCGAGCAGATGGAACCGCGGCAACTGCTCTCGGCGGCCCCGATCCAGATCGGCGCGGTCTATTTCGAGGACAGTATCGGCGCCGACACGGCCGGCGACGTGTTCGAGGTCACCTGGAGCGGCGGCGCGGCGGGAACCCAGTTGGCCTCGCTCACCATCGAGACCGACAAGCTGGGTGACGGGATCGACGCGGTGGATACCTTTTTCGATACCGAAAGCGGCGGCCTGGGCGTCTCCGGCTGGGCCGGCTTGACGATTCTCGATTCGGCCGGGATCAACCTTGCGGATGCCACCGTGGCCGACGGCGGGACCACGCTGGTGATGAGCTTTACCGGGTTCGATCCCGGCGAGAAGCTGCGGTTCAGCATCGACGTCGACGAGAAGGGCTTTCTGCACGACAACCCGGTGGCCGAGGGGGCCGAGTTCGAGGGCTCGCAACTGCTGGCCACCTTCACGGCCCCCCACTACCACGACAGCAGCGGTATGGACCTCTTCCTCGACGCCTACGACCACAAGCTCGGCCCCAGCGGTCTCGATCTGCCCCCGGACGACTACGTGCCGCCGCTGGACGTCAGCCACGTCGACCAGACCGCCGGAGCGGTCTTCTCGCTCACCCAGACGCCGCTGCCGATCCGCATCGCCGGCACGGTCTACGAAGACGCCGACCGCGACAACACCCAGGACCCGGCCGACGTGGGAATCGCCGGGGTCACGCTGGGTCTGTATCGCTACCAGGGCAGTGGATACGCCGACACCGGCCAAACCGCCGTGACCGACGCCGACGGCCACTACCGCTTCGACGACCTGCTGCCCGGCACCTACCGCATTGTCCAGAGCCAGCCCAGCGGGTATTTGAGCGTGGGGGCCACGGCCGGCTCGGTCGACGGCCACGGCCGCGGCGTGGTGGAAAGCGAGAACGTGATCACGCAGATCGAGTTGTTGGGGGGCGACGACAGCGTGGGCAACGATTTCGCCGAGACGCTGCCCGCCGCACTGAGTGGATACGTCTATCACGACCGCGACAACGACGGCCTCCGCCAGCCGGGCGAGGAGGGCATTGCCGGGGCCGAGGTGCGCGTGCAATACCTGCCCCCGGCGGGTCCCCTCCCGGCGCCGATCGTGGTCTACTCGGGGGCCGACGGTGCCTGGTCGGTCGACGGGTTGACGCCCGGCGAGTACCGCGTCGAGGAGGTCACGCCGGCCGGGTATTTCGACGGCCTGGACGCGGCGGGAACGGCCGGCGGCACGGCACAGAATCCGGGCGACTCGATCACGGCCATTCAGCTTGCCGGGGGGCAAGCCGGGCAGGAGTACGACTTCGGCGAAATCCGCCCGGCCTCGATCGCCGGCCGGGTGATTGCCGATCGCGACGGCGATTGCCTGTTCAGTCCCGGCGACGTTCTCCTGGCGGGCGTGACGCTCCGGCTCCGCGACGCCCAGGGTAACCTCCTGGCAACCACCCTCACGGACCAAAACGGTGAGTACCGGTTTGATGGTTTGACCCCTGGAATGTACCGCGTCGAGGAGGTCCAGCCGGAGGGCTACTTCGACGGCGGCGACCATGTGGGCTCGGCCGGGGGGACGCTGCTGGACCCCGATTCGATCATCGACGTGGCCCTCGTCTCGGACGCCTCGGGCAGCGGCTACGACTTTTGCGAGTTGGAGCCGGCCGCCCTCTCCGGGTTCGTCTACGCCGACGACAACGACAACGGGCTGCGCGAACCGGGCGAGGCGCCGCTGGCCGGTGTCAGCCTGGCGCTGTTGGACCAAGCCGGCCAACCCACCGGCGTCACGGCCACCACCGACGCGGCCGGTTTCTACCGCTTCGAGGGGCTGCGGCCAGGCCGGGTCTATGGCGTGGCCGAGGCACAGCCGGACGGCTACTTCGACGGCAAGGACACGCCGGGCACGGCCGGCGGGACCGCCCAGAACCCGGGCGACCGAATCACCGACGTACTCCTGGCCGCGGCCGTGCACGGCGAGAACTACAACTTCGGCGAGCTGCGCCCGGTGAGTATCGGCGGCCGCGTCCACGCCGAGCTCAACGGCGACTGCATCCCCGACCCGGGCGAGCCGCTGCTGGCCGGGGTGACGATCTATCTGCTCGACGCCAGTGGAAGCCGGATCGCGTCGGCCACCACCGACGCCCAGGGGATGTACCGCTTCGAGGGTCTGGCACCGGGCACCTACGGCGTCGAAGAGGTCCAGCCGGAGGGCTACCTCCAGGGGCAAACGCACGTGGGAAGCGAAGGGGGACACCTGGCCGGGCCCGACCGCATCGAGGACGCCCGCCTGGCCTCCGGCGTCGACGCGGTCGATTACAACTTCTGCGAAATGGTGCCGGCCACGATCTCCGGCTACGTTTTTCAGGATGGGCCCACGATCCAACTCGACAACGGCCAGGATGTGCCCCGATTGACCACCCTGCGGGATGGCCGCCGCACCGCCGACGACCAGCCCATCGCGGGCGTGAGGCTGCAACTGGGCGACGGCAGCGGCGCGCCGATCCTGGCTGCCGACGGGCAGCCGATCACCACCGTCACCGACGCCCACGGCCACTACGCATTCACCGGGCTGGCGCCGGGGGTCTACACGATCATCGAGGTCCAGCCGGAGGATTACCTGGACGGAATCGACACGCCGGGCAGCAAGGGTGGGCTGGCGGTCAATCCCGACGCCAATATTGATCCGGTGGTGCTGAGCCAATTGGTGGTCAACCCCAACGACGACGCGATTCTGCTGATTCCCATCGCCATGGGCGACGACGCCAGTTCGTATAATTTCAGCGAAGTGCGGGTGGAGGAGATGCCGCCGGTGGTTCCGCCGCCTCTGCCGCGACCGCCGACCGACCCCCTGCCGCCGCCGACCACGCCAATCCTGCCGCCGGACCCGGTCACTAGCCTGGCCTACGTGCCAAGTCCCATGCAGCGAACGGTGATGCCCCGCTGGGACGGCGGGGGAGTGGTTCTCCCGTTCACCTGGCACTTGAGCGTGATTGACGGGGGCCGCCCTCGCAGCCAGCGCCACGACCCCCAGCAAATGGTCAGCTTCCAAGCCCTTTACTTCGATCCGCAAACCTGGACCGGCGCCGGCGTGGACGGGGGGCAGTGGACGATCGCCGACGGCGAAGGAAACACCCAGCACGAATTCACCTTCGGCATCCCAGGGGGAATCCCCCTGGCCGGAGATTTCAACGGCGACGGCGTCGACGAAATTGCCGTCTTCCTCGACGGCGTCTGGTTCATCGACCTCAACGGCAACGGCGTTTGGGATTCCGGCGACCTCTGGGCTCGACTGGGCCGACACGGCGACCAGCCCGTGGCCGGGGACTGGGACGCCGACGGGAAGACCGATATCGCTATCTTCGGGCCGGCCTGGCGAGGCGACGAGCGGGCGATCGAGCACGAACCGGGGCTCCCCGACGCGGATAACATCGACGCCCCGCGCTTCCGCCGGGTGGCCAAGAACCTGCCGCCCCAGGCCCAGGTCGCCGCCACCCGGCTGAGGACCATGAAACGGACGGCCCAAGGTCCGATTCGCAACGACCTGATCGATCACGTCTTCCAGTACGGCTCGCCCGGCGACGTGCCGGTGGCCGGCGACTGGAACGGCGACGGCGTGGTCAACATCGGCCTCTTCCGCCAGGGCACGTGGTATCTCGACGGCGACGGCGACGGTCGCTGGAGCGCCGGCGACAGCCTGGTGGAGCATTTCGGCACCCCGGGCGATGTGCCCGTGGTGGGCGATTTCAACGGCGACGGGATCGACGACTTGGGTGTCTACCATGAGGGCACATGGCACCTCGACACGAACGGCGACCGGCGGCTCGACGCCCACGATCGGGTGTTGCAACTGGGCGGCCCGCACGACAAGCCGGTGGTGGGCGATTTCGACGGCGACGGGATCGATCAGCCGGCGGTCTACCGCGGCGGCACACCACAGGCCGACCCGGCCAGCACGGCCCAGGTCGAGCCGGCACCGTAGGGCCGGCCCCGTTCGCTGCGGGTCTCCCGACTCCGCCGAGAGAGGTGCCTACTCGTTACGAAGCTCCAGCTTCGTAACGCAATCCTCGCCAAGCTGACCCTGCCTCTGACAGCACTCGGCGTTCGGCGCGGGTCTCCCGACCCCG
>CAYZWG010000047.1:0-4876 GCA_964481605.1 uncultured Planctomycetaceae bacterium
AGAGATGTCTTCCTCGTGCCGCTCTCGGCGGATTCGTCGCCGGTGTGGTCGCCGCCATCTTGCTGGCCTCGTCGCCGGCTGCCGCCCCAGCGGACGACAACCAGAAACCGCCCCCCTTGCGCACCGGCGAGAAGGCGATCCTGGCCGCCCTGAACGAGCCGACCCACCTCGAGTTCGTCGACACGCCGCTGGAGGACATGATCGACTATCTCGCCCGGCTGCACCGAATCCAGATTCTGCTGGACACGCGGACCCTGGACGACATCGGCGTCGACGCGCAAACCCCGATCACCCGCAGCCTCGCGGGGATCAAGCTGCGATCGGCCCTGGAGCTGATCCTTTCCGATCTCGACCTGACCTGGACGATTCACGCCGAGGTGCTCTTCATCACCACGCCGGAAGTGGCTGGGATGATGATGGCCACCCGAGTCTACGACGTGGGCGACCTGGTGATCCGCGAAGACGAGGACGGACACGCCGCGGAGGACTACGATCCGCTGATCGAGGCGATCATGTCGACGATTCAGCCGGAGACGTGGGACGACGTCGGCGGCCCGGGCAGCATTGCCGGCAACACCTTGGGGGCGGGGCTGGGAAGCCCTGAGAGTGATCCCTTCATGGCAAGCACGGGCAGCATTGCCGGCAACACCTTGGGCGCGGCGTGGGTGCTGGTGGTCCGCCAGACGCTGACCGTGCACGAAGAGGTCGATCGGCTCCTGGCCGGGATTCGTGCCGCCGGCAAGCCCGAGCAAGAGGCCAAGTCGCCCTCCGAGCAACCTCACACGCCGGAGGAGGCAATTCGGGCGGCGCTGCGAGAAAAGGTGGCGTGCGACTTCGTCGACACGCCCCTGCAAGACGTGGTCGATTTCTTCAAGGAGAAGCACGGGATCGAGATTCAGCTCGACACGAGTGCCCTGGACGACATGGGGATCGACAGTCAAGAGCCGGTCAATCTTCACGTGGCGGACATCACGCTGCGGTCGGCGCTGGAGTTGATGTTGGGCCGGCTGGAGTTGGCCTGGACGATCCACGACGAGGTGCTGCTGATTACCGCGCCCGAGGAGGTGGAGTGCATGTTGGAGACCCGCGTCTACCGCGTGGGCGACCTGGTCGTTTGCCGCGACGAGCAGGGCAAGCCGTGGGATGACTACGACGCACTGATCGACATGGTCGACTCGACGGTCGCGCCGGACAGTTGGGACGACGTGGGGGGGCCGGGCAGCATCGTCGGAGACACGTTCGCCAACGCGAAGATCCTGGTGATCCGCCAGACGGAAGAAATCCACCGGCAGGTGGCCGGGCTGCTGGCGAGCCTCCGCGCCGTTGCCGCCACGCACGAAGGCGAGCCGCCGCTGAGGCCGCGTGTACCGCGCCAGGACGAGGGCAGCTTCGCCCCCGCGGACGGGGCAAGGTAAGGCGGCATCCTCAAACGGATGGTCACTTTCTTTGAGTTATCGGTAAGGCCACGTCTGGGGAAAGGGGATAGGGGTCGATTCGCACAAAACGGCAACGGCCCAGGCGACGCGCCTCAAGGTTCGATCAGGTAGGTTCGGTCGGCCACGTTGACGATCAGCGGTTCGTCGAAGACCATGTACTGCGACAGGGCCCGGCCGTGCCGCCGCACCAAGGCGAAGTACTCGTCGCTGAACTGCTTGACGTGGACGGCCGTTTTCTGCTGGTTCTCGGTGACGGTGGAGTCGATCCACTGCCCCTGGCGAAGGTAGAAGGCCCGGTTGCCCACCTGGCGGATCGTCTCGGCGGCGTGGCGAATCTCCTCGTCGGCCTCGGCCAGGGGCGCGGCGGCGGCCAGCGGGGCCGGGGCGGCGACTGGACCCGCGAAACCACCCATTCCGCCAAGACCGAAACGGCCGCCGGGACCCGATCGGATGGCCGGGCGGCCGCGGGCGATTTGCCCTCCGCCGGCACCGCTCCAAGGGGAGTCGGCCACCGCATGGGGAACCTGGGACGCCTGCTGCATCGAACCCTTGAACACCCGTTGCGCGAAGCCCGAGTAGCCTTCGGCCGTATCCAGCGCTTTGAGCCGCACGCCGGCCCGCCGGGCGTTGGCCGCCAGGTCGTCGATCCGCGTGTTTTCGTCGGAGAGGAAGGACGTGTAGGGCGTGAGGATGCCGTGTCGGGTGGAGAGCTTCACCAACTCGTCGATCAACTCCTGGTTCTTGCCCTTGAGGTCCAACTCGTCGAGAATCTCGCCCACCCGGCGAACCGCCCAGAGTTTCTCGATGAAGCCCAGCGAGTCGTCGCTGCTTTTCTTCACCAGCTTGGCGGGAAAGTCGAACTTCTGCTTTTTGCCGCCCACCGCGCCGCTGACGATCACCTTGGCCGCGCCCGCCCGCTTGTAACGGCCCACCACCACCAATTGTTCGCCGGCAAACAGGTCGAAGGACCCCTTGGGGTAAACCCGGCTAATCGGCTTGCCGTGGCCGCCGCTCTTGGCGTCGAACACGAACTCCAGCTTGACGTCGGTCATCACGGGCGACTCGATCCGCCGGAAGAGCCGGCTGACGCGGTCCTCGATGTCCTCGTCGGGCCGCACGTATTCGCTCTGGCCGTGGTTCTCACGGACCAGCTTGTCCAGCAGCCGGCTGTTCACGTCGTAGCCCACGCCAAAGCTGAAGATTCTCGCCCGCACCTTGTTGGCCTCGCTCGCCCGCCGCACGATTTCCATCTCCCCGGTCACCCCGGCGGTGGGCAGCCCGTCGGTGAGAAAGATCACGTAGCTGGGACGGTCGGCATCCTGCAACTGGCCCAGCGCGGTCCGCAGGGCGTCGTCGATATTCGTGCTGCCGCCGGCGTAGAGGTCTTCCACGAAACCCAGCGCCTGCTCGCGGCTGGCGTCGTTATACCGCTGTAGCTCGGGACGAAACGCTTCCACCGTGCTGTCGTAGGCGATCACGTTGAACAGGTCCCCCTTGCGGAGATTCTCCAACACGAACTTCAACGCCCCCTTGGCCTGCTCGATCTTCTTGCCGCTCATGCTGCCCGAACGATCGACCACGAACACCACCGTCTTCTTCGGCAGGTCCTCCTTCTTGGCCTTGATCTTGGGCGAAGCCAAGAGAAGGAAAAAGCCGTCCTTCTTCTTCTCGGGGCGGTAGCTCAGCACTCGGGTACTCACCCTGCCGCGGCCGATATCGTAGAACAGGCGGAAGTCGCTTTGCGGCACCTCGTTCTTGGCCGTGTAGGTGACCGTCGCTCGCCTGTCGCCCGACCGCTTGATCTTCACCTGGTGGGTGGGGCTGTAGATGTTCTTCAGGTCCTCTCGGGTCTGGAGAGTGATCCGCAGCGACACCTTCTCCACCGCCCGCGAGGTGTACTTGGCCGTGCTCAGGGGAAAGAGGAAATCGGTCAGCCCGTCGTGCATCCGCAACAGTTGGCTGTAACGCAGGGTGACGGTCCGCTCGGCCCCCGGCGGCACCGGAAAGACGCTCGTCTTGAACAGCCCCGTGCCCATCCACTCCAACAAGGCGGGGTCCTTGTTCTTGCGGACGATCGCCTCGTACATCCGCCGGGCCTTTTCCGCGTCCAACAGTTGCGCCGGGTATTCCTTGCCGTCGATCAACAGGGTCATCGAGTCGATCGCCCCGTCGTAGGGAAGCGGAAAAACGAACGCCACCTCGAGCTGCCGGCTGCCCGTGTTGACGAACGACTGCGAGACCTGCACCTGGGCCACCTGGTCAACCACCCGGGCGTTGACCTCCAGTTCATGAATCTTGTAGCTCACCGGCGGCCGGGGCCGGGGCCGGGGCGGGATCGGTCGCGGTGGCCAGGGCGGCCAAGGCGGCCAGATCGGTCGCGGCAGACGAACCGACTGCCCCGGATCGACCACGATCAGCACCCCTTGGCCCCAGGCCGCCGTCGGCAGCATCAGCATGGCCAACACGAACCCCACGATTATTCGGCGTGTCATGGTAACGGCCTCCCCGAGCCAGTGGACGCAAAGAGCAAAGTCTCCGCCGGGACACACCCGCCCCGACGGTGCATCCCTACCAGTAAGAACGAACCGGACCCCGAATTGTTTCAGCCGATGCGAACATGGGTCATTGTACCGCAAACCGGGCTTTTTGTCGGGGAAGTTCCCGCCGTGGCGGCGAAGGCCGGTGGGCCCTTTTCCGCAAGGGGGTGCGGCTGACGAAATACCCCCTTTCAGGCTAACCCGAAAAGGGGAGAAGGCCCGGCAAGACAGGCATTCTCGGCAAACTGTCGAACACGGTTTCCGCCGGCAAAGGCGCGTCCGGTTTGACCCTTGGCGGCCGGCTGATATGATCCTCATTGGCAGAGGAGGCCCTTCTCAAATGTCTGTCCGCAAATGGAGATTGCAGCGTTCCCCACGACTCTCATGCAAAGGAGGAGCGGTATGCAGACTGCCAAGCAGCTCTCGGTGAGCCTGGTCAACAAGCCGGGACGTCTGGCCGACGTGTTGGGCGCACTGGCGAAGGAAAAAGTGAGTTTTCGTGCCCTGGCGGTGATGGATTCCGGAGACCGCGGCACGGTTCGCATCGTGCCCGACGACTCGACCAAGGCGGCCGAGGTGTTGGGCCACCTCAACATCCGTTTCGACGCCACCGACGTCCTCTTGGTCGACGTACCGAACCAGAACGGTGCCTTTCGTCGCATCTGCGAACGATTGGCGGCCGATCATCTCAATATCGACTACGCCTACTGCTCAACCAACGACCAGCGCGGCTCGCGTGGCAACCTGCTCGCCGTAATCAAGGTGAACAACCTCACCAAGGCGCAAAAGGTGCTCTCCGAAAACGGCGTGCCGCGGAAGAAAAACCCCGTCCGCCGGCCGGTCCACGCAAGGTGAGCGGTCCCCCCGCGCAACTCTGAGCAACTCGTTCCCAAGCTCCAGCTT
>CAYZWG010000047.1:4976-20186 GCA_964481605.1 uncultured Planctomycetaceae bacterium
CGGTTAAGATACCGGCGATTCGTGGCTGGGCGTTTGCTCGACTCTTCCAAACGCAATAAGGAAACCGCCGATGACCGAAGCGCTGATTGCCCTGGTCGCCCTGACCGCCATGGAGATCGTCCTCGGCATTGACAACATCGTCTTCATTGCCATCCTCACCGGCCGGCTGCCAGCGGGCCAACAGCCCAGGGCCCGCGCCTTGGGCCTGGGGGCGGCCATGTGCACCCGCATCCTCCTGCTGGTCGCGCTGAAATGGATTCTCAGCCTGGACGAACCGCTCTTCCGGTTGTCCAGCCTGGGAATCTCCCCCTCCTGGCTCCCCTGGCTGTCGGCGGAGGAAGCCCGCCAGGTGATGGGGGTTTCCACCCGCGACTTGATCCTGCTGGCCGGGGGACTGTTCCTGATCGGCAAGAGCGTACACGAAATCCACGAAAAGCTGGAGGAACACGAGCAAACACGCAAGCCGGGCGGAACCGCCGGCTTGCTCGGCGTGTTGGTCCAGATCGCCGTGCTCGACATCATCTTCTCGCTCGATTCGGTGATTACCGCCGTGGGCATGGCCAACCACCTGTCGATCATGATTCTGGCGATCGTTCTGGCCGTGGGCGTGATGCTGCTCTTCGCCGGGACGGTCAGCGCCTTCATCGAATCGCACCCCACGCTGAAGATGCTGGCGCTGAGCTTCCTCATCCTGATCGGCGTGATGCTCACCGCCGAGGCGATCGGCACCCCCATCAGCAAGGGCTATATCTACTTCGCCATGGCCTTCTCGCTGGTGGTCGAGGGTCTGAACATCCGCGTGCGCCGGCGGAGCGAGTTGGGGCAACCCGGGTCGTAACCGACCCGGCTCACCGATCCGACCGGGGTCACTGACCGACCCGGCTCACCGACCGACCCGGGTCGTGACCGACCCGGCTCACCTCCAGGCATTTCAGCGTCCGCCGGTCGCGAACGTAGAGCAGTCCTTCGGCCAGCGCGGGTAGCGCTCGGGTGGTCGAGTCGGCCACCCGCGCCCGGGCAAGTTCCCGGTAGCCCCGGCAATCGGCCGCCGCCAACACCAGCGTGCCGTCGGTCTTGAGAATCAGCAGTTTATCGCCGGCGCGGATCAGCGTGGCGTAGCCGAAACCCCGCTCGGTCCAGAGAACCCGGCGTGTGATGGGGTTAAAACACTTGAGATCGGCCGCCCGGCCGTCCTGGCGGCCGTCGATGCCGAACAGGCAGTCCTGGTAGGCGACGCAGGTCGTATACTGGCTGGCCAGCAGTTGGCGGTCGCGCCACACGACCTCGGCCCCGCCGGGCCCGATCCACACCAGCATCGCCCCGATCCCGTAGCTCGCCGTGACGAACACGTGCCCCCGCACAACGACCGGGCTGGCCGCGTTGACCGTGGGTCCGATCCGGCCGAAGGGGAACCGGAATCGCTCGGTGCCCGTCTGGGGGTCGACCGAAACCACGGCCAGCCGCGTAACGAAGATCACATGGCGGACCCCGTCCACGGTCACTGCCACGGGCGAGGAGTAGCCTGCCCGCTGGTCGGTCGCCTTCCACAGGGTTCGCCCGTCGGCCAGGGCGAAGGCCACGATCCCCGCCCCCTGCCGGTCGCCGCCCACGTTCACCAGCAGCTTGTCGCCCGCCACGATCGGGGAGGTGCCGACGCCGAAATATCCTTGCGGCGGCTCGCCGTGAAACGGCTTCTTCGAGTTGAACTCCTGGAAACAGTCGCGAAACCAGACCACCTTGCCCGAGGCCAGCTCGAGACACCGCAGTTCGCCGCCGGCGCTGTACACGTAGACCCGATCGCGGTCAACGAGCGGCACCACGCGAGGGCCGTCGTCGTCGCTGTAGGAGGGTTCGTAGCGGGCGGGAAACTCGGCCCGCCAACGCGGCCGGCCGGTGGGCGGATCGAAGGCCTCGACGATCTGCCGATCTCCCAGCCGGTGATAGAGCACGACGGCGCCTTCGGCCACGGCCACCCCGGCGAAGCCCCGGCCGGCCGGCCGCTGCCAGCGCAGGCGAGGGCCACCCTCGGGCCAGGCGGCCGCGATCGACTCCTCCACGGCAATCCCGTTTCGCCGGGGGCCGAGAATCTGGGGCCAGTCGCCGGCCTCCGCCCGCCCCATCCCCAGCCAGCCGCCCGACACGGCAAGGGAGAAGATGATCCTCACGAGTTTCCATGCTGCATTCCGCATTTTTTCCTCACCCTCACGACCAAAACAAAACCCGGTTCGGTGGGGTGGACGTTCTTGAACCGAAGGCTTGGATGGTTGGGGTCCCGGATGAATCGTCTGTATGATTCCCGTGCTTGTCGTTGCATATCCGAGGTGGTCCCCAAGAACCGGGCCCGGGCCACCGGTTTTCGGATTTCCATTCCGCCTCCTCAGCAGAATCCGTGGGTGAATTTTGGTCCAGGGAGGCTTCCAAGGCGATGACCCCGGTGCCCCTCTATCGCCGGCGGGGGCGGAAGACCTGCTTCACCTCGGCCAGCGCGTCGACGAAGCGGTCCACCTCCTCCAGCGTGTTGTAGAAATAGAAACTCGCCCGGGTGGTGGCGTTGACGCCGAAACGCTTGTGCAGCGGCATGGCGCAGTGGTGGCCCGCGCGGACGGCCACGCCCTGGCGGTCCAGCAGTTGGGCCACGTCGTGAGGGTGGGGGCGGTTGTTGTCGAAGACGAAGCTGACGATCCCGCCCTTGGCCCGGGGTGGGGGTCCCAGCAGCCGCAGGCCACCGAGCTGGGCCAGCCGTTGGTGGGCGTGTTCGGTGAGCCGGTGCTCGTGGGCGGCGATGGCCTGGAAGCCGATTTCGTTGAGATAGTCGATGGCCGCGCCCAGCCCGATGGCCGGCACGATGGGCGGTGTGCCGGCCTCGAACTTGGCGGGCAGGTCGGCCGGCTCGAAGCCATCGAGCTTAACGCGGCGGATCATGCTGCCGCCGCCCAGGAAGGGGGGCATTTCCTCCAGCCATTGCCGTTTGCCGTAGAGCACGCCCACGCCCGAGGGGCCCAGCATCTTGTGGCCGCTGAAGGCGAGGAAGTCGGCATCCAGGGCCTCCACGTCGGTCTTCAGGTGGGGCACGCTCTGGGCGGCGTCGACCAGCACCAGCGCCCCGGCGCGGTGGGCCTTGGTGATGATCTCCGGCAGCGGGTTGATCGTGCCCAGCACGTTGGAGACGGCCGTCACCGCCACGATCCGGGTCCGCCCACTCAGCAGCCGGTCGAAGGCCTCCAGGTCGAGTTGTCCTTCGTCGGTCAAGGGCACGTGTCGCACGATCCCGCCGGAGCGCCGGGCCAATTGGTGCCAAGGCACCAGGTTCGAGTGGTGCTCCATCTCGGTGACGAGGATTTCATCACCCTGGCCGACGTGGGTATCGCCCCAGCTTCGCGCCACCAGGTTGATCGCCGCGGTGGTGCCGTAGGTGAAGATCACCTGCTCGGGCTGGGGGGCGCCGATCAGCGCGCGAACTTTTTCGCGGGCCTCTTCGTAGAGGTCGGTCGCCTGGTCCGAGAGCCAGTGGATACCGCGGTGGACGTTGGCGTAGTGCTGCTCATAGGTGTCGACGATCGCCTGGATCACCCGGCGAGGGCGCTGGCTGGTGGCGGCGTTGTCGAGGTAGATTAGCGGCACGCCGTGGCGGAGCACCTTGGCGAGGATGGGAAAGTCGCCGCGGTAGTCTTGCGGATCGAGAACGGGCGGGGGGCAGGGTTGGCTCATGGCTGCGACGGCGCGGGGGGGGAGCACTCGGGCGAGGAGGTGGCACCCCCGACCGGCGAAAAGATGGCCGACTGCAGCACGCGCCACGGCAACAGGCAGCATTTCTGCCGGTTGGGCGTGAGCTTGGCCCCGAACAGCTCGAGCATGTCGGCGGCGGTAAACCGCTTGACCTCGTCCACGCTGTGCCCGTCGAAATGCTCGACCAGCATCGAGGCCGACGCCTGGCTGATGCAGCAGCCGTCGCCGTCGAAATAGATTTCCGCCAGCCTGCCCTCGTTGTCGATGGTCAACTCCATCTCGATGGTATCGCCGCAGAGGGGGTTGTCGTCCTCGTGGCGGTGGGTACAGCGGGGGCAGTGGCCGCGGTGATACGGGTCTTCGTAATGATCCAAGATGTGCTCTTGGTAGATTTCTTCTTCGTCGCTGGGCATGGTGTGGGCAAACGGGGGGATGTTTGTCGCCGGGGCGTGCGCGCGGAGCACGCACCCACAAGATGGACACGGCAGTTCTTCATTCTAGGAGGCGATAGACGGGCAGGCAAGAATGGGCCTCGCCCCGGACCGTGGCGGGGGAGGTGTCCGTGGGCCTGGCCGATCGACCCCAGCCCTTCAGCAGCCCAGCAGCTTGGCCGAGACCAGCCAGCGAAGTTGGCCTTCACCCGCGGCGAGTGCCTCGCCGAACTCGATCGCCGCGGTGGCGCCCTTGGCGAAACGGATCCAGGCGGAACCGTCGCCCACCAGCGCGGCGGTCATTTCGCCCACGTCGGGGGCGTGGCCCACCCAGGCGACCTGCCGGCAGTCGGCTGCCTCTTGAATTGTCCAATGGAGTAGGCTTTCCAGGTTGCTCGAGGGCGCCAAGGCCTGCCGCACCACGACCGGCGGTGCGGCCTGGCTTCCGGCGGCGATCAACTCGGCCGTTTGCCGGCAGCGAAGCAGCGGGCTGGTGGCGATCAGCTCGGGCCGAAATCCTCGTTCGACCAGCATTTGGACGACCCGGGCAAAACGTGTCTTGCCCTCTGGCGAGAGGGGACGCTGGGTATCGTCGGGCCAGGCCGGATCGCCGAACTGGCCCGCCCAGGCGTGGCGGACGAGGTAAAGGATCATGGCACGGTCTCTCGATGCGTCGGGGGGGGACGGGGGCGTTCGGTTGCGGGCATGATAGAGGAGTCGGGCGAGCGGGGGAATCCCCCGACGGTGCCACGATGCCGGTGGTGGGCTTTCTTGCACGGGGGACGCGGCTGTTCGGGCGGGCGCTTTTCGTTCGCCGCCGAGTTGCGTAAACTCGACGGTATGGTCGGCTCCGGCTCCCCAAGGCGGAAATCGTGGCAGCGATTCACCCTGTTGGACGTGCTGCTCTTGCAGGCCGGCGTGGCGTTGGGTTTTTCCCTTGTCTTCCTGGCGTTTGGCCCGCGGGCGTCCGAGTTGGCCCCGCCGGGGCTGGTGGTTCTGGTGGTGGCCGCCGTACTGTTGGGGATGATTCTCTCGGGCCCGCTGGTGCTGAGCGTACAAATCGTGTTTCGCGGCCGGCGCGAGCGTCTGAGCATGGGGGAGTGGCTCTGGTTGAGCCCGCTCGTGCTGGGGCTGGCGGCGGTGATCGGAGGGGAGGCGTGGGCGGGCCTGTCTGCCTCGGGTCGCCCCGGCGACGAGGGCCATCTGGTCGTTCTCGTGCTGTTGATCCTGCTTTTCGCCTCGGTCCAGGCTGCCTGCATGTTGAACGCGCTGATGGTGCTGGCGGCGGGGACGGGACCCGTGCCGTGCGTGTGGACGGATCGTTTCGGGGCGGCGAGTTGCCTGGCCAGCGGCGTGGCGGTGCTGCTGGTGGCGTTGGGGATTCTGGGGCCGTAGGTGGGGAGGGAGGGCACGAGTCTGTAGGCCGGGTCGTGACCCGGCATGGATTGGGCGAGATACCGCGCGGCAGCCAAACGGCGGGGTCGGGAGACCCGCGCCGAACAAGGAGAGCCACGCGCCCAACGGTCGTTCTACCATGCCGGGTCGCGACCCGGCCCATTCGCCTTGCATTCTCCTCATGCTTCCACGGCTTGGAAAAACTCAAACGCCACGCTACCTGCGCTACTTCTAGAGCCAGTTCTACGATGCCGGCAGCGCGACCCGACCTACAGCTCTCAGAATCTCCCCTCGAAACCGCCACCTCGAACCACCTCCGGAAGTCTGTTCCTGCGACCCGGCCTACGGGCCTGTGGCGATTGCACTTGACCCGTCCCCAGGGGAGGGCTATTTTTCCACGCTGCCATCCGGGCACCGACCCTGGGGAAACAGGAGTTGGAGGAGGCCGGTTTGGAAGCGGAGCCAGCCGGCGGGAGGAGACGACGGGTTGATGCACGTGGTTCTCTGGGAGAGTCGACGACAAGGCATCTGGAAAGACGCCGCCTGCGGCTTGGGCGCGGTGCCGAACGGTTGGCCGGCGGGATGGGCGAGGCTGGCGAGGTTCAGCCCGTGGCGGGGGTGCCGGCCCAATTCCCTCTTGATGGCCTACCTGGCTGCGGTTTTCCAGCGTTTGGGCCACCGTGTGACGTGCGTGGAGGACCGGCTTCCCGGGGCGGCCGACCTGGTGGTCTTTTGTCCGGCCATGGCCACCGTGGCGATCGAGCGCTGGGTGATGACCCGACTGCTGGCGCGGGACCCGGCGATTCGCATTCTGGTCGCCGGTCCGGTGGCCGGTGTGCTGCCGGAGGCCTTCGCCGACCTGGACGTGACGGTGGTCAAGGGCGAAGCCGAGCAGCTTCTGTGGAAACTCGACGAGGTGCTTGAGCGACCGGGGGCGGTTGTCCAGTTGGGACAGATGGAGAATTTGGATCGTCTTCCTCCGGCCGACTGGTCGCCGTTTGCGCCCTGGCGGTTCCGCATGCCCGACCGGTTCTGGCGATTTCCCACGGCCCTGATCGAGCAGGGCCGGGGGTGCGGCCAGGGCTGCGAATATTGCGGGGTCGCGGCAGCAGAAGGGGAAACCAGGCTGAGAACCGCGGCGGCGATCGCCGAGGAAATGGCCCGGGGAATCCGCGGTTGGGGTTTTCACTCCTTTCATTTCCGCGACCCCCAGTTCATCCAGAGCGAGTCGCAGGTGTTTCGGCTGGCCGACCAGCTTGGCCGGCTGCCGGCGGCGATTCAATTCTCGATCCGGGCGGCGCCGCGGTCGGTTTCCCGGGCGATGCTCCGCGCGCTGAAGCGAGTGGGCCTGACGTGCCTGGAGTTTGCCATCGAACCGCCGGATGATTCAGGGATTGGGCAACCCGGCCAAGAGGGTGCGGAGGGCGATGCCGGCGGCAAGTTGATCGAGGCTTGTCGGGGACTGGGCGTGCGGACCATCGGCGGGGTGGTCGTGGGACGACCGGAGGAAACGGAAGAGTCCGTGCGGAGACTGATCGACCATGCCTGTCGTCTGAATCCCACTTTTCTGCGATTTCATTTTCTCACGCCTTATCCGGGCACGGAGCTGGGGCGGCGTTACGGGGAGCGGATCGACGATTTTCGTCTCCATCGCTACACGGGCGGGGTGCCGATCGTGCGGGGCGAGCACCTGGCGCCGGCCCGGCTGCAAGCGCTCTGTGCGGAGGGCCGTCGGCGTTTCTATTTTCGGCGGTCTTACCTTCGCGCCAACGGGGCGCTGCTGCTGCCGATTCTGGGCGTCTTGCGGCGGCGCGGAGAGGCGAAGGCGGAGGCGGGCCAGGGCGGTCCGCCGCGGCCGGCGGGAGCAGTCGAGCGTGGCAGTGGCCGCCGCGCCTGGCGCCGAGACGGTCCTCATGCCCGCCCCGGAATGGCCGATCGGCAGGACGGAGGACCTTGACGCGCCAAGGCGGGAAGATGGGGACGGTGGCGGCGAGAGCCGGCGCTAAGAGTGCTTGAGGGCCGGGTGGAGATGGAAGTGGAACTTGCCCAGGTGGCCGCCGTAGTTGCCGGCGCCGATCTGGAGCACGCCGGGACCGGCCGCGGCCCGCATGGCGGCCGCCATCGCCTGCTCGACCGAGGTTTCGTCGACGCCGTCGATCACGATTTCGTAGGCCGCCTGGGCCTGGGCGTGGAGGTGGCTTTCCACCCGGCCGCGAACGGTGGGGCAATAGGCGTCGTTGGTGGAGGCGACCAGGGCCTTGTAGCGTGATCCGACCTTGCTGCCGCTGCGGACAACGCCGCCGGGAAACGGGGTAATAACCCCCGGGAGGGCCTCCACCGCGGCGACGGCCCGGCCGGCGGCCTGGAGGGCCGTGGGCTGGTCGACCGCCTGAAGGATGATGTTGCCGCCGCCGATCCCCTTGGCCGCGCCCACGCTCTCCTCGACGAGGAATTCGCCGTCCATGACGGGAACGCGCCAGTAGCGCCGGGGGCCGATTTGCTTGCTCTTCTGCAGCCCGTCGCCGAAGTAGCGGAGGTGCTTGCCGAGGGGGATGCGGTCGGCGGCCGCGGCCAGGCCGTCGTAGACCGCCGTGGTGGGGCAGGTCATCAGGCACTGGCCCACCCGGTTGGAGACGGCGCGGGCCAGCTTTTCGACCGAGAAGCCGAAGGCCAGGAGGCTTGCTCCCGGGCGGCCGTCGGGCGTCTGTTGCGGCGACACCAGCAGCTCGGGGCCGGCTTCCGCGTCGCAGCCGATCACCGACGTGGCGTAGCCGGAGAAATGGGCCACGGCCGTCCGCACCCAGTGGGAATCGATCGCCGTGACGATCAACCGCGCGTAACGCATGCGAAAGGCTTCGGCAAACGTGTCCTCGATGCGGGTAGGGCCGATTTTCAAGGGACGTCTCTGGCGGGGGGGCGGTTATGGCCGCAACGGCGTTCGGCGGGTTTTCCGTAACGGAAACCAGGATAATGGTCGTCCCGGCAAGAGGACAAGCCCCGGCTTGGCGTTGGGGGGGGAGCAGGCCGCGTTCGGTGCGGTCTCGGCGGGTGGCCCAGGTTCTTGAACCTGGGCCGGCGGCAGCCGGCGAGAGGTCAACGCTCGGCGCGGGGCTGCCGACCCCGCCGGACGCGGGTGGCAACGCCCGGGCTGCGGTTCGGCGCGGGTCTCCCGACCCCGCCTTCGCTGGGTGGAGCGATTTGCCCTGACCTCTTGTGGCAGGGCCACACCGGTTCAAGAACCGGTGCCACCCGGGACCCGCGCCGAGCGATGGGCGGGGCATCCCGGCCTGTTTTGGTAAAGGGGGCAAGATTTGCATGCCGGCGACGAACACCCGGTAGGGGATCGCTGTATCCGGTCCGATGGAGGGGGGTTTGTTGGAAAGGCACCTTGGCGATGGGGGCATTCGTGGTGGAATTGTCGCCAGGCGTGGATGGGGCTACAATTTGCGCGCGGGATTGGCCCAGCGCGCCGGATTCGCTTGCGTGAGAGGTCTGCACCGCCGGTCCTTGGCGTGGTGCTTTTCCCGTATTTTTCCGGTCCACTTCAGAAGGAGGCAGTTTCATGGTCGGTCGACGCTTGATGTTGGGAACATTGGTGTTGCTCTTGGTGGGATTGCCGATCGGGGTGCCGGCGGTGACGGCGGCCCGGGCGGACGATCTGAAAAACACGTCGCTGGAGTTGATTCCGGCGGACGCGGCCTTCTATGGGACGATGCTCCGCAACCGGGAGCAGATCGAAATCATTGGCCGCAGCAAGGCCTTTCAGGCACTGCTGGAGATGCCGGCGGTGCGGGACGGCTTGGGGATGCTGAAGGCCCAAGAGGGCAACGAGAACAGTCCGGCGGGAAAATTTCAGGCGGCGCTGAAAAACCCGATGGTGGCCGAGTTGCTGGGGCTGCTGGGCGATATGTTCTCGGACGACGTTTTCGTTTACGGCGATGCCGGGGTGGTCGACGCGATCGAGTTGGCCCAGGAGGTCGGCAACGCGGTCCGCTACGGACCGATCGTGATTAAGGTGACCGGCAAGGGCGAGGACCTCGGCCCAAAACAGCGTCGGGCGGCGTCGGCCTTGTATGCCTTGTCCAAGAACCTGAATCTCATCAAGGTGCCCACGATCGTGGCCGGATTCCAGGTGGACGACACCCAGCGGGCGGAGACCGCCATCACCCGGTTGGAGACGCTGCTGACTCCCCTCACGCTGATAGCGCCGGAGTTGAACGGCCGGCTGAAGCGACAGCAGGTGGGCGAGTCGAAGTTCCTCACGCTCACCCTCGACGGCAAGATGATTCCCTGGAGCGACGTGCCGCTGGACGAACTGGAAGAGTTGGAAACCAACGACGGCGACGCGGAGAAGGTCGTGGCCAAGGTGAAGGACTTGAAGCTGGTGATCGCCTTGGGTGTGCTGGACGACCACCTTCTGCTGGCGGTGACCGATTCGGTCCAGCGGCTGGCCGAGTTGGGCAAGGGCGATCTGCTGGTCGACCGGCCGGAGTTGGAGCCGTTGCGAAAGTTTGCCGACGAGCGGCTGACGGGAATCGGCTACTTGAGCGAGGAGGCCGCCCGGCGGCTGGCCTTTGGGCCCGAGGACGTCGACAAGCTGCTGAAGTTGGGCGACGTCTTGCTGCCGGCGGCCAAGCTGGACGAGGACCTGGATGCGCGGATTCGCAAGGACGCGGTGGCTCTGGCCGAGGACGTGAAAAAGTGCCTGCCGCGGCCGGGTGCTGCGTTGGAGTTTTCTTTCCTCACCGGGGAGGGGATGGAGTCGTACTCCTACAACTGGACCCAGCCGAAGGGGCTGGACGGTTCCCAGCCGCTGGGTCTGCTGGACCACGTGGGCGGCAGCCCGCTGATGGCGCTGGTCGCGCGGGGCCGCTGTTCTCCACAAGACTACGACTCGCTGGTCCATTGGCTGAAGATCGGTTGCGGCTACTTGGAGGAGTTTGCCACGGAAAAGATGGACCCCTCGGACCTGGCCAAGTATGAGAAACTGAAGAAGTCGCTGGATCCCATGCTGGAGGAACTGGACGAGATCAACCGGCAGAAGCTGATCCCCTCGCTGGCCGACCATCAGATCGGGCTGGTAGTGGACGCCAAGCTGGAAAGCCGCCAACTGGTCGAGGCCATGCCCAGGCTGCCCCAGCCGATGCCGATCATTGAGCCGGCACTGGTGCTGGGCGTGAGCGACCGGCATCTGCTGGAGGAGGCCCTGGAGGGTTACCGCGACTTTTTCGATGACCTGGTCGACGTGATTCGCGACATTGACCCCAATGCCGTCCCGGCCGACTACTCGATTCCCTGGCCCGAGGTGACCGAGATCGAGGGCAAGACGGTGATCTACTACGACTTGCCGGATGCGTGGGGCGTGGACGAGCAGATCGTGCCCAACCTGGTGATCTCCGACGACGTTGCCGTATTGACCGCCTCGGAAGCCCATAGCCGGCGGCTGCTGGGAGCCCGTTCGCTCACGGTGGGCGGTCTGCTGGCCGACACGTCGCGACCCCTGGGGGCGGCGGGTCTGGTGGACTGGCCGGCGGTGGTCGACGCCGCCTCGCCGTGGGCCAAGCTGGTAGCCCGGGAAGTGGCCCGCAAGCAGTTGAAAATCGACGATGCAGCGGCCAAGGAGGCGGAAATCGAGAGCATTCTCGACCAGGTGGAGACCGTGCTCAAGGTGCTCAAGACGGTCCGCGGCATCACTTCCCAGTGCTACATCCAGGGCGATGCCACGGTGACCCACACGCTGATGGAGGTTCGCGACATCCAATAGGGGTGATTCGTCCCCGTTGCGGAAAGGGGATATCCGTGCGCAGGTGGCAGCGCGGGTGGCCCTGATAGCTCGCGGGTGGCCCTGATAGCTCGCCTATCTCAGGCGGCGCAGCCGCAAGAGGCACCTGTTGGGCGCGGGTCTCCCGACCCCGCTCCACGCGCGTGGGCGGCACGCCGCCATCCTCGCCTCCCGTGCCTCGCGGCACCCCGATAGCAGAGCTATCGGGGCCACCCATGGGAGCCTCGCGCTGCCCACGCGCTACTGCCTGGAGATCAAGCCCAGGTCCAGGCCGAAGACCCAGACCATCAGGCCCAACAGCAGCGCCATGCCCAGGTAGCTGAGGCCGATCTGCACCCCTTCGCTGGGCGGCTTGCCGCGGATGCCTTCATAGGCCAAGAAGACCATGTGGCCGCCGTCCAGAACCGGGATGGGCAGGAAGTTGAGCACGGCCAGGTTGGCGCTGAGCAGGCAGAGGAACAGGAGCAGGTCGGAGAGGCCGGCGGCGGCGGAGTTGTAGGCCATTTGCACGATCGCCACCGGGCCACCCAGCGCCCGAGGCGAAATCTGCGACCCCAGCTTGCTCAGAATCCCCCACACGAACAGCAGCGAGTCGACGGTCTCCTGCCCACCCAGGCGAACGGCCTCACCCGGCGTGGAGGCGCGGACAAACGTCTCCTTGGGCTGGAAGGCGAAACCGCGGTTGGGGTTGAACCAGTCGGCGGCCTCGACCGGCTTCAGCTCGACCAGGCGATCGTCCTCGAGGTGGAGCTCGACCTTCGTCCCCGGCAGGGAGTCCTGCAACGCTTGAAACACGGACGACCAGGTCAACTGCTTGGGGCCGATCTCGAAGGTGTCGCTTCCCTGCTTGGCGGAATCGGGAATTCCCAACCGGCGGCGGGCCTTGGCGTCGGGGGCGCTGAGCTTGACTTTCTTGATCGTGTCGCCGGCTTTCATGCCCGCCCCGGCGGCCGGCGAGCCCGGACGGACCGAGGCCACGCGAGCCGTCACCTCGTAGACCACCCCCAAGGCGGGGACCGGCGTATGATCCGTGGGAAACAGCGGGCCCCCGTACCAATCGGCCCGCCGCAGCACGACCCGCACCGGCAACGGTCGCCCGGCCAGGGTCAACTCGACGGCGGGCGGCTGGTCGTCCGGGGCGGCGGCGGCCCGGCGGGCGAGGATGGCCGGCAGCCGCAGCGGGTCCGCCACCGGTTGGGCGTCGACCGCGGTGATCCGGTCGCCCGGTTTCAGGCCCGCCTGCTCGGCCGGCGAGCCGGGCTGGACGGCGGTGATGGGACCCATCTCCATGGCCAGCCCGAGGTCGCGGATGGGGTTGGGGGCCACGCGGATGGTCAACCGCCGGGCGCCCCGGGCGGGACCGCCCGGAGTGGATGGCTCGCCGCCGCGCTGGACCGTAATCGAGAGGGTCTTGTCCCGCTTGAGCGCCTCCTGGCGGTGATAGTCGGCGTAGCCGCGGATGGGGACGTCGTCGACCTGAACGATGCGGTCGCCGGGCTTGAATGCCGGCCTGGCCCGGTCGGCGGCGCTGCCCGGGATGACCGCGAATCGCTCGTACAGCGTGATGTCGCTGGGGTTGGTGATGCCGATCGTCGGCACGGCCAGATTGCGGTCGGGAATGAGCTTGACTTCGATGGGGTGATCGACCCCTTCACGCTCAATCACCATGGAGACGCCGTGGGCGATATTGCCGATCTTGGTCCGCTTCTGCAACTGGCTGAACTTGGTCGCCTTTTTCCCGGCGATCTCGACGATCCGGTCGCCGGGTCTCAAGTTGGCGTGCCAGGCCGCGCCGCCGGGGGACACCATGCCCACGCCGCACTGCTTCTCGAAGACGCCGTTCCCGTAGGCCAGAACCGCGGTGACGAAGGCAAATATCACGTTCATCACCACGCCCGCCGAGATGATCGCCATCCGCTGGGGCACGCTCTTGGAGAGGTAGCTGTGGGGGTCGTAGAGGGCGGCCTCGGCGGCGGCGACGTCGATTTTCTGGCCGCCTTGCTGGGAACCGCCCTGGTCGTCTGGGGGGGTGCCGTCGGGGGCCGCTTGGTCCGCCTTGGCGCGTTCCAGCTCCTCTCGCAGCCGGGCCGGGTTGTCCTCCTGCCCGAGCATCTTCACGTACCCACCCACCGGCAGCACGCCCAGCCCGAACTCCGTCTGGCCCCAGCGAAACCGGAAGAGTTTCCAGCCGAAGATATCCAACCAGATATAGAACTTTTCACAGCGGACGCCGCACATCCGGGCCACGATGTAGTGGCCCCATTCGTGCACGATGATCAGCAGGTTGACGCCGATCAGCACCAGCACGACGATCCAGGCGACGTGGAGCGCCTTGCTCAACGTGGAGGAGGCTTCGGCGGCGGCAAGTATTATCGACCAATCCAACGTGCAATCTCCTTGCGGGCGAAAGCGTCCGCGGCGACCAGTTGTTCCAGGGTGGGTCGGGCAATGTGCCGGTGACTTTGCAATACGCTTCGGCAGGCCGGAACGATCTGGCGAAAAGCCAACCGGCCCGAGAGAAACGCTCCCACGGCCGCCTCGTTGGCCGCGTTGAGCACCGCCCCGGCGGTTCCGCCCGCCCGGGCGACCTCCAGACCGAGCCCCAGGGCCGGAAACCGGGCCGGGTCGGGCGGGTAGAACTCGAGCGTCATCGGCTGGTGGAAATCGAGCTTCTCGGCCACGCCCTCGCACCGCCGGGGCCAGGTCAGGGCATACTGGATCGGCAGTCGCATGTCGGGCGGACTGAGCTGCGCCACCACCGATCCGTCCATGTATTCTACCATCGAATGGACGATCGACTGGGGATGAATCACCACCTCGATCTGTTCCGGGTCGAGGTCGAAAAGCCAGCGGGCTTCGATGATTTCCAGGGCCTTGTTCATCAGCGTGGCCGAATCGACGGTGATCTTCGGCCCCATGTCCCAAGTGGGGTGGGCCAGGGCCTCCTCCACCGTCACCTCGGCCAGTTCTTTCGTGGTGCGGTTGCGGAACGGTCCCCCGCTGGCCGTCAGCACCACCCGGCGGACCTCCTCGCGGCGTCCCGATTGCAGTGCCTGAAAGACGGCGCTGTGCTCGCTGTCGACGGGCAGAATCCGGCCCCCGCCCGAGCGGGCCAGCTCGGTCACCAGCGGCCCGCCCATGACCAGGCTCTCCTTGTTGGCCAGGGCCACCGTCTTGCCCGCCTCCAGGGCGGCCCACGTCCCCTCCAGGCCCGCTGCGCCGACGATCGCCGAGACCACGATGTCGACGTCCTCCTCGGCGACGACTTGCCGGATGGCGTCGCGGCCGATGAGCAACTGCGTGGCGGCGGGCAGCCGGCTCCACGAGTGGCCGGCCGCGGCGACCGGGTCGGTGGCGATCACCCATCGGGGGGTGAGCTGCCGGGCCTGTTTCTCCAGCAACGCGACATTCGAGTGGGCCGAGAGGGCCACCGCCCGAAATGCTCCCCCGGCTGCGGCGATCACCTCAAGCGTGCTCAGGCCGATGCTCCCGGTGGAGCCCAAGACGACCACGTTTTTCGCGGGTTGGCCCATGCGAGGTGAAGCGAGCGGTTTTTCGCGGCGCCGGACGAGAGCGTGCGGGTAAGGACGGCTGGGAGGGCAGGTGCATCTCAGGAAAATGGGGCAAGCCGGCAATTGTAGAATGCCCACCACGGCACGGCAAGGCGGCTTTCCCCACCTGGGAGGTGGGCAGTTGCCGTAGGGCCGGCTGTGCCGGCCGGTTGCCGCACTTCGCAGCGCCAGCCACGTTTCGGCTCGGCACAACGTTCGGCGCGGGTCTCCCGACCCCGCCGTTGGCCTGACCGAAGGTCTCCCTTAATCTGCGTAAGTGGTTGATGTGGGAGACCATCGGTCCTTTCTCGGCGGGGTCGGGAGA
>CAYZWG010000048.1:0-20173 GCA_964481605.1 uncultured Planctomycetaceae bacterium
CCAAAACAAATCCGGGGATGGACGTCCCGCTGCGCGGCGGGTGGGAAGGCAACCAGAGCGGGAACTCGGCGCGTTCACTTTTCCGCCGTCAGGCCGGGCCAGTCGTCGGTCCGAAACGGGGAGGCCGGCAGGCCCTCGGCATTGTAGAGATTGCAGACGGGGTTGTCGGCCCAGGCGTAGCGGACGGCCACCGGCTGGGCAACCTTGGGCGAGCAGACGACCACCGTATCGCCGACGATCTTGGCGTCGGCCCAGACGAAATGCCGATCGGCTCCGGCCACGGCAAATCCCTTCAGCGGCGGGCCGTCCTTGGCGACCAGTCCACCGCCGACGTGATCGAAGGCGAGGACGATCTTGCCCGCCCCCGGTTTCATCGACTTGTAGACCGGCCCGGAGTAGACGACCGGCTTGCCGTAGTCCTTGGCCAGTGCCCAGAGGGCCAGCCGTTTGCCCACGTCCTGCTTGTTGCGGGGGTGGATGTTGCCGGCGTCGCCGATGTCGATGATCACGGCCTGGCCGGTGTGGGGCAGCGAGAGGGTCATCGACTGGGCTTCGCGAAGTTCGGCCCAGGTGCTCTCGCCGGGCTGGGGTTGGGCGGCGTGGAAGTTGGCCAACTGGACGAAGTAGAAGGGGAAATCCCCCTCTCCCCAGTCGTGTCGCCAGTTGGTAATCATGGCGGGGAAGAGGTAGCGATACTGGTATGCCCTGCCGGCGTTCGACTCGCCCTGATACCAGATGGCCCCGCGAATTCCGTAGTGGAGCACGGGCAGGATCATGCCGTTGTAGAGGTTGGCCGGGCGGTGTTGTCCGGCGCGGGGATCGGCGGGGGCGCGGGGGCGGCGGGGCGCCGGCTTGCCCTCGGCCTTGGCTTTTTGGACGGCCGTCTTCCAGTTGGCCAGCCGCTTTTCGTAGTTGGCCTTGACCTTGTCCGGATCGAAAGCGGCCACCCGCTGTTTCCAACCGGCCAGCAGCGACCCGTAACGCGGATCGGCCTCGAGCACGGCGCGTCGCACCCAGGCTTCGCAGGACGAACCGCCCCAGGAGGTGTGGATCAAGCCGACCGGCGTGTTCAGCTTTTGGTAAAGGTCGCGGCCGAACAAGTAGCCCACGGCGGAAAAGCTGGCCACCGTTTTCGGGCTGCACTCGACCCACTCGCCTTGGCAATCGTACTGCGGCTCCTGGGTTCCCTTGCGGGGCACCGTAAAGAGGCGAATATTGGGGTAGTCGGCCGAGGCGATTTCCTTTTCGGCGTTGTTCGCGCTGGCCAGGGCGAACTGCATGTTTGATTGCCCGGAACAGACCCAGACCTCACCCACCAGCACGTTCTCGATGGTGATGGTATTCTTGCCCGAGATGGTGAGCGTCAGCGGCCCGTCCGTTTTCATCTGATCGAGGCGAACCATCCACTTGCCGTCGGCACCGGCGGTGGCCGTCTTGGATTGGCCGCCGATGGCCACGGTAACTTTTTCGCCGGGGTCGGCCCAACCCCAGACCGGCGCGTCGAGTGCCTGCTGGAGGACCATGTTGTTGCTGATCACGGCCGGCAGCTTGACGTCGGCCGCCAGGCGGCCGGCGGGCAGGAGGAATCCCGCCCCGAGAACGAGGGCCAATAACAAATGGTAGCGGCAACTTCCCGGCCTGATCCTGTTCATGACGTCTCCTCCAAGGTGGGTGCAAAACGACTCCGCTCCGGCGATCCGGCCCAGGCGGGTCGATCGGCCGGGCAACCGACAAGCCGCCATTGTAGCCGCGCCGAACGGGCAATGCACCCCCCGGAGGCGAGCCCGTAGGCCGGGTCGCGACCCGGCATGGTAGAACCTGCCCGGTCCGTACCGGGTGGCCACCCGGCCTACGGGAGGGCTTTCGACACCAACATCACGTCCTCTTCCGACTCGCCGTTGAGTTGGAAGCCGCGATTGCGGAAGGTGGCGAGCATTCGGGCGTTGTCCTTGGAGGTTTCGGCGACGATCTGCTTGACGCCCCAGTGCCGGGCGACCTCCTCGCAATAATCGGTCAACAGCCCGCCCAGGCCATGCCCGTGCCAGCGGTCGACCACGATCACCGCGTATTCGGCCGCCTCGTGATCCACATCGGCCACCAGCCGACCCACGCCGATCAGCTTGCGCTGGCCCTCCTCTTCGACCTCGGCCACGATGCCGATCTCGCGGTCGTAATCGACAAAGCAGTAGCGGGACGCCATTTCGTGGGTGGTTTCCTTGAACAGGTAGCTGAAGCGGAACCAGAGGGACCGTGTCGAGCAACTGCCCAAGAGGTCGTGCCACATCGGTTCGTCTTCCGGCTTGATGGGCCGCAAGATCACCTCAGTGCCGTCCTTGAGTTTCCGCTGGGTCACGAATTCTTCGGGATAGGGGCGAATCGCCAGGTGGGCATAGGGCCGCACCCCGTGGGTCACCACGTCGCGGTCGACCACTACCCGGGCGTCCAGGGCAATCGCCTCATCCGGGGTGATCAGCAGGGGGTTGACGTCCAACTCCTTGATTTCCGGATAGTCGGCCACCAGGTAGGAAAACCGCATGATGATTTCGATCAGCCGGTCGATGTTGACGCCGGGCTTTCCGCGGTAGCCTTGCAAGAGGGGCCACGACTTGAGCGACTCGAGCATACGCCGGGCCAGCGATTCGTTCAGGGGCGGCAAGCCCAGGGCACGATCGCGAAACACCTCGGCCGCCGTTCCTCCCATGCCCACCATAATCACGGCCCCGAAGACCGGATCGCGCTTGGTGCCGAGAATCAGCTCGAACCCGTTGGGAAAGGTGACCATCTGCTGAATGGTGACGCCGATGATGTTGGCATGGGGTCGTTTTTTCGTCCCCTCGGCGATCATCTCCTGGTAGGCCTTGCGAACGGCCTGGTCGTCGCCCAAGTTTAGCTTGACGCCGCCCACGTCGGTCTTATGAGTGATCTGCGGGGAGTGGATCTTCATCACCACGGGGTAGCCCTTGCCGCGGGCGACTTCCACCGCCTCGTCGGCGGTGCGGGCCAACTGCGGCTTGGTGACGGGAATTTCGTATGCTTCAAGAAAGGCCTTGGAAACGTTCTCGGAGAGAACCTCGCTGCCCTCGGTGAGGATCGTGTCGAACACGCCGCGGAGCCGCTTGCGGTCGAGGGTGAAGGACAACGGCAGATCGCGCGGCGTCTCGTGGAGGATTTCCAGGTTTCGAGCGTAGGAAACCATGTGCATGAAGGCGCGAACCGCTTTTTCCGGCGCGGTGTAGGTGGGCAGTCCCAAGGCGTTGAGGGCCTGAATCCCCTCGCTGACCATCCGCCCGCCCATCCACGCGGCCAGCACCGGCTTGCGGGTCTTTCGGGCCACCGCGCCGACCGCCTCCGCGGTGGCAGTCGCATCGGTCATTGCCTGGGGCGTAAGGATCACCAGCACGGCATCCACGCCGCCATCCTTGAGGACGATCTCCAGGGCCTTGGAGAAGCGGTCGGCCGGGGCGTCGCCCAGCACGTCGACCGGGTTGCCGTGCGACCAGAACGGCGGCAAACACTTGTTCAGTTGCTTGACCGTCTTCTCCGAAATCGTGGCCAGCTTGCCGTCCAGGGCGATCAGGGCGTCGGTGGTCATCACCCCCGGCCCCCCGGCGTTGGTGATGATCGCCAGGCGGTCTCCCGCGGGGGTCCGCTGGCGGGCGAGGATTTCGGCGCAGTCGAACATGTCGTCGACTTCAAAGATGCGCACGATCCCCGCCCGCTGGAAAGCCGCCTCGTAGACCGCGTCGACGCCGGCCATGGCGCCCGTGTGAGAAGCGGCCGCCTGGGCCGATTCGGTGAAACGTCCCGCCTTGTAGGCCACGATCGGCTTGGTTCGAGAAAAGGCCCGGGCCGCCGACATGAACTCTCGGGCGTGGCCGAGCGACTCGACGTAGAGGATGATGGAGCGCGTTTCCGTGGCTGAGCCGAAATAGTCGATCAGGTCGGCCATGGTCACATCGAGCATGTTGCCCACGGAGACGAAGTAGGAGAACCCCACCCCTTCGTCGAGGGCCCAGTCGAGCACCGAGGTGCAGAGGGCTCCCGACTGGGAGATGAACCCCACGCTTCCTTTCGGGGGCGTGGCCGCGGCGAAGCTTGCGTTGAGGAAGATTCCCGGGACGATGATTCCCAGGCAGTTCGGCCCCAGAATCCTCATCCCCTCGAACTTGGCCTTTTCCTCCAGCACCTGCTTCTCCAGGTCGCGGCCCTCCTGGCCGATCTCGCGAAACCCGGCCGAGATGATCACGATACCTCGCGTCCCCGCCTCGCCGCAGGCCCGCACAATCCCCGGCACGGTCGGCGAGGGAGTGCAGATCACCGCCAGGTCGGGGGCGTGGGGCAGGCTGGGAACGTCGGAGTACGCCTGAATCCCCTGGACCGACTCCCGCTTGGGATTGACCGGGTAAACCACGCCTCGGAACCCGGAGCCGATCAGGTTGCGCAACACGGTGTAGCCCACACTGTTGTGCGTATCGCTGGCGCCGATCACGGCCACCCGGTGGGGATCGAATATCTTGTTCAGATTCTGAATGCTCACCGTGGACTCCCCAGTCAAGACCCGCGGTCGACGCTTGCGGGAACGGAGATTGCAAGTGGTAGTGGCGGATGCCGCACTGTTACTATTGTCGACGCAAACTGCGAAAGCGCTGAGGATTGCGTCAGCATATCCGGTGACACACTCGGTGCAGGAAGAACAGTTTCTGCGGTTTGAGATGTGTATGCGGATTACGCAAAGAGGGGGGGCTCATCCCTCAGCTTACCTTCGGCGAAACCAATTGGCCAGTGGGTCGGTCGGCAGCGGCAGTCAAGGCTGTCTGGAGCGAAGATACTCGCCCAGGGCGGACTGCCAGGACGGCAATGCCGGTGAGCCGGGCAGGGCCCGATACTTGGACGTCTCCAACACGCTGTAGCCGGGCCGCGGCGCGAGTCGAGCCGGGCCGGTCATCTGGCGAGCCGGACCAGTCATGGTCCGGGTTGTTCCGGACCATGACTGGTCCGGCTCGCCTCGAATCGGGACCACCTCGGGCGACAGCCCGCGGAGGCGAAAAACCTCCTTCGCCAGCCCGTACCAGGTGGTGCTGCCGGAATTGACCAGGTGAAACGTGCCGTATTGCTCGGCTTCCAGCAGGAAACGGACCGCCCGGGCCAGATGCCGCGTGTAGGTGGGGCTCAGACGCTGGTCGTCGACCACACGAATCGGGCGGTTCGCCCTGGCCAGCCGGAGCATGGTTTCCACGAAGTTTCCGGCCGAACGGGGGCTCAACTTGCCGTAGAGTCCGGCGGTGCGGGCGACGATGTGCCGAGGACACCGGCGGGCATACTGCTCGCCCTCCCATTTGGTCTTTGCGTAGACACCCTGCGGGTTCGGCTGGTCGGTCTCGCGAAAGGGAGAGCATCCCGGGCCATGACTGGCCCGGCTCGCCGGACCGTGGAACACGTAATCCGTGCTGATCTCGACCAGCACGGCACCGAGTTGTTGACACGCTTCGGCGAGATGCTTCACGCCCAGCGCGTTGACCGCCCTGGCCCGCTGAGGTTCCTCCTCGGCCCGGTCCACTTGCGTGTAGGCGGCCGCATTGATCACCGCCGCCGGCTTCCGTTCCCCCAGCACCCGGCGAACCTGCTGGCCGTCGGTCAGATCGAACTCGGGCAGGTCGAGACCCACGGCCCTGGGGCCGTACTGGCGGCACAACTCCGAGCCCAACTGGCCCAGGCTGCCGAGGACAAGGATTTCGGAATCGAACATCGAATTGGACCGATCATCTGGCGAGACATCTGGCGAGCCGGGCCAGTTATCTGGCGAGCCGGGCCAGTTATGGCCCGGGTCGACCGGGACCATAACTGGTCCGGCTCGCCGATTAGTCGAAAACGAACGGCGTGTGGGGGTCGTCCTCGTGCCGAATCTCGTCGACCGGCTCCCGTTTCAGCCGGCCGGCATAAAGGCGATTGGGCGCGTTGAAGACCCAGGCCGGCTTGCCGCCCACGTTCTTGTAGCCGTGCACCACTCCGCAGGGGACGATCACCACCCGGCGGTTCGACTCGCCCACCGCGAGCGTCATCCGGTTGCCGCGGGTGGGCGAATCGGGCCGCGTGTCCCAGAGGTAGAGGCGGAAGTCGCCGGGCCCGAGAAAAACGAAGTAGTCACCCTGGCGGCGGTGCTCGTGGGGCCCCCGCGACGCGCCCGGCTCGGTCTGGCTGAGGTAGGCCATGGCGGGGAAATGGGCCGGATCGAGCTGGTCCTGTCGATACAACTCGACCAGCCAGCCGCGATCGTCTTCGTACCGCTGGACCGCCCTGGCAACCACGCCGTCAATCGGTCCTTCTCGGAACGTCATCCGTGGCTCCATTTCCGCGCATCGGCTGCGGGTCCTGCTGGGCGAGCCGGGTCGGTCACGACCCGGGTTGCCCCGGACCATGGCTGGCCCGGCTCGCCGCTCCGCCCGGCCGATCGAGCAGCCCGCGCAGATATTCGCCGTAGGCGCCCTGGTGGCTTGTGGCCAGGTGTTTGAATTGCTCCAGGGAGATGAACCCCTTGTAGAGGGCGATTTCTTCCAGGCAGGCGATTTTCAAGCCCTGGCGGTGCTCGATCGTCTCCACGAAATTGGCCGCCTGAAGCAACGACTCGGGCGTGCCCGTATCGAGCCAGGCAAAGCCACGGCTGAAAACCTGCACGCGCAGCTCGTCGCGTTGCAAATAGGCCCGATTGACGTCGCTGATTTCCAATTCACCCCGGGCGGAAGGTTCCAGGCGCGCGGCGATGCGGACGGCCTGGTTGTCGTAGAAATAGAGGCCCGTCACCGCGTAGTTCGAGCGGGGAACGTCCGGCTTCTCGGTGATCGCGGTGGGGTGGCCCGCGGCGTCGAGCTCCACCACCCCATAGCGCTGGGGATTCTTTACCGCGTAGGCAAAAACGGTCGCCCCGCACGTTTGGCCGGTGGCCGCGCGAAGCATCTTCTGTAGTCCCTGCCCATAGAAGATGTTGTCGCCCAGGATCAGCGCCACGTGGTCCGGGCCGATGAAGTCGCGTCCGATCAACAGCGCCTGGGCGATACCCTCGGGCCTGGGCTGCACGGCATAACCGATGGAAAGTCCCCAGCGGCTGCCGTCGCCGAGCAGTCGCTGGAAGGACTCGCGGTCCTCCGGCGCGCAGATCAGCAGAATCCGGCGTATTTCCGCCAGCATCAGGATGGAAAGGGGGAAATAGATCATCGGCTTGTCGTAGACGGGCAGCAACTGCTTGCTCACGGCCCGGGTGACCGGGTCGAGCCGCGTGCCCGCCCCGCCGGCGAGAAGGATACCTTTGCGAGAAGGGTTCTCGTGATCCATGGCGATTGCATCATGATGGGTTTGCCGAGGCGACCCGGACCAGTCATCTGGCGAGCCGGGCCAGTCATGGCACGGGTCGACCCGGACCATGACTGGTCCGGCTCGCCAACGGAAACTATTTCGCTTTCTCGCGCCAGGCGGCCCATTCCTTCCGCATCCGCTCCAAGGTGGCGGCGTGGGCCGGATCGGCGGCCAGGTTGTGCGCCTCGTTCGGATCGCTCTGGAGGTCGTACAGTTCCTCGTAGAGCGGCTGGCTGTCCAGATAGCGGATATACTTGTAGCGCGGGCCCCGCACCGCCTCGCTCCGCGGGATTGTGGCGTGGGGGAAAAGATGCTCGTAGAAGAACTCGGTCCGCCAGGGCGGCCGCTTGCCTTCGAGGATCGGCACCAGGCTCTTTCCCTGCATGGCGGGGGGAATCTCGGCGCCGGCCATCTCCAGAATGGTGGGCGCGATGTCGATCGACAGTGCCGCCTGCGTCCGCCGGGTGCCCTTCTGCCGGGCCGGCAAGCAGGGGTCGAAGATCACCAGCGGCACCCGCAGCGACACCTCGTGGGCGAACCATTTGCCCGCCAAACCTCGCTCGCCCAGGTAGAACCCGTTGTCGCCGTGGTAGATGATGATCGTGTTCTTCGTCAGCCCCTTCTCTTCCAGCTTCTTCACGATCCGCCCCACCACGTTGTCCACGCCGGTGATTAAACGGTAGTAGGCCTTGACCGAGGTCTGGTACATTTCGGGGGTGGCGAATCGCCACTGCCAGCGGCGACGGTTCTCCGACACCTTGAGGAACTCGGGCAGGGCATTGAAGAAGGCCGGATCGGAAAGCGGCGCGGGCGGAATCGTCACGTCCTGATAGAGCGACTCCAACTTCGGATCATAAAGAAATCCGCCCGGGAACCGGTGGTAGAGTTTCTTGATGCGGTCGCTGAACCTGGCCGGGTCGCCGTCCTGGATGTGAGGAGCCTTGAAACTGAAGGAGAGGCAGAAGGGCCGGTCGGAGGGCACGCCGTCGAGAAATTCGAGTGCCTGGTCGCCCATCATCGTGGTAATGTGGCAACTCAGGTCGTCCTTGCGGGGAAAATACTTGTTTTGTCCCGGCCAGCCCCGGTTATAGTCGAAAAGCCCCTCCGGCGGCTTGCCCACGCCCCACTTGCCGATGAAGCCCAAGTGGTAGCCGGCCTGCTTGAGCCGGCCGGGATAGGTCTGGGCCAGTTGCCGGGGCGTGAACTGGGTGCGGAAGTCGATCACCCCGTGCCGCGCGGCGTATTGGCCGGTGAAGATGCACGCCCGGTTGGTCATGCAAATCGACGTTGTCACGAACACGTTGTCGAACACCACCCCCTGCGAGGCCAGCCGGTCGACGTTGGGCGTCTGGATGATCTTGTTGCCCATGCAGCCCAGCGTGTCCCAGCGCTGGTCGTCGGTCAAGAGCATGATGATGTTGGGGTGGGCAGCTTCGGCCGCCGTGCAAGGGCCAGGGCCGAGCCCACGCGAGCCGGCGGCCACGAGGGCCAGCAGGCCGACGCTGAGCAGTTTGACGATCGGTTTCATGGGTGAACCTCCGGGTGGTGTGTGTCCGGGCGCGTGGCGGATGTCGACGGCGGTCTCTGACCGCGGCGGGCCGACTCGCCCGCGCATCCCGCCGGGAACGTCAAGAACTGCGATTATACCCTCTCCGGGCCGGCGTGAACATGCTCGCGACGGCGTGCGGATGCGGGTCACATCAGGTACCAGTTGTTCCCGCCCAGAAGGAGCTGGCTCCCCACCACGTATACGCCCAACAGCAGGTTCGTCACCGCGTGGGCGACGACGCAGTCCCAGATATTTCTCGTTCTCACCATCAGCCAGGTCACCAGCGAAAACCAGGCCACCGCGGCAAACACCTCGCCGGGGTGCGACAGCACGGGGTACAGCACGCCCACCAGCACCGCCGTTCGGGTGATCGCGCCGAACGGCACTTCCCACCACCGCTCGGCCATCACCACCCGCATCAAGAAACCCCGCAAGAAAAACTCCTCGACGAGGGGAACCACCACGACCAGACCGACGAACCGGATGGAGAGGAACCCCCACGCCCAACCCGGGTGGCCGGGGAGTTGCTCGAACGGGTTGAAGGCGCTGCGGGCGCCCGACTCGATGAAACCGCCCAGGCCCAGCGGCGCCAGCAGCCCGGCTTCCAGGCCCAGCTTGCACAGCCCCACCCACACGAAGATGCCCAGCACGCCGACCACCACGGCCAGCGGGCTGACCCGCCAGGGGAACCCGCCATAGCCGGGCAACACGAACCCTATCGCGGCCACGGTCAGCGCGATCTTCAGCATGTAGACCCACGGGTAGCAGGGATAAGGGATGGCCAGTCCGATCGCCGCCCCGCCCGGCTGTCGGGGAGTCGGCTCCAGCAGACCCACCAGCGCGAAAACCGCCAGCGGCAGCACGAAAGTCAACCAGCGGTGTTTCTCCAGCAGCGTGGCGTTGCCTCCCGTTGGGACCCTGCACGCCGATCCGGGTGGCTCGCGTTGGTCGGATGGCGGCGGCATGATGGTCGAACCCGTGCGGCATGGCGAGACGGCTGCCCGAGGCCCTCGTCGCCGGCGACGGGCCCGCGCCGCGCGACCATATTATAGTGGCGACGGTCGGGCGACGCCAGAATCGGCTCTGAGCCCGGTGGCGGCGGCCAGTTGGCCCCCTGATGCGAGGGAAGGATGAATTGGCCCCGGGGATTGGATTCGACACGCCGAAGGGATTACCATAAGACGACCGGCCGGAAGGATGGCATGGATCGGGCTGGCTCTCGTTCCCAAGCTCCGGCTTGGGAACGCATTTGATCGTAGCTTCACTCTCGTTCCCAAGCTCCGGCTTGGGAACGCATTTGATCGTAGCTTCGCTCTCGTTCCCAAGCTCCGGCTTGGGAACGCATTTGATCGTAGCTTCGCCATTTTCACCGGAGCGAATGCCATGAACCACGGACTTGATTGCGTTGTTGCGGAGGCGAAACATTCGGCGGGCACGCCAGACAGACGCTCACCGGCCACGGTGCCGCTCGCCCGGCTGCCGGTCGCTCTCTTGGTGCTGTGGTTTGCGGCCGGCGGGCCGCGGGCACACGGCGAATCGGCCGCGCCGGTCTTGAACCTGCCGCCGAGCAAGCTGCCCTTGGAGATCGCGGCCGATCTGCCGCAAACCATGCCCCGCGCCGAAGGCAAGGCGTGGCACCTGGTGGACACCGGCAAGGCGGGCGAAACGCTGCCCGTGCAACTCGTTCCCGCGATCGCCCCCGACGGCACGCCGCGAGCCGACCACCAGCGGCTGATCGCCACGATTCCACCCGGTGCGGGCGATGCTCGGCAGTTTCGCCTGGAACCGGTCCCGGGTGGCAACCCCGCGGCCAAGCCTGCGTTTCGCATCGACGATGTCAGCCCGCAGTCGTTGGGCGTTTGGGAGGGCGATCGTCCGGTGCTGGTCTACAACCACGGCGTGATTACCAACCCGCACGTGCCCAAGACGGATCACCGCCGCAGCCGCGGCTGTTACGTGCATCCGGTCTACGGACTCGACGGCGAGGTGCTCACCGACGACTTTCCCCGCGATCACTACCACCACCACGGTTTGTATTGGACCTGGCCCCACGTGAAGATCGAGGGGGTCGAGCACGATCTCTGGGCCGGCTCGACGATCCGCCAGCAGTTTGTCCGCTGGCTCTGCCGCGACGCCGGTCCGCTGGCGGCTGTGATGGCGGTGGAAAACGGATGGTACGTGGGCGACAAGAAAGTGATGATCGAGCGGGTTTGGCTTCGGGCGTACCGGGCGCGGCCGGACAGCCGGGCACTGGACGTGGAACTGACGTTCATTCCCGTCGACAAGCCGGTGACGCTCTGGGGCGCCCCCGGCAAGAGCTACGGGGGGCTGACCATGCGGTTTGCTCCTCCTTCGGCAAATGACCCCCATACGCGGATTACGATCCCCAGCGGCCCGGCGCCCGAAGACCTTTACGAGACACCGCTGGCGTGGGTCGATTTCACCTCGAAGTTCGGCGACCGGGCGGACCTCAGCGGCGCGGCCGTGTTCGTCTCCGCCTCGCACCCCGACTATCCGCCCACCTGGCTGACCCGGCACTACGGCCCGCTCTGCGTGGGCTGGCCGGGGGTGAAGGCGAAGACGCTCGAGCCGGGCGTGCCGGTTCGGCTCCGCTACCGCATTTGGATTCACCGCTCGGCGGCCCCGACAGAGGCCATTCAGCAGGCCTACGACGCCTACCTGGCCGCGGAAAAGGTCGCCTTGGATTGATGCCCATCGAACCACGAAGGATCTCACCGCCATGTCGCACGATCTTGCCCGCCGCGATTTTCTCAAAGTCTCCCTGGCGGCGGCCGCCGTGCCGGCCGTATCGGGTCTGGGGGCCTTGCCGCGTCCCGCCCTGGGCGGCCCCAACGACCCCAGCCCGAATCTGACCGCCTACCAGGTGGGGCCGCAGGTCTGGGTCCGCTGGGACAATCGCCTGCTGACCAGCTACCGAGCGCATCCGACGCAGAAATACCCCTATTTCTATCCGCTTGCCGGCCCCCTCTCCGGGCTCTCGCTCACCACGGAAACATCGCTTCCCTGGCCCCATCACCGTTCGCTCTTGTTCGCCTGCGACCACGTCAACGGGGGAAATTACTGGCAGAGCGATGTCGCCCAGGGCCAGGTCATCTCGGCCGGTCCCACGCTGGCCGAAACGTCCGACACCTCGACCGCGATTCTCGACCGCTGCCAGTGGCGTAAGCCGGCCGAGCCGGTGGTGATGACCGACGATCGCAGATTCGTGGTCAGCGTGCGCGGCCGGCGGCTGTGGCTGATCGACGCCCAGATCACGCTCACCGCCGTGGCCGGGATCACCATCACCAAGACGAACCATTCGCTGTTTGCGATCCGCGCGGCGCCCGACATCGCCCCGGTCGGCGGCGGCACGCTGGTCAACGCCCAGGGCGACCGGGGCGAAAAGGCGACCTTCGGCAAGCCGGCCCCGTGGTGCAGCTACTACGGCTCTCGCAAGGGCCTGCCGGCAACGATGGTGGAGGGAATCGCCCTCATGCACCATCCGCAAAACCCCTGGCCCGATTGCCCCTGGTTCACCCGCGACTACGGGTTCATTTCGCCCACCCCGTTCAATTTCATCAAGCAGCCCTGGCAACTGCCGGCCGGCGAGTCGATCAGGCTGCGATACCGGGTGGCGATCTACGCCGGCACGCCGGAGAAGGCCGACCTGGCCGGGCTCTACGCGGAATTCGCGGAATCGTGACACGCGGCTGCAAAGAGAAGACAGTTCCGCCCCCTTTTCCCGGAGCATGACGCAATGATCTCCCGACGCGCATTTCTCAAGGCAGGAAACACTCTGTTGGCAGGCATGGCGGCTCGACCGCTCTGGGCGGACGTGGAGCGGGCAAGCCGGGCCGGGCACCTGCCGGTTCCGACAAAGGCCCAGATGGCCTGGCAAGATTGCGAGGTGGGCGCGATCTTTCATCTGGACCTGCCCCTGGTGGCCGGGGATTTCACGCCCAACAATGCCGTGCGTAGGACTTTCGACCCCAAGCTCTACAACCCTTCCAAGCTCGACACGGACCAATGGGCGGCGGCAGCCAGGTCGGCGGGAGCGAAATACGCGATCTTCACGGCCACCCATTTCAACGGCTTCATGCAATGGCAGAGCGACCTCTACCCCTATGGCTGCAAGCAGGCGGCGTGGCGAAACGGCAAGGGCGACGTGGTGGGCGATTTCGTCGCCTCGTGTCGAAAAGTCGGCATCCGGCCGGGAATCTATTTGAGCACCCATCGAAATGTCTACCAAACCGTATGGGGGCACTACGTCGATTGGGGCAAGGGCAGGGGCACGCCCCGGCAGGCGGCCTTCAATCGCATCGCCGAAAAGATGACCGAGCAGCTCTGCTCCAGGTATGGCGAGTTGATCCAAATCTGGTTCGACGCCGGAGTCAAGCTGCCCCACGAAGGCGGTCCGGACGTCTTGCCCATCTTCGACAAACATCAACCCAACGCACTGTTCTACAATTCGACCAAGCGTTCGGATCATCGTTGGATCGGCAACGAACTGGGGCAGGCGGGCTACCCCTGCTGGGCCACCATGCCGGGCGCCGAGAAAGGCGCCATCTCCCACAACAGCGGCATTTGGCGTAGGTGTTTGCAGGGCGGCGACCCGGACGGCTCTCTCTGGTCTCCCGGGATGGCCGATATCGTACTCCGCGGGAAGGGAAACCACGACTGGTTCTGGCGGCCGGGCGTGGATCACACGGTCCACACGGTCGACGAGTTGATGCGGATGTACCACACCTCCGTGGGCCGCAACTGCAACCTGGTGATCGGCGTGGTGGTGAACAACGAGGGGCTTGTCCCGGAGCCCGACGTGAAACGGCTGGGCCAGTTCGGCAAGGAGCTTGCTCACCGCTTTGCCCAGCCGGCTGCCGCAACGTCCGCCCAAGGCGAAACCGCCGAAGTGGCCATGCCAAGGCCCGCCACGATCGATCACGTCGTCATCCAGGAGGATATCGCCGGCGGCGAGCGTGTGCGGCGATACACCGTGGAAGGGCTGGTCGCCGGCGGCAAATGGCGGAAACTATGTGCGGGGCAATCGATAGGGCACAAGCGGATTGAGGAGTTTGCCCCCGCGGAAGTGGCCGGCGTGCGGCTGAAGGTATTGGAAGCGAAGGCCACGCCAAGAATCCGCGCACTGGCAGTTTACAGCGGATACCGTTGAATGAGGGCCCGGAGGCCTGGTCTGGCGGCGTTGGGCGCGGGTTTGGCGTTGGGCGCGGGTCTCGGCGCTTTCAGCGGGGTCGGGAGACCCGCGCCGAACGTTGGACGTTGGCGAGAAAGGGCTCGAAACGATTCGTTTCCGCCCCTTTTCCACCTGTACTGGCAGGCCGCAAGAGAAACGCGGTTCTGCCCCCCTTTTTCTCACTCCGCCGGCTTCTGTTGGGCGAGCACCCGGCGGACCAGCTCCCGAGACTCTCGCACGGTGCGGAGCAGGTCGGGGCCAGAGATAACGCCCACGAGCTTGCCCTCCTGCGTGACGGGCACCTGGCGGATCGATCGGGTGCGGAACAGGCCGGCCACGTCGGTCCAGTTGTCCTCCACGTCCACCTGGCAAGGCTCGCGGGACATGTATTGGCCGACATTGGCCTTCTCGCCAAAGCAGTCGAAGACCAGGTCCAAGAGATCGCCTTCAGAGATCATCCCCACCAGCTTTCCGGTAGTATCGACCACGGGTAGACCGCTGATCTTGTGCTCCACCATGAGGGAAATGGCATGGTCGGTCGTATCGTCGGTCCGGACGGTAACGACTTGCGTGTTCATGATGTGCTTGGCTTTGAACATGCTGTGCTCCCGTCCGCACTGCTGAGTCGGACCGTGCGTGGTTCAGGTTGGCTGCCACGGGGCGCATCGAGAGCGATACTTCCCTGCAATCTTCACCGTGCCCTTGCGTGGAGGTGCCCCGCTGTCTTCCATTCCCATCAAGTATAGGCCCCACTTTACAGCGCGATCGTATGCACGATGAGACTCCGATCCGAGGGGAGTCTTTTGCCGCATCACGGTGCTGTCCGGTGGTAGTGGTGACGGAAGTGACAATTGCGCGGGTTGAATTCTCTGGTAATGGCGGATTCCTTGCACCCCAACGACCGTCTTCTGGTAGTGGAGCTCTACCACCAGGGGAGGGGACCGGAGTGCCCAGCGTGTGCCGGAGACCCTTCTTCTGGCCGGGGGGGGTGAGGTGGAAACACCCTATATAACAATCGAACTGTTCCCCACAACGATAGCCTTCGTCACCTTCGCCACCGGTCAGACGAGTGCCGTCGCGGGCACGACGCGCACAAGTTGCCTGGTGATGCGGCCGGCCGCATGCGGCACTCTCTCCGGGTGAAGCACCGAAGGGAGTTCGTGGCAACCCACATTGACGTAAGCTAGACTACTACAACAGTCCGTTTCGCTTGCACCTGGTGGCCGATCGGAATCCGCCTCCGGCGCGGCAGCGACGACGGCCTGAAGACCGGTCCACGCACCAGCACCCAGGGCAGAATCCTCACCACAGTGCGTTGATCGGTTTCGAGTTATTGAGTCGGGCGGGGAAGAGAGGGAGCCAGCAATCCTCGTCGTAGTTGGCGGTGTCGAATGCGGAGTGTGTGCCATGTCAGAATCCAAGGGGGTCCGCGTCCTGTACATGGAAGACGATCCATCTCAAGCACGCGTGGCCGAGAGAGAGTTGGAGCGATCGGGCTACGTCGTTGATCTCGCCTGCGACGGTGCGGACGGCTTGGCCAAGTACGCCCAAGCCGCTTACGACGTGTTGGTGATAGACAGAGTGATGCCCGTTTGTGATGGACTGGAGGTCCTTCGCAGACTGGCCTCCCAAGGCTCTTTGCCGCCGGCGATCATGGTCACCGCGGTCGGCAACGAGCGGAACGCCGTGGAGGCGATGAAACTTGGCGCAAGCGATTACCTCGTCAAGGACTCGGCCGGAACGCATCTCGGTTTACTGCCCACGGTGATTGAGCGGGCGCTGGGCCAACATCGGCTTGCGCAGCAGAAGCGGCAGGCGGAGGAATCGCTGCGGGAAAGCGAGGGAACACTCAATATCATCCTGGAGACGATTTGCGACCACGTCAGCATGATGGACAAAGACCTGAACATTATCTGGGCAAATGGAAGAGCCAAGGAGTTGTTCGGTGATGATATGGTCGGCAAGAAATGCTATCAGGTATACCACCGAAGAGAACAACCGTGCAGGCTGGGTGTTTGCAGCGCCGCCAGCGCACTTCAGGATGGGAAGACTCACACGCATGATGCCAACCTGGTCGACAACGCCGGGAACGTGCGATGTTTCCATTGTACGGCCAATGTTGCGCTGAGGGACAAGGAGGGGAACCCCACCGCGGTAATCAAGGTTGCCAAAGACGTCACCCAGAGCAAGCGGAACGAGGAGAAGCTGGCAGCGTATGGTGCTTACCTGGAGAAGGTCGTGGAAGTGCGCACCGCCGAGCTGGGAAACGTCAACCAGCAGCTTCAAAGGGACGTGGCGGAAAGGAAACGGGTGGAGGAGAAGTTGAAACAGTACGCACACAACCTGGAATTGGCCAACCGCCACCTGGAAGAAGCCTCCTTTATGGCCCGGGCGGCAAGCCGCGCCAAGAGCGAGTTTCTCTCCAACGTATCGCACGAAATTCGCACTCCCTTGAACGGCATCATCGGTTTCTCCGAAGTGATTCTCACGTCAAAGTCGTTGAACAGCGCCTGCCAACAGGCGCGGGTCATCCTGGGAGAGGCGGAGCACCTGCTGGCACTGATCAATGATCTCTTGGACGACGCCAAGATCGAAAGCGGAAAGCTGGAACTGGAATGCGAGCCGCTCGATTTGGAGCAGGTGGTGCAGTCCGTGGTCAGTCCCCTACACATTCAGGTAGAAGAAAAGGGGCTGGAGCTTTTCGTCTTGACAGCGGATGACGTGCCTCGCTACGTGCTGGGCGATGCCGTGCGGCTTCGCCAGGTGTTGTTGAATCTGGTCAGCAACGCCGTCAAGTTTACCGAACGAGGCTCCGTGACCGTGCAAATCGACGCTCTTCAACACGACAATCACCGCGCAACGCTTCGTTTTGCGGTGATCGACACGGGCATTGGCATTCCCAAAGAGAAGCAGGAGGCCATCTTTGAGAGCTTTACCCAAGTGGATGGAAGCACGACCCGGAAGTACGGTGGCACCGGGCTGGGCACCTCGATTGCCTGGAAACTGGTCCGTTTGATGGGCGGGCAGATCGGCCTGAAAAGTGAGCCGGGCGAAGGGAGCACGTTCTGGTTCACCCTCACCGTGAAGACTTGCCCGACCCGGCCCGAGCCGGAGGCCCTGGCTCTGATTTCCCAAAGCTCCATGACCTGTGCCCAGCAGGCGCCCAGGTGCACCGGCCACATCCTTCTTGCCGAGGATTATCCGACGAACCAGCAACTGGCCCGCTCCCACCTGGAAAGCGCCGGGCACAGCCTGGAGATCGCGGAGAACGGAGTGGAAGCCGTGGCGGTCTGCCGGGAGCATCGCTTCGATCTGATCCTGATGGACCTGCAAATGCCGGAGATGGACGGATACGAGGCCACGCGGCGGATCCGATCCGAGCTTCCAGATTACGCCCACGTTCCCATCCTGGCCATGACCGCGAATGCTTCCGCCAGTGCCAGAAAGGCGTGCCGGGAGGCGGGCATCGACGACGTTATCACCAAGCCCATCCGGCGCGGGCCCTTCCTGGCAACGATTGACCGATGGCTGGCTCCCTCCGACGACGAGGTTCAGCCGCCGCCTTCCGCGAACCAAGAGCCCCGGCAGGGAAGCGACGCCACAAGGCCAGACACTCCCTTGGACTATGACCAGGCGGTTGAGGGGTTTGGCGGCGATCGCGCACTTCTGGATGCGGTGACCGATCAGTTCCTCCAAGACGTGGCAGGACGAATACCGTTGCTGCGAGAAGCAATTGCAAGCGAGGACGCCGAGGTCGTGCGCCGCGAAGCGCACAAGATTCACGGTGGGGCAGCGAACCTGACGGCCATGCCGTTGGCCGCCGCCGCTGAACGCCTGGAATTGCTGGGCGAATCGGGGGACCTGGCAGAAGCACCGGAAGCCTTGGACAAGTTCGAGGAGAGATTCCAGGAACTGAAGCGTTTTGTCTCGGGTGGCGACACCTGCAACCACAAAAGTGAGACTCGGGCAAAAGGGAGCTTGTGATGCGAGCCCTGGTAGTTGACGACGATTATGTTAGCCGTACGATGATGGCGGCCCTGCTGTCCTCCTACGCCGACTGCGACACGGCGTCGGATGGACAGACGGCGCTGGACATGTTCCAGCAGGCCCACGAGGCAGCGGCCCCTTACGATCTGGTCACCATGGATATCGACATGCCGGGGATGCGAGGGCAGGAGGTAGTTCGGAGGATGCGGGAGTGGGAAGAGAAGCATGAGACCTACAGGCAAGGCAACCAGGTGAAAGTCTTGATGGTTACCGTCAAGAACGATCCCGAGAGTATCGTGGTCTCCTTTCGAGACGGGTGTGAATGGTACATTATCAAGCCCTTCACTCGGGAGAAGCTGCAAGACGCTTTCGCCAGGCTGGGATGGGAAGTCAGCGTATAGGCGGACTGTCGAGCAGCAGATAGAACCCCGGCAACCACGATCGACTGGAAACAATACGGCGGGATAGTGGCCACCGACCTCAACACCACCGATGGATTCGAACTCATCGAGGAGTTCGTCGTCGAGTCGCTCGAATCCTTGCGGGCCGTGCCCCGACTGCTGCACTCCTACCGGCGGAACCCGGAAGACCCGGAATCGATTCATGCCGCCTTTCGAGCGATTCACTCGATCAAGGGTTGCGCGGCATGTCTGGGTCTGGAAGTCTACAAGGGGTTTGCGCATTCGTTGGAGCACACGCTGGCCGACATCCGCGACGGCAAGCAGCCGCTCGGTGACGACTTGCAGTACGTCCTGATCGAAGGGTTTGACTACCTCGACGTGATGCTCAACCGGGCCTTGGACGGGGAAATCGTCACCGAGATGGACCCCGAGCAAGAGACGCTCCTTCAGCGGATTGGCGAGGTGGCCGCCAAGACCGTCAACGGCGTGGAGCCCTCCGGAGAGGATTTGTTGCTGAAAGAAACCCGCCGGCTCGCGGAGGAAATTTCCCGCTGCGGTGTGCCCCCGGTAGCCGATCTCAGCCGCCGCCTGAAACTGCTGGTGGACGATTGCCTCGGTGGCGGGCCGGATCGGCAAGACCGACAACCCGCCACCCCGCCCGCGCCAAACCCGGCCGAGTTCCGCCACGTATCCTGCTCCTGCGGAGAGCACGACGTGACCGACCGGGTGGCCCTGCTATTACGCCCATTCCTTGCTCTCCAAGGGGGGGAGTACACCCACGAGGTGGGAGAAGGCTTCCTCGCCGCCGCCGCCGATTTTGCCGCCTGGGCGAAACATCACGGCCACGATCACCTGGCCGCGGCACTGGAGCGCGCGGCGGCCGATTTTCGCACGATCTTCCAAAGCCCGCTGGAGATCGACGAAAACCTGCTGTCGATTGTCTGGGATCACCTTTGGCCTCAGTTGGAAACGCTCAAAGCGCCCGCCTCCGGCCCCGGGAAATCGACTCCCAAGAAAGCCGAGCAAGAGCAAGAACCGGCCGCCAAGCCCGCCGGCACGCCGGCCCGGACGAAACCGAAGTCGCGGTTCGTGCGCGTCAAGGAAGAACGCCTGGACGAGTTTCTCGAACACGTCTCCAACCTGTTTGTCAGCGGTGAACTGCTGAAGGATTTGCAGTCGCGGATGGCCCAAACGTCTCAGCTTCGCTCCTTGGTCGAAGAGCTGCGGCAGATTCACCGAGATATGAAAATGCAGTTTACCACCCTGCAGCAAGGCGTGATGGCCCTGCGGCGGGTGTCGGTCTCGGGACTGTTTTCGACCTTTCCACGGATGGCCAGGACCCTGGCCTCGCAGTTGGGTAAACGGATCGACGTCCACGTTTCCGGCGAGGATACGGAAATCGACAAGGTCCTGGCGGAAGACCTCGATGCCCCCTTGACACACCTGGTCCGCAACGTGGTGGACCATGGCATCGAAACGCCGGACCAGCGGCGTGCCCGCGGCGTCGACGAATCGGGAAATCTCTGGCTCAAGGCCGAACAGACACGTCATCATGTGCGGATTACCGTCGCCGACGACGGTCGCGGTATCGATCTCGATCGGCTCCGCGACAAGGCGGTGGAAAAAGGCATCTACACGCGGAGCAAGGCCGACGCGCTGACGGAGAAGGAAACCCTCGACCTGATCTTCCATCCAGGC
>CAYZWG010000049.1:0-20169 GCA_964481605.1 uncultured Planctomycetaceae bacterium
CAGGTTCTTGAACCTGCACCCGGCGGCAGCCGGCAAGAGGTCAGGCCAGCGGGTGATGACGCCCGGGCGGTGTTCCTATTCGAGGGGTGGAGTGATTTGCGCTGACCTCTTGTGGCAAAGCCACACCGGTTCAAGAACCGGTGCTACCCACGGCAACTGGCTGACCTCTTGTGGCTCCAGCCGCACCGGTTCAAGAACCGGTGCTACCCACGGCGGGCGCCTGCGTCAGCCCATGTCGGGCGTCCACAGCTTGGGCTTGTCCTCGCCGCCGGTCTGACCGCCGGGTGTCCAGATTTCACCCGATCCGCCGGCGGCATCGCCGGGAACCACAATCGACGGTTCCTCGGCGGCGGGGGGGCCGCTTGCGGCCGCCGTGGGCGGGGGGGCCGCGGGGGCGCCGCCGGGGCGCAAAATGCCGAACCGCGACAGTACCTCCACCAACCCGTCCATCACTTCCGAATCATCCGAGTGTTTCCGCTCCAGGTGCTCCAGCAGCCGCAGCACCTGCTCCTCGTCGGTATGCTCGAAATGCAACTCCAGCTCGGCCAGGTCCCACGGGCCACAGGAGTCGCCGGCGGCCACTGCCGCCTGGCGGCCCTCGTTCAACAGGCGGAACGCCTCTTCGGGCTCGTCGGCCATTCGCGCCAACACGCGGTAGGCCTGGAAACGCTCCCCCCGGTCGGCGAGGGTAGGCCGCCCAATCAACTCCCGCCCGAACTTCTCCACCGCTTTCCGGGCGCCGCTGGCGACCGCGCGACGGTAGCCGATCAACACGTCTTCGTCGCAGAGCTCGGCGGTCTGGACGCGGGCCAATCGTGCAACCGGAATACCGGCCACGGAGCCCTCCTCCGCCACAATCGGCTCCAACACGGGAAGCCCCAATTGAGCACGCAGCCGGTTGCAATCGAAAGCCGCGTCGTTTTCGTCGAGCCAGTGCTCGACGAGCAGGATCGCCGCCAGCAGCCTGCCGTGGCATTGGGGGTCGAGGGCGGCTTGCCGCGGGGAGCGGCCGTCGAACACACCCAGCGGCAAATCCACCCAACGGCCCAACAGTGCGTCTTCCAGGTAGGCATCGGCCATGCGGCGGAATTGCTCACGCGAGGAACCGTTGGGCAATCGCCACCGGCAGGAGAGCAGATCGCGGCTGCGAGAGGCCGTGTCGGTTTGCTCCCGCCGCGGCTCGGACTCGACGGCCCCGGGGGCCAACCGGCCCAGCAGGTCGGTCACCTGCTGCACCTCTTCCTCGACGACCTGCATCACCTCAAGCCGCGCTTCCCGGTCGGTCTCCTTTCCGAAGAGCACCCCCCGGCAGAGCACCCGCGGCACGGTTTCCAGCGTAAGTTCGGCGTCGGTATCCGCGGCCGGTTTGTCGAACAGCAGGAATTCGAGTTTCGGCGGGGGGGAGTCCTCGTCGGCATGGGCGGCCGGGTCGATCTCGGCCATTGCCGCTTGCAACGATTCGGCCAACCCGACCCGCACCGCCTCGGCATCGCGGACCGTGTAGGTCAAGTCGAACACGTCTACCTTGTCGCCCAGCGGATCGTCGCGCAAGAACAGCCCCAGCGCTTCGGCCTCTGCCCGATCCTCCCAGGGGACGTCCAGCGAGGCGAACGTTCGCAACGCCTCGATGGCCGCTTCCGGCTCGATCGCCCAGGCCCGCAGCCGGCCGAGATTGCGCCACAGCACTGGTTCCTGCGGATACTGTTGGATGAGGCGTTCGAGTTTCTCAATTGCTTCCGGCCATCGAGCCATCGCCACCTGGATAATAATCTCGTTCAATTCGGCTTTGTAGGGTGCGTCGTCGGCCGCCACCTGCAATCCTCTCGCATCCTTGACAATCAAGGGAACCCTCGGCGCCGCATTGAGACTCATCAACAGCGTCACCACCTGTTCGTCCGGTTCGTCGTTGATCGAAACCTGGAACCGGACCAGCGCCGAGGCGGCCAGGTAGTGCTGCTGCCGCGCGAGCAGTTGAGCGACTATCCCGGTGGCGACGTAGAGACGCTTCGAAAACACGTTGCCGGCCAAAGCAATCGCTCGCAGCAAGATCGGCAGGGCGGCCCGGCCCCCCTCCGCGGTTCCGATAAACATGGCCGATTCGGCCAGCGCCAGGGGGTTGTTGGGATGCTTCTGGAGAAAGTAGTCGTTCGTCTGCCGCGCCTCGTCGCCCCGGTCCAGGATTCGCTGCAAGATGACCTGTGTGGCCAGCAGGCAGGCTCGATCCGGGCGGGTCTGCCGGAGACGCTCCACCAGCCCCAGGCAAGCCATGAACTGGTCGCCTTCGATCATCCGCCCGATCTTCTCCAAATCGTTGAGCAGGTCCTTGCAACAAAATTTGACCTTTTTCCCCGTTCCACCGGGGCAGGGAGTATATGGATTGATCGGCATGTGTCCACCGTGAGGGGGCAAGGAGGGTTTAGCAGAAGAAAGGCTTGCGACAAACGATAAACGCTGATCCTAGCATACGGCGGTGGATATGACGAGTCGCGGAAAGCCTCCCACGCCGAGAACGTCGAAGGCTCCTTCCCTTTCCCTGTCCGGGGGCCATACCGTTGAATCAAACTAGCGCGGAGTTCGGCGCGGGGCTGCCGACCCCGCCAAAAGCAGCGCTGCGGTGCAGGTCTCCCAAGTGGCGACAGCCGTGGCGATGGGGAGACCATCGGTCCTCTCTCGGCGGGGTCAGGAGACCCGCGCCGAACGCGAGACCCGCGCCGAACGTGAGACCCACGCCGAACGTGAGACCCACGCCGAACGTGAGACCCGCGCCGAACGCGAGACCCGCGCCGAACGCGAGCAAGGCTATCGGGCCACCCGTAGGCCGGGTCACGACCCGGCCTACGGGTTGTGGCGGGGGCCGATCAGGGGGGATGGGAAGACCAAGCCGTATGGGCAAACATTGTCCCCCTTGTCCGCCCTCATCCTGCCCGATCGGCATGGACGCAGGGACCAAAGCCAAGTAAGCTGAAGCTGTTGTAGCCGGTAGAGAAAACCTTTGCGAGGGCGGAAGCGTCAGTGGCCTCGACCGTCGGCCCAGCGAGCCCTGGCTGCCTACGTTTCGGCTTCGTACGATTCCTTGGTTTCAGGCGGACCACCGTCCGCCAGCGTTCGGGCCGCTCGGGTGGCCCCGCTGGGGGGGTGGTTGTGCCAGGGCTCGCTGTTCTCCCATGACTGAATCCTTCTTTTCCCGCCGCAGTTTCCTCATCGTCGTGGTGGCGGTGTTCGCCCTTCCGTTGATCTGGGCCGGCACCCGCCGCACCATCCAGAGCAACAACAACGATGTTCGGGACTGGCTGCCCGAAGGCTTCGAGGAAACGGCCCAGCACGCCTGGTTCCAGCGACACTTCCCGCTGGAGCAGTTTGTGCTGATCAGTTGGCGGGGCAAGAACGCCGGCGACCCCGGCTGCACGCTGGACGACGATCGCCTGGAATTGCTCGCCCAGAAGCTCGTGCCGAGCGAGCAGCCGCCCCCGGGAGTGGAGCCGGTGGTCGAGGGCGAGGTGGTTCCGGCGAGCGAGTTGGCCGACGCGCGGATCGAGTCTCCCCCCCAGGCCGATCCCGCCAATCAGAAGCCCGACAAACCGCACCAGCCACGGCTGTTCAAGAGCGTGCTCACCGGCCCGCGGTTGATTAAGGAGTTGAAGGATCGCTATCCCGACATGCCGGAGGAGGAAATCCTCAAGCGGTTGGAGGGTTCGCTGATCGGCAAGGACCACTATCGGACCTGCCTGGTGGTCACCCTGACCAAGGCCACCGAGGGTAGGAACCTGCGGCCCACGCTGTGGAAGATTCGCCAGTTGGCCGAGGAATGCGGCATTCGCGCCACCAGCAAGAATCCCGAAGAGAACGAGATTCGCTTGGGCGGCCCGCCGGTCGACAACGTGGCGATCGACATCGAAGGCGAGCGGACCCTCTACCGGCTGGCCGGGCTGTCGGCCTTCGTCGGCCTGGGCATCTCCTGGCTCTGCCTCCGCAGCGTGCGGCTGACGGCGATGGTCTTCTGGATCGCGATTCTGGCGGCCGGCGTGGGCATGGCCAGCGTCTACTTCACCGGTGGTACCTGCGATGCCGTGCTGCTGTCGATGCCCTCGCTGGTCTACGTGTTGGCGATGTCGGGGGCGATCCATATCATCAACTATTACCACGACGCCATCCGCGACGGGGTCGACCTGGACCATGCCCCCGACACGGCCATTGCCCACGGGGCGTTGCCCTGCACCATGGCCGCCGTGACCACGGCCTTGGGGCTGGGCTCGCTGATGGTCAGTCACGTGGTACCCATCAGCAAGTTCGGGTTTTACTCGGCGCTGGGGGTGTTGGCCACGTTGGCACTCCTGTTTCTCTATCTGCCGGCGCTGTTGTACTACTATCCTTCCCGCAAGTTTGCCGAGCAATTCGGCGGCCACGGGGTGGGCGCGGTGAAGGATTCGGTTCTCTTGCGGTTCTGGCGCAAGCTGGGCGGTTTCGTGGTCGGCCACAACGTGCTGGTTTCGCTGGGGTTGACGGGCGTGATGATCTTGTTCGCCGTGGCGCTACCCCGCACCGAGTTCTCGGTGAAGCTGATGAAGCTCTTCTCACCCAGCGCCGAGATCATCGGCCATTACCGCTGGCTGGAACACCACCTCGGCCCGCTGGTGCCGATGGAAGTCGTGCTCACCGTGGACAACGAGACCTGCCACAAGAACATGCTCGAGCGGATGCGGCTGGCCGAAAGAATCGAGCATGGGATCGAAAACGCGCCTAGTCTCAAGAAGGACGTGGGAGGGGCCCTCTCGGCGGCCACCTTCGCCCCGGAACTCAAGCCCTACAAGGGACGTGGGTTCGGCAGCGCGATGCGCGCCAGGGTCTACGAAAGGGAGCTCGACCGCGGCCTGGAAAGACACCGCAAGGAATTCCGCGACTACCTCACCATCGACACCGAACGCCTGGAGACCGACGATCCCACCTTGCGGCAACTGAAAATCCCCCCCCGCATCGCCCAGTCGCTGAAGGCCGCCAAGATCAAGGATTTGCACCAGATCGAGGAGCAAGACGACCTCACGGCGGTTTCCGGCATCGGCCTTGAAGAGGCGGCCCGAGTGGCCCGCTGTATCGCCGCCTGGCGCGCGGTGCGGAATCCGCCGCTGGAGAAACTGGGCCTGGGCGACGAGTTGGCGGCCGCCCTCAAGGCCAAGGGAATCCGCGACCTCCGCACCCTCCAGCAACGCCGCCGACTGGACCAGATCGAAGGCGTGGGCCAGGCCGGTGCCACCCAAGTGGCCAGCGCGATCAAGAACTGGCGCACCGCCCACGGCCAGGAACTCTGGCGCATCAGCGCCCGCGTCAACGCCCTCAGCGACACCGACTATGCCCTGTTTATCAACGACCTGAGACGGGTGGTCGATCCCATCGTGGCGAAGGAACGGGCCACCGGATTCACCGGCATCGAAGCCCGATATACCGGCCTCGTGCCGCTGGTCTACAAGACCCAGCACGAGTTGATGCGGGGGCTGATCAACAGCCTCATCTCCGCCTTTGGGCTGATCGCCCTGGTGATGGTCCTGGTGCTCCGCAACCCGGTCGCCGGTGGACTGGCGATGATCCCCAACGTGTTTCCGGTGATCGTGATTTTCGGGTCGATGGCCTGGCTGGGGATCGCGGTGGACATCGGATCGATGATGACCGCCTCGGTGGCCATGGGCGTGGCCGTCGACGACACGATGCACTACCTGGCCTGGTACCGCCACGGGCTCGACCAGGGTCTGGGCCGCAAGGGGGCCGCCATGTCGGCCTACGAACGCTGTGCCACGGCGATGACCCAGACCACCCTGATCGGCGGTCTCGGGCTGGCCGTGTTTGCCTTCAGCACCTTCACGCCCACCCAGCGCTTCGGCACCTTGATGCTGGCGCTGTTGTTCGCGGCCCTGGTGGGTGACTTGATCTTCCTGCCGGCCCTGCTCACCGGTCCGCTGGGCCGATTCTTCGATCGCCGTCCCAAGGTCCGGCAGGTGCCGCCCCGCGGGGAGCTTTCCGCCGACGAGGACAGCGGCCAGGCGATGGTCGTGCCGATCGAAGCCAAGGCGGCCCCGCTGCGCTGCCGCCGCGACTCGAAGCACGCCTCGTAGCATCGCAGGCTTCAGACCGCCGGCGAGCGGGCACGCCCGATGGGGACCAGGCTGGCCAGCGATCCCACGGCAATCTGTGCCGCGAAACCGAGCGGCATGGCCCACAAGAAGCTGATCCCGTCGGTGTGGGTCAATTCCTTCCAAAAGCTGATCGTAACCACCACCGCCACGCCGCAGAGGGCGCCCAGGATGGTGGCCCACTGCTTGGCCCAGGGGACAAACATCGCCATGAAGAACAGGCCGAACAGCGGCGGCGCCAGGGAATTGACCACCTTGTAGGTCACTTCCAGGAGGTTGCCCTGGACCACGCCCACGTAGGCGCTCAACAAGACCACCACTACGCCCACCAGCACGGAAACGTACTTGGCCAACCGGACGTGGTCCAACTCGCTCTCCCGGCTGCGGCGGAAACGGTCGACGAAATCGACGGTAATGACCGAGCAAGAGGAGTTCACGCCGGAGGAGAGGCTCGACATGGCCGCCGCCAGCAGGCCCGCCACCACCAGGCCGCTGACTCCCGCCGGCAATTCGATGGCGATGAAGCGGGGAAACAACTGGTCCGCGTCGCTGAGAATCGTTTGCCCGTCGGGGACCAGGTGCGGATTGGCGCGAAAATAGGCCAACAGCGCCAGCCCCACCGCCGCCAACACGAAGTTGACCAGCGTGTTCGCCCCCAGGGTAATGATGAGCACGTTGCGGGCGGCGCGAACGTCCCGCGTGGCCAGGTAGCGCTGGATCGCCATTTGGTCGGAGCCGGCCGTGCAGACCCACCAGGTGAACGTGGCCAGCACGAGGCTGAAGAAGGTGATCCGCTCGGTGGGATCGTACCACTTGGGGTCGGGCCAATGGGCGACCCACTCGCCGGGCCACCAGTTGCCCACCCCGCCCAGGTAGACCGTCACCAGAACCAGCGTGAGAAGCGCTCCCCCCAGCAGAATCACGGTCTGCACCACGTCGGTCAGCACCACCGCCCGCAGCCCGCCCATCGACGTATAGATCACGGTCACCAGTCCCAGCACGGCGCACAGCCAGGGCGTGGCCGACGGCCCCAGCCCCAACAGCGGCACCAGCACCTTGTCGGTGGTGGCGTAGATAATCACCGCCATCCAGAGCAGCCGCAGGGAGAGGAAAAAGAAGGAGCCCAGCATCCGCACCCCCAGCCCCAGCCGCATCTCCAATATCTCGTAGGCACTGACCACCTTCAACTTCATGATGAACGGGATCATCAGCCAGCCGACCACCAGGACCACGAACGGATAGGCCACCATCATCGTCAGGATCATCGGGCCGTAGCGGATCATCTCGCCCGGGTAGGCCAGGTAGGAGATCGTGCTCAAGAGCGTGGCGAACAGCGAAAGGCCCACGCTCCAGGACCGCATGTTGCGGCTGCCCAGCAGGTAATCCTCGGTGGTCGCCGTCCGCCGCGAGTAGTACCATCCCACCGCCAGCATCCCCGCGGCGTACAGCCCGATCACCGACCAGTCCGGCGCGCCCAGGTGATGACCCGCTCGGCGGCCGATGCGAAGCACCGCGTAGGCGGCCGCCGAGCGGGTGTCCGCGTCGGCGTTTTTCAGCAAACTGGTCAACAGCGCGAGATCGGTCCGGTCGGCCACCCCGCCCAGCGTTTGGCAAGCCTGGTATCTCTGGGTCGGATTGCCTTTTTCGGCGAAATCGCGTAAGGCCCGCTTCCACGCGGCCCGATCCTCGAGCGGGGCATGGACCGCCGCCGCGCAAACCAGGTGAATCCGGCCGGGTGAGTCGCGCGGCTCGGCGGCGACGGCCGACGCCAGCGCCTCGGCCGTCGCCGGCGAAACCGCCGCCAGATGCCGCAGCGCGTAGGCCGCCAACCCCCGCACCCGGGCATCGTCGCAAGCCAATAGCGCCGCCAGCCGGGCGTCGTCGTGCCGCGGATCGCTGTTGACGAGGACCCAACGGGCAAAAGCCCCCATCGCATCCTCCCTCGCGGCGGCCCGCTCGAACGCCTCCGACTCCCGCCGGCCTTGGTCGCCGGGGGGAATCCGGTAGCCCAGCTTGGCCAGGGTCTCCACGGCGTGGAGCCGGTCGGGCGCGGATGGGTCGAGAAAGACGTGGCGAATCTTCGCCATCCACCGCCGGCGCGCATCGGATCCGTAAGCGGCCCGGGTCAGCACGCGCCAGATACCGACTCGATATTCCGGCTCCTTGCCGTGCGACCGAAGCTGCTCGGTGAAGGCTTCCTCCACGCCGTCGCGATAGTCCAGCTCCAGCAGAAACTCGGCCGCGTGGACCTTGACCCAACGCTCTTGGTGCGCAAACACGTCCCGCAGCACGCCGACCGCCTGCCCTCGCAGCGCCGGCGTGACCGGCGCCGCCTCCTCGCCCGCGCAAACAGCCCTCGCCGCTGGGGCCAGCAGCACGGCAGCCAGGAGCAAGGGAACCACGAGCGCGTGAACTCCCCATTTCCTCACGGGTTCGGCTGCGGCGATGTTGTCGGTTGGGAGTTGCTTCATTGGTTGGACAACGCCACTTGGCGGAGGTTGAAGAACGTAAAGGATTGGAATTCCAGGTGTTACCCCCCACCGGCCCTGTGCCGGTGGATCGCGGGTTTGGAAACTACCGGCCGCTGCCCCCCCCAACGGTTCCCCGTGGGTTCCCGAGCGCGGGCGTGGTAGTTCTCAAACCATCCCCCCACCGGCGCAGGGCCGGCGGGGCGGAGCCTTAGGTAGCGCTGTCCAGTCAGGGCAAATGCCGCTGAAAGAACCGGAGCCAGTTAGCGTGAAACACCGCGTCGATATTGTCGTCGCTGTAGCCCCGGGCGGCAAGAATCTCGCCCAATTTCTGCAAGTCGGCGATGGTCTCCAGACCGCGGGGCGCCTGCTCCGTGCCAAAGCCCCCGTCCAAATCGCTGCCGATGGCGGCATGGCGGGGGTTGCCCGCCAGTTGGCAGAGGTGGTCCACCTGGTCGGCGACCGCTTCCAGCCCCACCACCTGCCGCGAAGTCCGCCCCGGTTGCCAGCCGGGAGAGAGCATCCAGGCGTCCAGGGCCACGCCGATCACGCAGCCCCGCCCGATCAGCCGGACGATCTGCTCGTCGGCGAACTGTCGGTCGCCGGGCACCAGGGCGCGGCAGTTGTTGTGGCTGGCCATCACCGCGCCGCCAAAGCGGTCCAAGGCCTGCGAAAAACCCGGCTCCGCCAGGTGCGTCACGTCGAGGATCATCCCCAGCCGCTCGAACTGCCGCAAAAGCTCGACACCCGCGGCCGTGAGCGGCCCCTGCCCGCCGGTGCCCACCGCGTAACGACTGGGGCCGTAGTGGGCCAGACTGACCGAACGGAGCCCCTGGCGGAACCAGGCCTCGGCCTGCTCCGGCGAGACGATCGGGTCGGCACCCTCCATGGCCAGGATGATGCCGATCGGCAGGTTGGCCGGCGGGTCCCGCTGCCACCGCCGCCAGTGCTCCACCAGCTCGCCGGCCGTGGAGAGCATCTTCAACCGGCCTTGCTGTTGCAACAATCGGTAATAGGCCAATTGCCCCCGCGCCGCGGCATGGGCCGTTGCCGGCGTGGGGTAGTCGATGCTCGCCCGGCGGGAACCCTCGGCCGGAGGCGATCCCGGCCTGACCCGGGCCAGCACCGTGGCCAGGCAGACGGCCACGCCGCCGCGCCGCATCTCGGGCAGGCTGATGGTGGCGTGGCCCCGGGCGCGGCCGTCGGTCATCTCCGCTTCGCGGCGGTTGATTTCCGCCACGTCCCGGGTCAGGTCGCGGTCCCAACCCAGGGCGTTCCATGCCAAGTCCAAATGGCTGTCGATAATCAGCTTCATCCGTCTCGGTTCCCAAAACGCACGTTCACGGCCACCGCGAGGGCAAGGCTTTCCCCACGGAAACTCACGAATCGTCCAGGGGAGCGTATTTGTTCATCAACTCTCGCACGGTCCAGGCGTGCTCGCGGAAGAGAGCTTCCCACTTCCGCGCGTCCTCTTCCGTATACTGGTAAAACCCTCGGCCGTTGGCGATACCGCGGGCGTCGGTCTCGGCCAGTTCGACCAGCTTGGGGGAGAGTTCCGTGCTGTTGCTCAGGGTGGGCAACACACCCTCCATCGCCTTGGCATAGAGCGCCGGCCCGCCGCTCAAGTCCATCCAGCGAAAGGGACCGCACATCGTGGCCCAGAGCCCCAAGGCGTTGCGGCACGACCGGTCGACGGTCTCCACGTCGGCCACTCCCATCTCGAGGATGTTCAACGCCTCGCGATACATCGCATATCCGATCCGGTTGACGATGAAAGCCGGCACGTCCTTCTGGACCATGCTGGGCTCCTTGCCGATCGCCTCGGCCAGGGCCACGGCGGCCTCCATAGCGGCGGCCGAGGTCTGGTCGCCGCGGACCAGCTCCATGAACCGCGTGGCGTGCGACGGCTCGGCCCAGTGCATCCCCAGGAACCGCCGCGGATGCCGGCGCCGGCCTTGCAGCCGGCTGATGGGCAGTGCCGACGTGTTGCTGGCGATGGGTACGTCCGGGCCGACCACCGCCTCGATCTCGTCGAAAACCCGCTGCTTGGCGGCCAGGTCCTCGACCACGCTCTCAATCACGAATCCGCACTGGCCGAATCGCTCCAGCGAATCGACCGCCTCGTAGCGGGTGGGCCACTGCTCGACCAACTCGGCGGGGAACCCCGCCCGGCGGACCAGGTCGCCGATCGCCCGGACGATGTAGCGGCGAGCCGAGTCGTGGGTAGCCTGGCTGCGGGTAAAGGCAATCACGCGAAAACCGTGGGCCAAAAGACAAGCCGCGATACCCCGGCCCAAAAGCCCCAGCCCGGCCAGCCCGATCGTTTCGCTGTTCATCGTTCTCCCTTCGTGCCGGCGAAGCGGCGGTCACCCCCGGCGGCCGCTCGACTCCGCCACCGCTTGAGGACGCGGCGTGAGCCTCCGGTGGGCTATCTTGCGCAAGACAGCTTGTATAGCTATCCGCCCACGTCTTCGCAACAGTCTTGCCCCGGTTTTTCGCCCATTCCAGTCGATCGGGAGCCTCGCGCTCGCTGGCTTTTTGCCGGGCGGTTGTGATATTTGTCCCTATCCATTAGACTCGTTCGGCGGCGTCCGCTTCTTGCCCTACGCGACCCGCTTGCAACGCCGCGCCGACCAGGGCTGCCGCTTTCCTTCCACGATGCTTCGAGTGAACCCATGCGACCAAGCCGAATCAAGGCCAAGCTCCAGCGGGGCCAACCTGTACTGGTAACTCAACTCCACCTTACCGACCCGTCCGTGTTTGAGATGACCAGCCTACTCGGGTTTGACGGCATCTGGATGGACATGGAGCATCACGGCTACAGCCTGGAGACGGCCGCCGGGCTGATTCGGGCAACCCGGGTGGGCGTGACCGACGTGGTTGCCCGGCCCGCCAAGGGTGAGTTCATGCGGATGCAGCGGATGCTCGAGGTGGGGGCCCACGGCATCATGTATCCCCGTTGCGACGACGCGGCCGAGGCGGCCGAAGTGGTCCGCTGGGCGAAGTTCGCTCCCGTCGGCCAGCGCGGCTGCGATGCCGCCGGGGCCGACGCGCCCTACCTGAGCATGCCTCTGGACGAGTACATCGAGGAAGCGAATCGCCAGACTTTCATCGTGATCCAGATTGAATCACCCCATGCGCTGGAGCGGGCCGAGGAGATCGCCGCCGTGGAGGGCGTGGACGCGTTGATGTTCGGGCCCGGCGATTTCAGCATCCTCAGTGGGATTCCCGGCCGGGTCGACCACCCCCTGATGGGCGAGGCGACGCGAAAAATCGCCCAGGCCGCCCGAAACACCGGTAAGCACTGGGGTTGCCCCGGCATATCGCTGGAGCACACCCGGGAGTTGCTCGAGCTAGGGGCACGGTTCCTCTGCCACATGGCCGACATCGTGATGGTCAAGGAGGGCCTGGAAAAAATGCGCCGCGACTTCGGCCCGTTGGGATTCACCTTCGACGTGTAGCGTGCCCTGCGAGCGGTGGACTCACACGGAGGCGTCGTGATGTCGCAACCCTGGGCGGTGTTGATCGTGGGCGTGGGATCGATCGGCCGGCGGCACCTGCGATGTTTTCAGGCCACCGGCCGGGCGCGGCTCTCGATCTGCGAGATCAACGCCGAGTTGCGCGAAGAGGTCGGGCGGAAGTACGCCGTCCAGCGCCGCTATGCGAGCCTGGAGACCGCCCTCGCCGACGCCCACCACGCCGCGGTGATCGCCACCCCGGCCCATTTGCATGTGGCCCTGGCCACGGCGGCGGCCGGCGCGGATTGCCATCTGCTGATCGAGAAGCCGCTGGCCACCGGCCCCGAGGGGATCGACGCGCTGGCGGAACGAGTCAAACAGCGCCGCCTGGTGGCGATGGTGGCCTACGTCCAGCGGGCCCAGCCCGCCCTGGCCGCGATGCGGCGGGCGATCGCGGCGGGGCGATTCGGCCGTCCCGTTCACCTGGTGGTCAGTGCCGGACAGCACTTTCCCACCTACCGCCCGGCCTATCGCGAGATTTACTACCGCGACCGGGCTACCGGCGGCGGGGCGGTTCAGGATGCCTTGACCCACCTGCTCAACGCCGGCCAATGGCTGGTCGGTCCGATCGACCGCGTGGCGGCCGATGCCGCCCACCAGGTACTCGACGGCGTGGAAGTGGAAGACACCGTCAACGTCATCGCCCGGCACGGCGGGGTGCTCGCCAGCTACAGCCTCAATCAGCACCAGGCGCCCAACGAGATCACCATCACGGTGGTTTGCCAAAACGGCACCTGCCGGTTCGACTCCCCCGGCAACCGCTGGCGATGGATGACCGAGCCCGGCGGCAGGTGGGAGGAGGAGCCGTTCGGGCCGGCGGAGCGGGACGCCCTTTTCGTGCGCCAGGCCGACGCCTTCCTCGACGCGATGGAAGGGAAATCACCGCCCCTGTGCACCCTGGAAGAGGCGATTCACACGCTGCACGTCAACTTGGCCGTGCTGGCCTCGGCCGAACAACGGGCATGGCAGACGGTGGGAAGTCTGTAGGCCGGGTCGCCAGACCCGCGCACAGCGTGTTCTGCCTACAAGCTCGACAAGCCCTCCTGGGGGACGGTACAATCGGACGTTCGACACCTTGCCCGCTTACTGGGGGGCCACGCGGCCGAGTGTGTCGCCCGTCGAAAACGGTTCGCAAAACGGGTCGAACGCGAGGAATCCGATGAAAGCCCTGGTCAGCATGGTGTTTTTTTGCGGGTTGATGTTGTTTGCCACGCAGGCCGGGGCGGAAGGGGCGCCGTGGTCGCGGTTTCGCGGTCCCAACGGGGCCGGCTTGGCGGAAAAGGCGGAGATTCCGGCGAACTGGAGCTTGCGCGACTGCAAGTGGCGGGTGAAGCTGCCCGGGGTGGGACATTCGTCTCCGGTGGTCAATGGGGACCGGGTTTTCGTCAGTTGCGGCCTGGAGGAGAACGGCGAGCAGATTCTTCGCTGCCTTCGCACCAGCGACGGCGGCCTGATCTGGAAACGCCGCTTCGAGGGCGCCCTCTACTCGAAACACAAGTTCAACAGCTACGCTTCCAGCACTCCCGCCTTGGACGCCGATTCGCTCTACTTTGCCTACGCCACTCCGGAGAAATACATGCTGGTCAAGCTCGACCAGGCCCGGGGGCAAGAGGTGTGGCGGCGCGATTTCGGGCCTTTTCTCTCGCAGCACGGGTTTGGCGCGTCGCCGATCGTGTTTGAAGACATGGTGATCGTGGCCAACGAGCAGGACGGCCCCAGTTCGGTGATCGCCGTGGATCGGCAGACCGGCCAGACCCGCTGGGAAGCGAAACGCCGCACCGAGAAGGCCGCCTTTGCCACGCCCTGCATTTTTCAGCGCCAAGGCCAACCGCCCCAGTTGTTGGTCAACAGTTGGGCCCACGGTTTCAGCAGTCTCGATCCCCATACGGGCCGGTTGAATTGGGAGCTTCCGATCTTCCACTACCGGGTGGTCGGCTCGCCGATGGTGGTGGGCGACCTGGTGTTTGGCAGTTGCGGGGTCGGCGGAGTGGGACGGCAGATGTTTGCCGTCCGCCCCGGCAATCCGGCCGAGGGCACCCCCGCCGAGGTCGTCTACGAGATCAAGGGCTCGCTGCCCTACGTCTGCACGCCGGTGGCCCGGGACGATCTGCTCTTTTCCTGGTTCGATCGCGGGGTGGTGACCTGCCTCGACGCGCCCACCGGCAAGGTGCTCTGGCAGGAGCGGATCGGCGGCGACTATTTCTGCTCGCCGGTGCGTGTGGGCGACCGGCTCTATTGTGTCTCCCGCAGTGGCCAGATGGTGGTGTTGGCGGCAGCCGCGGAATTTCGCGAAATCGCCCGCATCGACCTGGAAGAGCCCACCCACGCTACCCCGGCGGTGGCCGATGGGGTGATGTACGTCCGCACGGTTTCGCACCTGATGGCCATCGGGGGCGATTAGTGGGATAGCGCCATTTAGCGCAGGACGAGGAACGCAACACATTGGGATTTCAGGGGTTACGCCCCACCGGCCCGTGCCGGTGGATCAGGGGTTTGGAAACTACAGCCGCTGCCACCCCAAAAGGTTTCCCGTGGCCCCGCGTAGGGAGGCGTGTGTGGGCGTGGTAGTTCTCAAACCCGTCTTCCACACCCCACGGGGCCGGCGGGGAAAAGCCCAAGGTGGCACTGTCCAACCGAAGACGAACCGCTGACGTTTTTCCAAGGCTTGCGCTGAAAAACGCGCGCCCCTTGGAGTCGACACAAATCACAGGAGGAGTCGACCATGAATCGCCGCCGAATGTTCCCCCCGAAGAATAGGGTTTCCCGCTCGATCCTGGCCGTGGTCGTGGCGATGCTCTGGGCGGGCCTGCCGTGCCGGGCACAGCCCCCCACGGAGCAACTCTTCCGGAGCCGCGACCGCGACCGCGACGGCAAGCTCTCGCGCGAGGAATTCCCCCCCCAGGGCCGACACTTGTTCGACCGCATCGACACCAACCGGGATGGGTTCGTCACCCCGCAGGAAGCCAAGGCGTTTCGCCGTGCCCGGGCCAAGCGCGGGCCAAGAACCGGCCGGCGCAATCGTCCCCCTCTGCCGAAGCCCGACTACGCCGACGTACACTACGGGCCGCACGAGTCTAACGTCTTCGACCTCTGGCAGGCCAAAAGCGACCGGCCCACACCGCTGGTGATCTACTATCACGGCGGCGGCTTCCGTGGTGGCGACAAGGCCGGGCTGAACCGGCAATTGCTCCGCCGGTTGCTGGAGCGGGGCATCTCCGTGGCCGCGGCCAACTACCGGCTCTCCGGCACGGCCCCCTTTCCCGCCCAGATGCACGATTGCGCCCGGGCCTTGCAGTTCATTCGACTCCACGCGAAACAGTACGGGATCGACCCCCGACGGATCGGGGCCACCGGCGGCTCGGCCGGGGCCGGCATTTCCGAGTGGCTGGCGTTTCACGACGACCTGGCCGATCCCGACAGCGACGATCCGGTGCTGCGGCAATCCACGCGGCTGGCCTGCGCCGTGGTCTACGCGGCCCAAACGTCCTACGATCCTCGCTTCATCCAGAAGCTGTTCGACACGGACCAGGTGGACGATGCCATGATTCCCTTTTTTGGCATGGAGTCGGCCGCCGACGTGGACGACCCGAAGTTTCACCCGCTGTTCGAGGAGGCCTCGCCCATCAACCACGCCACGGCCGACGATCCGCCGGTGATGCTCTACTATCCGCAAGCGAATCGGCCGCTGCCGCCGGATTCCAACGAGAAAGAGCACATCCACCACCCCAAGTTCGGGTTCGTGCTCAAGCAGAAGCTGGACAAGCTGGGTGTCGAGTGCGTCGTCAAGCTCCGCGAAGATTACGGCGAGCAGGCCGCTCGCGGCGGCCCCGTGGCCGACTACGTCAAGTTCTTCGTGGAAAAACTGGGCGGGACCGACTGAGCGCGTGTTCCGCACGCCATCATCAACGCCCGGCCCGGACGACCGGTGGAAGGCGGCTTGCCGGCCGATCTCATCGCCTACAGGCTGTTCTGCGAAGGTCTTGCGTCCCCGCGACGGACACACCCGGCGGGGGGGCTCGTTTCGGGCCACGGAATCGTTTGTAATCTAGCTTGTTTGCCGGACATTCACGGCGGCCGCCCCACGGCTCGGCGGCAGCTTTGCCCTGCCGGCAACTCTGGCGAAACGAGATTCCCGGTCCGCACAACGAAGGAGCAGACGTCATGCGCAGGTTGCTTTCCATCTTGGCCGGTCTGGCCGTGATTCTCACCGCCAGTGGCGTTTTTGCCGACGATGCCCCCAACTCCTCCGGGGACAAACTGCGAATCATTGTCTTCGGGGCCCATCCCGATGACGCCGAGATTCGCTGCGGGGGAACCGCCATCCTCTGGAATCAACGGGGCGACCACGTCAAGTTTGTCTCGGTCACCAACGGCGACATCGGCCACTGGCGGATGGCCGGCGGGGCCCTGGCCCGGCGTCGCGCCGCCGAGGTGCAAGCGGCGGACAAGATTCTCGGCGCCGCCACCGAGGTGCTCGATATCCACGACGGCGAACTCATGCCCACCTTGGAAAACCGTCGAAAAATCACCCGCCAGATTCGCCGCTGGCAGGCCGACGTGGTGATCGGCCACCGGCCCAACGACTACCACCCCGACCATCGCTACACGGGCGTGCTGATGCAGGATTCGGCCTTCATGGTGGCGGTGCCCTTCTTTTGTCCCGACGTCCCCCCCTTGAAACGCAACCCGGTCTTCCTCTACAGCTTCGACCGTTTTCAGCGGCCCAACCCTTTTCGTCCCGACGTGGTCGTGTCGATCGACGAAGTGATCGAGCAGAAGATCGACGGGCTGGTGCGGATCGAGTCGCAATTCATCGAAGGGGGGGCGATGGGGTCGGCCGATCGGGTCCCCCACACGCCGGAGGAAAAGGCCGCCCGCCTCAAGCAGGTCCGCCAAAGCTTCAAGCGACGGTTCGCCTCGGTTGCCGACCAGTGCCGCGACAAGCTGGTCGAACTCTACGGCGACGAGGCCGGCCGCAAGGTCCGCTACGCCGAGGCCTTCGAGGTCTGCGAATACGGCCGGCGGCCGACCAAGGCGGACCTTCGCAAGCTGTTCCCCCTTCCGGCCCAGGCACGGTAGCCGGCCACGGGCCCCGATGAATCGGGGCACTACGAACGGGTTGGCCTCGCGCTGGCGGAACAGAGAGGTTTGCGAATACGGCCGGCGGCCGACCAAGGCGGACCTTCGCAAGCTGTTCCCGCTTCCGGCCCAGGCACGGTAGCCGGCCACGGGCTCCGATGAATCGGGGCACTACGAACGGGTTGGCCTCGCGCTGGCGGAACAGATCCGGGATGAACGCCCTGCTGCCGCAACCCCAAGTTTTCAACTGCCCGGGGCCGCCCCCCCTCGAATCGGCCAGGCGGCCACCCCCAGGTCGAAAGACCGGCTGCCTTGCGGTAGAATGAAGGGTTGGTTGGGGCCACCGAGCGATTCACGCCCCCGGCCGAAATCCATTCCCGCTGAGAGAGAAGAAGCAGATGCCGAACCAGCCTGAACAGGGGAGGCCCGTACCGGAAAAGGCCGTCGTGGCCCGGCCACGCCGCAATACCGCCACGTTGTGGCTGTTGCTGGTGATCGCGCTGGTGGCCTTGCTGCTGTTCGTCGTTCAGGGCACGTCCAAACGGTCCAAGATCAAATTCGGTTTTTTCAAGAAGCAGCTCGAGGCGAATAATATCGCCGAGGCGACGATCGAAGGGATGACAATCCGCGGCAAGTTCGTCCATCCTCCGGCCGATCCCGATTCCCAGGTCAAAAAGAAAGAGCAAGTGCTGCACGAGGATTTCTCCACCGACGTGCCGCCCCAGGAACTCGACAACATCTCCCTCAGCAACCTGCTCTACAGCAAGCTGGGCGAAAAATACGGCGCCACCAAGCCCTCCGACGGTACCGGTCTGTTGATCACCGTCTACCTGCTGGTGCCGATCCTGCTGATGGTCGGTATCTGGTTCATGATCCGGCGGACCCAGATGCTCAGCGGTGGGATGTTGGCCGGTTTCAGCAAGAGCCCGGCCAAGCGATACCAGTCGGGCGAAAAGCCCATCACCTTCGAGGACGTGGCCGGGCTGCAAAGCGTCAAACGCGAGTTGGAAGAGATCGTCGAGTACCTGAAGAACCCGGCCAAGTTTCAACGCCTCGGCGGCCGGGTCCCCAAGGGGGTGCTGCTGATGGGCGCGCCGGGCACCGGAAAGACGCTCTTGGGCCGTGCCGTGGCCGGCGAGGCGGACGTGCCCTTCTTCTCCATCAGCGGCTCGGAGTTCATCCAGATGTTCGTCGGCGTGGGTGCCAGCCGCGTCCGCGACATGTTTGCCACGGCGAAGGAAAGCGCCCCCTCGATCCTCTTCATCGACGAGATCGACGCCGTGGGCCGCCACCGCGGCACCGGTTTAGGCGGGGGCCACGACGAGCGCGAGCAGACCCTCAACCAGATTCTCAGCGAGATGGACGGCTTCTCCCAAAACGAATCGGTGATCGTGATGGCCGCCACCAACCGCCCCGACGTGCTCGACCCCGCACTCTTGCGGCCCGGCCGCTTCGATCGCCACATCACCGTCGATCGGCCCACGCTGAAAGGACGGATCGCCATCTTCAAGGTCCACTCCCGCGAGGTTCCCCTGGCCGACGACGTCGACCTCGATCGCTTGGGCGCCTCGACCGTGGGCCTCACGGGCGCCGATATCCGCAACCTGGTCAACGAGGCGGCCCTCTGGGCTACGCGGGAAGGCAAGGATGCCGTCGACATGAGCGACTTTGAATACGCCCGCGACAAAATCCTCATGGGCGCCAAACGCGAGGAGTTGTTGACCGAGGAAGAGAAATCCATGACCGCCTACCACGAGGCGGGCCACGTGCTCATGGCCTGGCTGGTGCCGGGAACCGATCGCGTGCACAAGGTGACCATCATCCCCCGGGGACGGGCCCTGGGTGCGACCCAGGTTCTCCCCGAGGAAGACCGGCTGAATATCTCCGAAAGCGAATTGTACAAGCGGCTGGCGTTCATGCTGGGCGGCCGGGTGGCCGAGAAACTCCGCTTCGACGAATACAGCGCTGGGGCGGAAGACGATCTGAAACGGGCCACCCAGCTCGCCCGGCGAATGATTACCCACTGGGGAATGAGCGAACGCCTGGGACCGGTGGCCTTCCGCGCCAGTGAGCACCACCCCTTCCTCGGCAAGGAGATGGCCGAGCCGCGGGAATACAGCGAGCACACGGCGCAAGTGATCGACGAGGAAGTCGTTCGTATCCTTCGCGAGGTCTCTGCCCGTGCCGAGGAGATTCTCACCCGGCACCGCGACAAGCTCGACGCCCTGGCCCAGGCCCTGGAAACCGCGGAAGAACTCGACGAAACCCAAATCGAGGCCCTGGTCGGCGCGGCGGCCAACGTGCCCCACCCCGGCGGCGGGACGAAGTCCGCCTCGCCCCGGGTCGCCACCACCGCGGCGGAGGAATCGCCCGACACGGTGGCCACCTCCCAGCCGGCCGAAAACCCCCCGGAGGAATCGTAACCCTCACGCGAGGCCTTGCTCCATGCTTGCCCATAACGTCTACTTCTCGCTCAACGATTCCGGCGACCAGGCCGTCAGCTTGCTGATCGACGACTGCCATAAGTACCTGGCCCCCTTGCCGGGCATCGTGTTTTACGCCGCCGGCCGGCTGGCCGGCGAACTCGACCGCGACGTCAACGACCGCGACTTCCACGTGGCCCTGCACGTCGTCTTCAGCGATCGCGCCGCGCTGGAAGAATACCTTCACGCGCCGGCACACATCGAGTTCATCGACAAACATTCCGCCAACTGGGTCCAGGTCCGCGTGTTCGACTCCCACGTCACGGCCGCCGAAGGCTGATTGCCCGGCCAACCAACCCGGCTCCCAAGCTCCAACTCCAACTTGGTTCCCAAGCTCCAACTCCAACCTGGTTCCTAAGCTCCAACTCCAACCTGGTTCCTAAGCTCCAGCTTGGGAACCCACTGCCCAGGCCGTAGGCCCACCCGCCACGACGACCTGTAGTCAGAGGGTGCAGGAACGGACTTTTTTTACTGGGCGGCAGCTAGCGATGGGGGGGAATGG
>CAYZWG010000050.1:0-3917 GCA_964481605.1 uncultured Planctomycetaceae bacterium
AGTTTGGGCCAGGGCACCAGCGTTCCTTTCAGCGATCGGGCGGAGCGATCTCGGCGCCGCGCACGTCGAGCGGCACGAGGACCTCGGCCACCTTTCGCGTGCCGTCGGGCACCAGCACCATCCCCCGAAGTCGCGCTTTCCACCGCCGCACGTCGTCCTCGCTGGCGAAGGCGACCCGGGGGCCGAAATCCTCGCCCATCAGCGGCGGCCACGGCTCGGTCGAGGCCAGCACGTGCAAATACTCCCGGCCCCGGGAGGCCGTGACCGAAAGCTTGTAGTCCGCCTCGCCGGGGATCGTGCGGGTCGTGCCGGCGGCAACGAAATGGTCCTGGTCGTACCGGTTGGGGAACAGTTGGGTGACCGTGCCGGAGCCGTCCAGATGCCAGACGCCGACGTAGCAATCCCGGTCGGGGTGGAGTTGAAACCAGACGGGTTGCCCCTCGACCAACTCGATCGGCTGGGCGAAGTGCGCGGGACGGCCGAGAATCTTCACCTCCAGGGGGAAGTCCTGCCGCGGGGGACGGCCCAGCAGGGCCTCGGCCAGGGCGTCCGGGGCGTCCGGCCGAGAAGATTCCTCCACCACGGCTGGGCTCGGTCGGGGCGGAGGCAAGGTTGCACGCCGGAGGATGCCCACCGCAAGCACGAGGATCGCCGCCAGCACGGCTCCTCCCAGGGCCAGGCGTCGAACCCGCCGCGGCGCCGCCACGAAACGGCGCAACTGGTCGGCCAGGGCGTCGGCGGTGGGGTAACGATCGGCCGGCTCGGCCGACATCGCCTTGAGGCAGATCGAGGCCAGCCGCGGCGGAATCCCCGGCCGCCGCAGCGCCGAGCGGTCGAACTCGCATCGTCGAGCCAACTCGAGCGAGACCAGCAGGTCGCCGTGGGCGAAGGGGGCCCGGCCGGCGAGGAGAAAATAGAGCACGGCGCCCAGGGCGAAAACGTCGCTCCGCTGGTCGAGGGCGTCGGTGCGGCCCTGGGCCTGCTCGGGCGGCATGTATTGCACCGTGCCGCTGACCGCCGTGGGGTCCTCGGCCGCGTCGATCCAGGCGTTGCGGATTCGCGCCAGGCCGAAATCGATCAGGCGGGGCCGGCCGGCCGGGTCGACGAGGATGTTTTCCGGCTTGACGTCCAGGTGAACCACGCCCACGGCGTGCGCCACGGCCAGGGCATCGGCCACTTGGGCCACCAGCGCGGCCGCCTGCGAGGGCCGGTAGCGCTGGTGGCGGGCATGGTCGCGAAGGCTGCGTCCTCGAACATACTCCATCACCAGATAGGGACGCCCCTGGTGGAAATCAAGGTCGACCACGCGGGCCATGTTGGGGTGGTCGAGCTCGGCCAGCAGCTTGCCTTCGGCCACCAGGTGATCGACCTCCTCGGGACCGAACGCGGCCGCCGTGCGGCCCAGCTTGATGACGAATTCCTTGTCCAGGGTGGGATGTACCGCACGATACACCTCGGCCTGGCCGCCGGCGCCCAGGCGGCCGATGACGCGGTACTTGCCGATCCGTTCGGGGACGGTCTCGCTGGGGGCGGAATCGGCCCGGTCCGGCGGCGGGTCGGGCGGGGCCCGCGAGGTGGATGCGTCGAGCGAAGGCACCGTGCCGGCGGCGTGCTCCCGGTCGACCTCGTCCAGCAGCGACTCCAGCTCGGCACGGCGGCCGGGAAATCGCCGGAAATACCGTTCGTGGTCGGGCCGATCGCCCCAGCAGGTCCGGGCCCGGTATTCCTCTCGAATCAACTCGCCCGGCAGTCGCCCCAGGGGACCCAGGCCGGGCAGTCGCCGGGCGTAGTCTTCCAGCGTCGGCTGGGCGGGAAAGTCGTCGCCGGGGGCCGTTCGTGCGGCGCCGGGCGAGGCGGGAGTTCGCGTCTTGGCCGCGGCCAGCCGGCGGGCGGCCGCCCGCCAGCGATACCAGAGGTCGATCATCACCAACTCGGCGAGGAGGCGACCGCGTTGAGCGTCGGCAGGGTCGCCGGGTGCCCACGCGGCCAGGGTGGTCTCGATCGCCGGGGGACCCTGGCCCCGCCAGCCGGCCTCGAACCGGTCGAGCATTTCGTCCAGGCCGGGTTGCGGGCACATCGGTCGGCCTCCTCAGCAGCGGAGGATGAGGGCGGGTCGGGTTGAGGGCGAAAGGATACGCTGCCGGCGGCGAAAAGGGGAATGCCCCCAGCAAAGACATGTTCGTCGGGGCCGTTCAGCCGCCACTGTTTCCGACAGGACCTAGTGTAGACCCACGCAGCACCCAGTGTAGGCCCACGCAGGTGGGGGCGGCAAGGGAGCCCACCGTTCGGCGCGGGTCTCCCGACCCCGCCGAAAGCGTCGGCCGCAGGTCTCCCAAGTCGCCAGAGCGGTGGCGATTGGAAGACGACCAGTCCTTTCTCGGCGGGGTCGGGAGACCCGCGCCGAACGCTGTCCTTTCTCGGCGGGGTCGGCAGCCCCGCGCCGAACGCTGATTGCGGCCTCCACTGGGGGGCGTATAATAGGCCCGCCCGCCCCGGACACACCGCCGGGGCCGCGGGTGTAACCGCAATCGGACTGTCGGGGGGCCGGTCGTGCCATGAGCGGCGAGGAAGTCACACGATGGCTGTCGGGCCTGGCCCGAGGCGATGCGTCGGCCGCGAGGGAAATCTGGCAGCGGTACTACGAGCAGTTGGTGAGGCTGGCGAGGAAAAAACTGGGCGCCGGCGGCCGCCGCGCGGCGGACGAGGAAGACGTCGCCTTGAGCGCCTTCTTCAGCTTCTGTCGAGGGGCCGCCCAGGGGCGGTTTCCCCGGCTCGACGACCGGCACGACCTCTGGAAACTGCTGGTGACCATCACGGCCCGCAAGGCCACCGCGCAAATCCGGCACGATCGGCGGCAGAAACGGGGTGGCGGGGCCGTGCGGGGCGAGTCGGTCTTCGCCCGCGGCGATCCCGGCCAGGGAGCCGGCATTGGCCAGGTGTTGGGCCAGGAGCCCACGCCGGCCGTGGCGGCCGCCGTGGCCGAAGAGTGTCGCCGGCTGCTGGAGTTGTTGCCCGAGGAGTCGCTCCGGCAAATCGCCACGATGAAGCTGGAGGGATACGCCAACGGGGAAATCGCCCAGCGGCTGGATTGCGCCCCGCGCACGGTGGAACGGAAGCTGGCCCGAATACGGGAATGCTGGGCCGGGGAAATCGACGCGGGATAGCGCCGCGGGGGGGGACCGGCCGCAAGAAAAGCGAAATCGCCGGCGGCGGAAACCGGCGATCTCGGGGGCAGGGAGTAGAAACAGAGGATTGTCTGTGGGGGGAGCAGGCGAGCCGGCTCAGAAGGGATAGACGCCGCCACGGCGGTTCAGGTTGCCCCAACGATAAAGGAGCCGCCCGGTGCGGACGTCGCGGATTCCCAGCAGCACCCATCCGCCACGGTAGGCGGCCTGCTGCAAGGGCCAGGTGTGTGCCCCGTCGTAGGTGAGCGGGAAGCCGTTGATCGAGCGGACGATGTCGCCGGGCTCCAGGCCGATCAGGCTGGCCGCGGAGCCGAGCCAGACGCAATCCACCCGATAGCCGAAACCGGGGATCAGCGTGTAGTTGAATCCCAGCCGGGGAGGCTGCGGGGCAACGCCCGGGTTGACGTAGGGATTGAGGACCGGCACGTCGGCCGTCGCCACGTTGCCAACCGCGGAGGTTGCCGCCAACACCAGGCCAACCATCAGAGTGCGGGTAAGAGCGTTCATCGAACTTCTCCTTGCCAGAGGGAGTTTGAGTTGCCTTCCACGCACTTGATATGGTCAAGGGGCCGCCTGGGCCGACAGGCGAGGGCAGGTTTTTCAACCAGCGACGGGGTCGGGACAAGGTAGGGCCGGCTGTGCCGGCCGGTTGCCCCTGGTTCCCAAGCTCCGGGCTTTCCAACCTGGTTCCCAAGCTCCGGGCTTTCCGGCCTGGTTCCCAAGCTCCGGCTT
>CAYZWG010000050.1:4017-8830 GCA_964481605.1 uncultured Planctomycetaceae bacterium
CCTGGTTCCCAAGCTCCGGCTTGGGAACCCGCCGGGCTGGAGAGTTTTGCTGGCCTGCGGGCGAAGCGGAGCTTCGCGGAAGTGCGGTCCCAAGCTGGAGCTTGGGACCGAGACGCCAACGATGGAGACCCGCGCCGAAGCGTGAGCCGCCCCCACGATTCATTTGGCGCCGACGTAGTAGAAATTGAAATTGCGAATCGTGGGCGGGCGTTCGACCACCGGGTGCTGGGCTCCCTGGGTCAGTTGTTTCACCCGGCGGTAGACCTGGTCTTCCAACTCGGTCAGCGAGAGGTAGCCGTCGCCGTCGTGGTCGGAATCGGCCGAGGCGAAGGTGTCCAAAAGGGCCTTGGTGAAGGCCCCGTGACCCCAGGCCGGGTTTTCCAGGCTGACCTCGCGCGGCAGGGAAGAGGAGAAGACCACCGCGCCGTATTCCTCGGAGACCAGGTCGCGAAGCGGGTCGTCCCAGGCAACCGCCTTGGACCCGGTGATCCCGCCACTGTGGCAGGTATCCACAAACAGCAGAACCTTGCACGGCAGGTCGCGAAGCATCTCCGTGATTTCGCTGAAACGCACGGCCGTGCTGCGGAGACTGGCCGGGTCGATCTCCGCGGAGGCCAGGTAGTAGTTCTGCCGCGGATCGCGAACGCCGTGGGCCGAGAGGAACATCACGGCCACGTCCGGCTGGCTGACGTTCTTGACCAGCCAGTCCATCGACGCCAGGATGTTGCGCACCGTGGCCTCTTCATTGGTCAGCACCTTGCTCTCCACCTTGCGGTAGACGTGGCTGGCCTGACTCTCCCAGGCGGCGGCAAAGGCCTTGGCGTCGACGTCGGCGTAGTGCAGGTCGAGGTTCTTGCGGGTGTACTTGGAAATGCCGATCGAGAGCAGGTAGAGATTCGGCCGGATCACCTCGGGCTGCGACGCCTGGTAGGTCACCTTGACCGTGGCCGGGGCGCTGGTCGAGGCGGTGTTCGCCGCCAGCACGGAAATCTGGTTGGCCCCCGGCAGCAAGGTCACCTGCTGGCTGAAGGAGGTTCGCAGGTCGGCCGAAGCGCGATCGCGGACGATCCCCTTGGCCAGGGCGGGGCGGCCGTTGACCAGGATCGTCACGTCGGTGATCGGCAGCTTGTTTTGCGACTGGACCTCCGCCACCACGGTCAACTGGGGCGATCGGGCCTGGGTGCCGTCGCTGGGAGCGACAATCCGCACCCGGGGCGGCTCCATCCGCGCCAGCACCTCCGGCCGGCGAAGATCCAACGGCGCCGGTTGGCTCCTGGCCGGACCGGCCAGGGCCGCGTTGGCCTGGCGGATCGCCTCGTCGACGTCGCCCCCGTCGAGCACCCGATCGATCACGTCGGGGCGATACATCTGCTTGCGGAACTGGCTTGCCCGATAGAATTTCGCGCTGTGGCGCGACCCCTGGTTGACGTGCCATCCGATCAGCCGGTCGGCGCCGGGCGAGGCGTCGTAGTATCCCTGCGGCGTCCAGACAATCCAATCGTTTTCGTCCACGAAGAGGAAGTTCAAGAGCGGCTCGACCAGGTCGGCGCCTTCCTTGAGAACGAGTTCGGTCTGATAGTTCTTTTCCCCCCGCTGCATTTCCACGCGAACCGTCTGGCCGGGCCGGTAGTTGTAGGTGCCTTCGAGGCGCATTTTCGCCAGTTGGGTGAGGTCCTTGCCGTCCATCGCCAGCAGGCGGTCGCCCACCCGAACGCCGGCGGCCTCGGCCGAGGTGCCGGAGCGGACCTCGATCACCGTGTCGGAAAGATAGCGAAAATCGAGATCGCCGGTGGGGTGGTAGTTTTTCAGGCTCCAAATCCGCACGGTGCGGTCGGTGGAGCTGGTGGTGAGAAAGCGGCCGTCGGTCGACTCGCTGGCGGAAGTGACGAAGGAGCCATGGCCGAGAAACTCCCGCCGCTCCTCGTTGTCGGTTGGGTTGTAGCAAAGCAGGTCCCCGTTGTCGTCGCCCACGACGACCGCCGGGTTGATTCCCAACTGGGGCGTTCGCAGGAAGGTGAAGCACATCGGCGCGGCACCGGCCCGAATCTTGTAGCGTTCTTGCTCCACGTCCCCCCGGAAAAAGGAGAGGTAGAAAAGGTCGTCGGCAAAGGTGGTTTCCAGGCGGAGGTCCTTCAGCTTGGGCACTTCCACCGGATAGTCGCCGGAAACGCCGGTGGAGATACCCCGGGTGGCGAGGTGGAACGTCGATTGAAGCTCGCCGAAGTGGTTGCGGTTCCAAGTGGAGGCGTCGTGCGGGCTGTTGCCGAAGGCGAGCGTCTTGGCGGCAACGTCCAGCGCGGCCCGGTAGACGGGGCGTCCCACGCTGCGGAAGATGTGCCGGGCCGTTCCGCCGGCCGTTTCCCAGACGTGGACCTCGCCCAGCACGTCGGCGCTGGCGGCCAGCGTGCCGCGGGAGTTCAACGCGGTGGCCGTGACCACGTAGGCGTGGCCTTCGTAGACCACCGCCGGGCGGCGGGACTCGGCCCGGTAAAACGCCACCCAGTATTGATCCACGCCCCCCTTCTTGCCCGACCCGCCGGCAAGCCATGCGCCCTGGTCGAGACGGATGCTCAGCGAGGCGGGGGAGCCACCGTAGGGAAACTCCACCTGCGGGTTCATCGCCAGCCAGCGGCGGACCGTCTCGGGCAGCGAATCGCCCGGCTGGAGTCGCCTCGCGGACTCCAGCGAAATCAGCGAGGAGCCGGAGGCCTCGTTGACCAGCAAGAGGGGCTGGCGGCCGGGAACGTCGAAGAAATAGTACAGCGGCTGATGGGGATCGCGTGGGGCGATCGTCCCCAGCAGGCGGCGGGTCGGCCAGTTCCAGATCAGCACCTTGCCGTTCTCGCCGGCGCTGGCCAGGTAGCGGCCGTCGCGGCTGAAAGCCAGCCGCTTGACCGGGGCGCGGTGGCCGGCGACGAGTTGTTTCAGCTCGTTCAGGTTGCGGGTATCGTAGACCCGGATGGAGCCGTCGTCGCTGTAGTCATCCACGCCCACCAGCAATTCGCGGCCGTCGGGCGAAAAGGCCACGGCGTAGCAATTGCCGTAGGGGGTTCGGCGCCTTTGGCCGCGGAGCGTGGCGACCAGTTCGCCCGTTTCAACGTTCCAAATTCTCACCACCTTGCCCCCGGCGGCGGCAAGGAGGTTTCCCTGGGGGTTGAACGAAAGGCTAGTGACCAGGCCGGAGAAGCCTTGAAGATCGAGGACCAACTCGGCGGAGTCGTTTTGCGGCGGGGGCTGCTGGGCCGGGGCAACGCCCACCAGCACGATCCCCAGCCCAGCGGCCGCGGCCAGAACGTACAGTCGAAGGAGCCGTGGCGGACAGTTGTTGCGGCGTTTCATGGTCTGACCGATCGAGCGTGAGGAAAACCTGAACGTCCGAGAAGTACAACCTGGCTCAATTCAGCCCGTTATTTGGGTAACAGGCGCGGACCCTCATTGGACAGCGCCACTTAGGGCTTCTCCCCGCCGGCCCCGTGGGAAGTGGAGGACAGGTTTGAGAACTACCACGCCCACACGCGCCCCCCTACGCGAAGCCACGGGGCATCCACGGGTGCCGACAGCGGACGCGTCTCAGAAGGCGGGCACGAAACCTTCCGGTTCCGACGCCTGGCCGGCCTGGAACAGGTCCCACAGATTGTCGGCCGCGTTGATCGCCACGCGGAGCGTGCCCTCGGCGGCGCGAATCCGCTTGACGGTTGTCCCGTTGCCGCGGTCGAAGAGGAGCACCAGCGGATAATGGCTGGAGTGGGTCTTCGTTTGGCCGGGCTCGACCGCCGCGGCTTCGCCATTCACGAGATACTCGAACGGCTGGCGGTTGTCGGTGTTGTCGATGGTGAGGTGGAACTCCTGGCTGTAGAGTTCCCAGCCTTTGTCGGTCTGCTGGAAATGGTAAGTGCCGGGCGTGAGCGAGTATTCCTCCCAGCCCTGCCGTTGGCCGCGAAGGAAACGCACCACCCAGGGGTCAGCGCCGGGAAGGAGTTGCGTGTATCCGGCGGCCATTTGATAGGGGTGATCTCGGATTTCGTACTGCACCGTTCCGCCCGAGTCGGCCGGGTTGACCAGCAGCACGCCCTTCCCCACGGCCTCGCCGGTGAACTCGGGAACGGGAGACCCGGCGGCCATGGGCAAGCCCATGGCGTGGGCGATCGTGTCGCGGACCAGGGTGAGCTGGCCGGTGCCGCCGGTGCCCACGATCACGTAGCCGTTGCCCAGCGACACGGCGCTGCCCACGGGAAGCTTGGGATTGAGGAGGATGGGGACGGTGCCGCCGGGCAGTTGGATGCTGGCGTGGGGGCTGCCCGCCACGGCGTCCTTGACCGCCTGATACATCTGGGTTTGCTCTTCCATCTTTTCCAGCACGGCCATGGCGGCGTCGCGCTGGGGCGCGGCGGGCCCCAACGCTTCGATCGCCTTGCGGGCATCGTACACGTCGTGCGGGTCGACGCTGCCGGCGGCGGCCTTCTCGGTGAGTCCCTTGACCGCCTGTTGGGCGGTGACCTGGTGATACAAGCTGGTTGCCCGGCCGAGGTCCTTGGCTTCCGTGGCGAAATAGATTTGGGCCTGGGCCGCGTCGCCCTTGCGAACGGCCTCGAGAATCTGGATTTGGGTATCGGCGGCAACCGATTTTGCGTTGAGTTCGGCGATCAGCTTCTGCTGGTCGACGAAGGCGCCGCCCAGTTGCTGCCCGAGTTGATCGCCCAATTGGCGAAATTGTTGGGCAAACACGGCGCCCGCGGCGGCGATCTCCGCATCGGTGATGGGGCGGCCGTTGAGGTGGATCGGATTGGGAGGGACGGGCAGTTGGGCAGCCGGC
>CAYZWG010000050.1:8930-20051 GCA_964481605.1 uncultured Planctomycetaceae bacterium
ACCAGATTGGTGGCGGGGTGTCCCTGGGGCGTGGCCCAGCCGCCGGGATCGGACCATCCCGGGCTGGGCGGTGTCGACCAGCCGCTGCCGGGACGCGTGCGGTAGCTATAGGGTACGGCCTGACTCGCGTTCGGCTGGGCTCCCGGCTGTCCTAGGCCTTGCAGCACGGGCCCCAGCACGTCGCGGCCGAAGTCGAACTGATTGCCTTGGGGGCGATTCCACCCGGCGCCGGGTTGGGACTTGGGGGCCATGATGGGTTTACCGGGACCTCCGCCCGGCGGCTTGATGATCGGCTGGAGCGGCTGGAGCGGCTGGAGCGCGCCGGGGGCCAGCTTGAGAGCGCCCGTCTGGGGCACGCTCCAGCCGCTGCCGGGACGGTTCGACTGGGGACGCCGCGTTCCCTCGTCGGCGATTTTGGCGGCCCGATCGCGAATCCGCAATTGGGCCAAGGCCTGTGTGCCCGAAAACAGAAACGCGGTCGCCAGGGCGACCAACACCGATGCACGCAGCCGTGAGAAGAACATGGGAACACCTCAGCAATTCGACTGGTTTCGCGGTCTGCCGGAGGAGGACACGGCAGGCGTCTTGCGGCACCGCATCTTCCCAAGGATACGTCGATTTCCGCTGGCGGCCGGTTCCCTCCTTCAGTGGGCGGCCAAGGTCCCATTCTTGACTAACGGATTATAACGCCCGAGGCCCCCAAACAACACTCCCCCATAAGGACTATTACGCCGCGGCCGTCTTGGGTTGACTGCGAAGGCCGGCGGCGGCAACAGGTCTGCCGGCACGGGGGTCGGCGGCGGTCGTTTCCGCCGGCAAGCTCCCCCACGCGTTCAAGCGGTTGAGCCACTCGGCCGTGTCCTCGGCGGCCCGGCGGGTGGCGTAGGTCTGGTCCACGGGGATGATGGAAGCCAAGGCCGGGAGAACGAAACGCCGTCCGGTTTCGTCTGCTTCGATTCGGTAGCGTAACATGGCTCGTTCTCCCCTCGTCTGGGGCCGCGGTGGATTCCGCTTCCACCCTTTTCATGGCCAAGCGTGCCGGCGATCCGCCTCTTGTGCCCATGAAAACGGCGAGTTTTCGGGGAGAATGCAACGGTACCGCTCGGTCCCACGGCCGGCACTCCGCCGGGCAAGGGCTTTGTGAAAAGGGGATCTTCGCGCGAAGATTCCGTAGGGTGGGTGCTCGCACCCACGCGGGGCGACGGTCCATCATCAGGCGTCGGGCGTCGAGTGGCGATTGTGGCGCGTGCGTGCAAGCACGCACCCTACTTCGCTGACCATAGTTTCTCGAACGGTGATAAGCCGATGGAAACGTCAAACGACCTTTACTTCGCCCACGCGCGACACCAGGTTGGCGAGACGGTGAAACTGACGGCCATTCACAACAAGCAACGCGCGAATCCAAATCTGAACATTCAAGCCACGGAGTGACCGGCCAATGATCGTCGCTTGGGTGATCCCCACTTGGTCAACTTGTCGGAGCCACTTGTTCGCGGGGTGGTGGCTCCTTTGCAGGGGAGAGGGCATGACGTAGAATGGTAGTGTAATAGGGCTCGTGTGGGGAAGCATCCCCCGGTATCGGCAAGGAGTCTGGAAAGCCCCCGCAGATGAGGTTGTGATGGCACATTCCTTGGTGACAAAGAATCTGCGTTTGGCGTGCTTGGGCACCTACCCACCGCGACGCTGCGGTATCGGGACGTTCAGCGCTGATCTCTGTGATTCGATCTGCGCGGCGTGCGAGGATTCCCGGTCTACCCAAGTGGTGGCGATTGACGACATTCCCGAAGGGTACGACTACTCGGATCGCGTACGGTTCGAGATTCGCCAGGAGGACCTGGGAAGCTATCGCCTGGCGGCCGATTTCATGAACATTCGCGGGATTGATCTCTTGCTGGTGCAGCACGAGTACGGCATCTACGGCGGCCGAGACGGCGGGCATCTGCTGACGTTATTCCATGAGGCAAGGATGCCGATCGTGACCACGATGCACACCGTCTTGCCGGAGCCAAGCACGCATCTGCGGCAGTTGACCCGGGAGTTGGTTCGGTTGTCGGATCGGGTGGTGGTGATGAGCCATCGGGCGGAGCAGCTTTTGCATCAGGTTTACGATGCGCCGGACGACAAAGTCGCCTTGATTCCACACGGGATTCCCGATCTCCCTTTTGTCGAGCCGAACTTTTTCAAGGACCAGTTCGGCGTGGAACATCGCCTGGTGGTATTGACGTTCGGGCTGCTTTCTCCGGGCAAGGGCATCGAGTTTGTGATTCGGGCCTTGCCGCAAGTCGTGCGGGAATATCCCCAAGTGATCTACATTGTGCTGGGCGCCACCCATCCTCACGTGCAGCGGCTCCAAGGGGAGGAGTACCGTCACGGGCTGCAGCGCCTGGCCGAGGATTTGGGCGTGTTGGATCACGTCCATTTTGAGAATCGCTACGTGGACCTGGCGGAGTTGGGTGAGTTCCTGGGGGCGGCCGACATTTACGTGACTCCCTACCTCGGCCGGGAGCAGATCACTTCCGGCACCTTGGCCTACGCACTGGGAGCCGGCAAGGCGGTGGTTTCCACGCCCTATTCTTACGCGGAGGAAATGTTGGCCGACGGTCGTGGGCGGCTGGTACCCTTTGAGGATCCCGACGCCATCGCCCGCGAACTCATCTGGCTGCTGGAAAACGAGCACGAACGTCTCACGATGCGCAAAAAGGCCTACCTTTTCACCCGCCAGATGGTCTGGCGCCAGGTGGGGCGTGCCTATTTGAAACTGCTCGATGGCGTGATGGACCAGCGTTTGCGTTTTCCCCGAATCCTCCCTCGGTCGTCTTCGCAAACACCTGCCCTGCAACTGGCCGTACCCCAGTTGAACCTCCACTACTTGCGGGCATTGAGCGACAGCACGGGTGTGCTTCAGCACGGGCATTATACGATTGCCGACCGGCAGCACGGGTACTGCACGGATGATAATGCGCGGGCGCTGATTTTCGCCTTGCAAGCCCACCGGCAAACGGCCCTGGAGGAAACCTTGCAAATGGCCAACACCTGCATGAGTTTCCTCTACCATGCGTACAACCGCCGCAAACGTCGCTTTCGGAATTTTCTTTCCTATGATCGCCGCTGGTTGGAAGAGGTCGGCTCGGACGATTGCCACGCGCGGGCGCTGTGGGCGCTGGGTTTTGCCGTCGCCTGGGCACCTTCCAACAGTCTCCGCGCCGCCGCCGTGGAACTGTTCAAGGAAGCCATCGAGGAAGCCTCGCGGTGGACGGCCCCCAGGGCAATGGCCTTCACCTTGATCGGCGTGCATGCCTACCTGCGGCGTTATCATGGCGACGCCCACGTTCGGCGGGTCCGCGAAGAACTGGCGCTGAAGCTGTTCGAAGCTTTTCGCGCCAATTCCAGCGACGACTGGGTGTGGCCGGAAAACACGCTCAATTATGCCAACGGCAGCCTGCCGCAGGCACTCTTGTTGAGCGGGCAATGGCTGGGACGCGGTGACTTGACGGAAATGGGGCTGCGGTGCCTGGATTGGCTGATCCGCGTGCAGACCGACGCCGACGGCACTTTTTCACCCGTGGGAAATCACGGCTGGTTTCCCCGCGGCGGCCGCAAAGCCGCCTTCGACCAGCAACCCATCGAGGCCCACGCCATGCTGGAAGCCTGCCTCGAAGCCCGCAACGTCACCCGCAATGAACGCTGGGCGGTGGAAGCCCGCCGTTGCTTCAACTGGTTTCTGGGCAAGAATAATCTGGGCCAGCCGGTGTACGATTACAAGACGGGAGGTTGCCGCGACGGATTACACGTGGAAGGCGTGAGTGAGAACGAAGGCGCCGAGTCGACCTTGGCGTGGCTGCTCTCGCTGCTGGCGATCAGATCCCTTAAGCCGATCAAGGAGGAACTCCCAGACACTTCCGGAGGGCCCGACGAATGATCCGTGTGAAAGACCGACACGAGGAGATATTCCGCCGATATTCGGACAATCCGATCTTGACGAGCGATGATTGGCCCTACGCGGTCAACACGGTGTTCAACGCCGGCGCCACACGGCTGCGAGACGGGAGCACGTTGCTGCTGTGTCGCGTGGAGCAGCGGTCCGGGCATTCGCATCTTTGCGCGGCGCGATCGGCCAACGGTAGGGATGGCTGGACGATCGACTCCCACCCGACCTTGATGCCGGATCCGCAGAACTATCCGGAAGAACTCTGGGGCATCGAGGACCCGCGAATCACTTTTGTTCCCGAGTTGGAGCGTTACGCCGTGGTCTACACCTCGTTTTCGCGGGGTGGTCCGGGAGTGTCGTTGGCGTTGACGGCGGATTTCCGTCGCTTCGACCGGCTGGGGCACATCATGTCGCCGGAAGACAAGGACGCGGCCTTGTTGCCTCACCGAGTGGGGGATTGCTGGGCACTGATTCACCGGCCCGTCAGCCCGGTGGGAGGCGGTGCGCATGTGTGGATCTCCTACTCACCCGATCTGCGTCATTGGGGCAGCCACAAGATGATCCTGGAGGCCCGGCGAGGCGCCTGGTGGGATGCCAACAAGGTGGGTATTTCACCTCCCCCCATCGAAACGGACGAAGGCTGGCTGGTGATCTATCACGGCGTGCGCGATACGCCGGCCGGCTGCCTCTACCGGCTGGGACTCGCCCTGTTCGATCTGGAAACTCCCGAAAAGCTGCTGCTGCGAGGCGACTCTTGGGTGATGGGACCGGAAACACCCTACGAACGCGACGGGGATGTCGGCAACGTCATCTTCCCCTGTGGCTGCACGCTGGACGACGACGGCGATACGCTCAACCTCTACTACGGCGCGGCCGACACCTGCATCGCCTTGGCCAGCGGAAGCGTCCGCAAAATGCTTCAGTGGCTCCACCGCAACAATACGGCCGGCGATCCGGACCAATAGCACGGAAGCAAGCCAAGGGACACGGGCAGAAACGCGATCGCTGTTCGGCCCGCCGGGATGCCATCGGCGGTGGCCACGGCCGGTGTGAACTCGATGCGAACGCAAGCGCCGGCCAATGCGCAGGATCGGACGCGAGAGTAGAAAGAGAATGATTCAAGCGTGTTGGGCTGGGCCTACGGTGCGCTTGTTGTCTCAACGCTCGACAGCAGCAACCCATGATAACCGTCGGGAATCACGATCACTCCGTTATGGACCCGAACCCGCCCTGGATTGCCGGGAGTATCGTACTGTTGAATCAATTTCGGCTTTTCGATGTCCGAGATGTCCGCGATGGTGATCGTGCCGGTGGCTCGGTTGGCGGCGTACAAGCGGTCGCCGAAGATCGTCGGCTTGCCCAGTGGACGGCGGCCGGCCCCCACGCGCCGCACGGGCAACTCGGCCAGAGGGCGACGCTCATGGCGATCAAGCAGCAGATAGCCGCCGCGCAGCGTGGCCAAGGTCTTCTGCCGGTATTCGACCAAACCATTGGCCGCGCCGATTCGCAGCGGACAGTTGTCGCCGCTGTAGCTCGGCCCCGAAACGCCGCTGATGTCGTACCAATGGAGTCCGGACACATGCCAGAAGACACAGGCGTAGCGGTTCTCGGCCAGGCCCCGCATAAGTTGGTCGCCATAGAGCAGGCCCGGCCTCGACTCGTTGAGAACTCGCTCCGGCGCGGCGGGATTGCTGATGTCGATAATCTGGAGAGTGTTGGCGCCGACTTGAATCAGTGCGTACTTTCCCGGCGCGGGCACTTCAACCTGCTTGATCGCTCGATCGTTGACGCGATATTGTCCGTGCCGAACAAGCTCGCCTCGCCCGGACAACTCGCAGATCAACAGGCCGTCGGTTCCCGCCGCGATCAGCACCTTTTCCCTCGACACGGAAACGTCCGTGGCGAATCCTCGCGTTTCGAGCTTCGACAGCCGCTTGATTGACGGCTGAAACTCGACAACGTGAACGCCGGCGCTTCCAGCGGCCACCACGGCTCGCCGGCCGAGGAAATCAACGGCATGGACTTGTCCGTCCGTGCGGTAAACGCGGAATCGCTCATCCCGCTCAACCGGCCGAGGCGGTGGAAGCGGTGGCGGCGTCGCCGGTTCCATGGCGACGGCGCCGGCAATGCCGGGCGCGGCGACGAGGTGCAGGTCCGTGGCCCCGCCGGCGACATAGATGCAGTCCTTGGCGAGGGCCAAACCACCCACGAAATCGGGCATCTTGTGCGATGCGGCGCAGGGCAATGTTCGATGTCCGACTACGATCGGACGCCGCGGATCCGCCACGTCGACAACGAAAATCCCGTTATGCGTGTCGGCCACGAAGGCGTGACCGTGGGCCACCGTGACACCCCACATGTCGTGTCCCATGTTGTACAGTCGCGGAAACTTCAGGCGTGAAACGAAGCGTGGGCGAGCCGGATCGGAGATGTCGAGAATCTCCAAACCATGGCCGCGGCCATAACCGGGATCGGCAGGCGTGCGATGGGCGCCCGCACGGGAATGATGCCCCGTGGCGGCGTACAGATACCGGCCGCGAACATCCACGCCGTCCCCGTAGCCGTCCAATTCAACACGCGCGGTGATGATCGGCCGTCGCGGATTGCGCACGTCCACCGCGACGACTTCCGATGTGGCCCAGACGCCGACGTAAAGCCACCGGCCGCGGGCAACGACCGACTGGGCTTCGCCGGTGCGAACGGTGCTCAAGTGGACCGGCTTGCCGGCTGCCGACACATCAACCAACTCGACCCCGAAATGCCGGCAGGCCACGAACAGTATGTCGCCGGAGATGCCGACACCGGTAGCAAGTTCAATCGTGTCGTAGTGGCTCAGCAGCCGGGGCTTGTGCGGATGTTTCACGCCCACAAGAAACAGCCCATCCTCGCGCGATGTGATGTAGGCAATCCCCTCTCGCACGATGATCTGCCGTACGTTTCCCAATCCGGCAAGCTCACCGACAACCCGAGGGTTGGCTGGATTGGTGATGTCAAGCGAGTAAAGTTTTCCGCGGCCGACCGCAAAAGCGTGGTCGCCGCTGACGGCCACATCCATCGTGGGACCGATCCCAACAGTCTTCACGAGCGAAAGTGTTTTCCCGTACTTGTCGTTTTCATCTCGGCGATTCTCCGTGTCGGCGGTTCTCCACGGACGATCGCGCGGGCCCGGAGTGGAGTCATTCCCGGCGGGCGGCACGTAGTATGCGGCAGCCTCCGCGGCCGATACCGATGCCAGCAGCAGCAGCATCACCGGCGGCACCAGAACCCAGAGAACGCGCGCATCACCCGCGCCGCCACCGCGCCGACGACGACTACCGGCGCCGGTACCGTCCGATGTTTCGCGACTCATGATCCTGACCTTTCCGACTCATCCATGTCTCAGCGCGGCCAACGTGCGGCGAAGATATTCGATCGAGATTTTGGATGTGTTGTAGGGGTCGGGGCTGTTGTCTTGCTCGACAACGAGCCAGCTCTTGTATCCCACCTTGGACAACGCTTGAAGGACTCGCGGGAAGTCCACCACGCCGGTGCCCAACGGCGTGAAGTGGTCCTGCCAGCGCACGCCGGGACGGTCGAGCTGCTCGAGATCGGCGGTGTGGACATCCTTGCAGTGCATCCACGAGATCCTATCCGCCCAGGCGGTCACAAACGCCACCGGGTCGGTCAGCGCCAAGACGAGATGCCCCGTGTCCACGCACAAACGCCAACTCGACCAATCAAGCAACTCAAGGTCTTTTTCCAGCAGACGCTGACTCAACCGATAGCCGCCCACGTGGTGGTTGTGATAGAGCGGTGTGCAGCCTTCGCCGTTGACGACCCGGGCGAGAACGCGGAACGCTTCCCGGAGGTTCTTACTTTCCTGCCGCGTGCGCTCTCCCTCACGGCCGGCCACCGTGCTGTAGATCAGATAGCGTCCGCCGTGGCTCTTGATCCATCGGGCGTGCTTGCGGGCTTTGGCCACGTAGGCCGGCCTGGCGTTGCGATCGCGCAGCTCACTGCCGCCGATGAAGGCGGCCGGCGCCAGGGTCGTGCCGGCGGCCAAAAGCATCCGGTAGACGTCCTCCATGTCGTATTCCTTTTCCTGCCACGGCGGCGCCAGTTCCACGCCGTCGTAACCCAGCTCACGGGCCGCGGCAAACAACTCGCCCAGCGGTCTCGAATCCCAGCCCGCGCAGTGCAGGCCGATCTTTACCGAAGAAAGTCCTCCTCCGGCGCCGCCTGCCGCTTCTCCCGTGTGAGACATCGCCGTGGCCAACGCGGCGGGCACGGCCAGGGCCGCCCAGCCGGCTGGCAGGCACTTTTTCAGCATCCGCCTTCGCGTCGTTCCGCTCATTGTCGTTTCACTTTCCGTGAAGCAGCAAACGGTTTACGTAGCACATCGTATGGGGAACCCAGCGTGTCGATTGGGCGAACATCTTGCCTTGGGTCGGCAGCGTTCCGTCGAACGGAGAGCCGGATCGGGGAAGCAACGCGCGCACTCTCCCCACGAAGTCGGCGTCCTCCGAGATCGAGCCCACATAATACAGGGCCATGTAGCTCTTGAGCGCGCCGAAGCTGTGCTTGGCGTCCACGCGGGCATTGTGTTGGATGGGGCCGGGACGGAGCATGAACGGGCAGGAGGTGTAGCCCCAGCCCGGCAGGCCCTGATCCTTCTGGGCGGTGAATTCGTCCAACATGCCATGGACCGCGTTCTCCAAACATTGCCGCACATCCGGATCACCCGTCCATTGATGGAATGCAACCTGCCCGTTCAACACGATGTCCTGCATGAAGTGGACGCGCCCCACGTGGGCCGGCGCGTGATAACAATGGCCCACGGACAGACGGTGCAGCCATCCGCCTCGGAACGGGTGCTGGGTACGCACCGCCACTTCTTCGATCTCCCGGGCCGCATTCAGATACAACGGATCGGCCGTGGCCTCGTAAGTGGCCAGCAGCCCGATCACCGACCAGCCGAAAGTGCGCGATCCGCCGGCGCCGGGTTGTCCGGCGGCGCAAATGGCAACCGCTTCGCGGGCCAGACGGTTGCCGATGCCAATCGCCTTTTGCGCGGCATGACGGTCGCCGCTGAGGTAGTAGTATTCCCACAGACCCTCGCACCACGTATGCCCGGTGCCGGCCAGTCTGACGTTGTGGTCGCCCGTGTGGTGACAGAGGTACTCGAATCCGTCGCGAAGGTGGACGCAATCGACATCCATGTTGTGCAGCAGAATCTCCTTCCCCACGTAAAGCGGCGGCAAATCGCCGGTCCGCATGAACTGCATCAGGCAACAATGCCCCATGTCGTACTCGACGTTATCCCAGTTCATTCCGTCGGAACCGAAGTTGTCGCCAAAGTTGCGCAGGCCGTAGCGCCCGAATCGATTCTGGAAAAACGGCTCGCTCTGGCGCGACTTGAGAATCCCTTCAAGAGCCTGGTCGAAACGGCGATCGTAGGCCTCGAACCGATCCGATCGAGGCTGCACCGCGCCGAGGGCACCGCTGGCGCAGTACCATTCCGGCTGGGCGGCGGCAATCAGTGGTTCGGCGATCATGGCGGCCGCTTCCCGCCGCGTCTTCGTCGTGTCGGTGTCGAAGTCCACGAGGATGTCGTGGCGACGTCCTTCGCCACGCCGCAGCCGATACACGCCGCCGCGCAAGTAACCCCACACGTAGTCCTCGGGCGTGTTCGGCTCGCTGGGATAGTCCGAACCGCGGATTGCCGGCAGGGTCTCGATGCGGACCACGCAACCGTCGGGCGACGGTTGAATCGCCATCGCCTGGGGATACAACTGCCAGAAATGCCGTACGCCGATCGTCACATCGCCGGCGGAAACCCAGCCCGGCAGCCTGGTGAAGCGGTCGCCGGCAATCGACGCCTTCGACTCGTACTGCTGGCGAAGTTCGACACCGTCGCCGGTCAAAGGTACCGTGATCGCCTCGCTTGCGTCCGTTCCACACCGAAGCGAGGATACCGGGCCGACGTGCAACGGCAGTTCGAGCCACATCGACTTGATGGCGATCGGCTGGGGATTGACGGGCCTCATGCGCCCCTGGCTGGGATCGGTTCGCTTCTTCAGTCGGCAGGTGTAGTTGTGGTTGATCCGCACCCGTGAACTCCCGGCGTAGGCGTGGATGCGAACTTCGTAATCGAACAGCGCCGCCCCGTCGTCGGCCAGATACTTGCCGGCAACACGGACACAAACGCGCAGCGGTCCGATCTCTTCGATCTCCACGAGATCGGGCTTTCGAGCGACGAATTGTTGGCCCTGATCGTCGACCATCACCAGTCTTCCGCCGCCGGCCACCACCCGATCGCCCACCCGCACTTCTTCGAATAGGTTGAACTGTTGTTTGTTCAACACGAAGCGTGCGGCGCCGGTGTCGATGCGAATGCGAGTGGCTTCTTCCCGGACGTGAAGCCGCGTGGTGGGCAAGGTCGCCTTCACCGCGGAGCCGTAGGTGAGCGTGTACGAGCGGAGGCCGCCGGCGGGGATGTCCGCCTGAAAATCGACCAGCACCCATTTGATCGAGCCGTCCGGCCATTCGGCCAGCGGCGCGAACTGCGCGGCCACCGCCTCCTTCGATTCGTCGACCAATCGCAGGTTCCGGGTGCTGCCGAGATGCCCTGGGGGCAGCGGCACGCCGCTGGTGACCGGCCAGGCGCGACGCGCGACACGGGCGTTGTTGCGCACACTCAGCATCACCTCGCCCAACTTGATGCCGTCCACGCGCGGTCGCGTCGTATCGAGCAGGAAATCATCCGAGGCCTGTTCGGCGCCGCTGCCGGCCGCGCGGGCAACGACGCGAAAGTGGTACGAGCGATCGGCTTTGAGACCACGTAGGACGACACGCATGGCATTGCCGGCGGGCTCGCCCACGGCATTGCCGGCCGGCACGATCCGGCCATACGACTGGTCCGGTCCGAATTCCACCCGGCCGGAGGCGGGCAGATTGGTGGTCCAACTGATCACCGCGTCGACATGTTGCCAGTCGTCCTGCCGGTACGGGGCGGAGGGATACCCGATGCGGCCCTGCGCGAGCAGATGGGAGGCCACGTTCTTCACCGCCAGCAGGCGCGGCTTGCCGCGATCGTTGGCGGCGTCGGTAATCGCGTAGAGCGGCCTTTCGCCGCCGCGAAGTTCTCCTTTTTCGTTGGCCAGTTGCACCTCGGCGGTCGCCTTTTGTTCGGCCGCGCCGGCTTCGTAAGGATA
>CAYZWG010000051.1:0-15349 GCA_964481605.1 uncultured Planctomycetaceae bacterium
ACCCAAGTTGTACAGCTTTCCTAGCCATGGCGCCAGACATACTTGCCACACACGCCAAGCCGGACGGGTGAGGCGATTGCCGGGGCAGAAACCTACCCCTCTTGCGCGTCGAAAATCCGATCGAATCGCTGCCGCGTCTGGCGCAGGTCGCGTTCAAAGTCGACCAGCAGGGCCCCGCCGCTGGGCCACCGCAAGAGGTGCGAAAGCTTGGTCAGTTCGGTGGGGTCTTCCGGCAGCTTGCTCTGGTTGGCAAAGTTCATCAGCCGCAGGCGGCCTTCCACCGTCCGCAGAAAACGATAGCTGTTGGTAAAGCATCGGCAGTCGTCCTCGGCCAGATGGCCGGCCTGGTGAAGCGCCTCCAGGGCTGCCAGCGTGTTGGGGGTTTGCACGGCGGGGCAATCGCGGCCGTACTTCAGTTGGAGCATCTGCACGAGGAACTCGATGTCGACGATTCCGCCGGGGCCCCGCTTGAGGTTCCTCTCGCCGGCCGATTGTTCCAGCCGGTGGCGCATGCGGCGGATTTCGGCGGCGTCGCCGGGACGCCAGGGATAGTCGAAGGCCGCCCGGCGGACCGCCCTGGTGGCCGACCGCGCCATCCGCGGCGAGCCGTACACCACCCTCGCCTTGCACAGCGCCTGGCGCTCCCAGAGCCGGCCGTCCCCCTCGGCAAAATACCGGGCGAACTCCTCCAGGGAGGTGGCCAGGGTGCCGCTCTTTCCGGTGGGCCGCAGCCGGGCATCGACCTCGTAGAGCCGGCCGTACTGGCTCAGCCGGCTGGTGGTCTTGATGATTCGTTGCCCCCACTCGCTGAAAAAATGCTGGTTGGTGGTCGTTTCTCGCCCGCCGGCGAAGTCGGGGTGGGCGGTGTGGCCCTCCGCTTCGTAGAGGAAGACGACGTCCAGGTCGCTGTGATAGTTCATCTCCCGGCCGCCGAACTTCCCCATCGCCAAGATCGCCATCTCGCAGTCTTTGCCGGCCCGACGACCGGAGCCGATCCGGGGCGTTCCAAACTTGCCCACCAGCTTGCGAAACTCGCTCACGGCGATCTGTTCCAGACATGTTTCGGCGATTTCGGAGAGGGCACCGGTGATGTGCTGAACGTCCGCCTTGCCCAGCACGTCCCGCACCCCCACGCGAAGCTGCTGGTCGTTCTTGAAGCTGTGCAAGATCGGGTCGAGGTCTTCGGCGCCGCGGCAAAGGTCCTCCAGGGTCCGCCGCAGCGAACGCTTCGAGGGGAGCCGGTCCAGCACCAGGCTGTCCATCAGCCCGTCGATCATGCCCGGGCTGCTGGTCAAAATGCCGCACAGGTAGGGCGCGTAGGCACACAACTGGACGTAGAGCCGCAGCGAGGGGGGATTGAAACTGAACAGTTCCCAGAGGACACCCTTGCCGCCGAGCGAATCGCTCACCTTGTCCAGGTTGACCAGCGTGGAGTCGGGATCGGCGGTGGTGGCGATCGCCGCCAGCAGCTCGGGGGCGATGGAAGCCAGGAAGTGGCGGCAGCGGCGGGTGGAGAGGAAGCGGATTTTTTCCTCCGCCAGGGCCATCAGGTTGTGATAGGTCCGCTTCACCGTACGGAAGGGATACTTGCCCAGCACTCGCTTGATGGTTTCCTCGGGCGGGTCGGGGTCGAGCACCAGGTCGACTTCCGCTTCGGTGGCCGCATCGTCGCCAAAGGCGTCGTGCAGCAGGTGGTCGAGAATGCGGCGGTTAAGCTCCGTCTTGGTCTGGTAATCCTTCTCGAAGGCGGCCAGGGCGGTTTGCCGTCCAGAATCGCCGTAGCCCATTCGCCGGGCCAGTTTCCGCAGTTCGTCGGGCGCTTCCGGCATCAGGTGGGTCTGCAAGTCGAGCATGATCTGCAAGCGGTGCTCGATCTTGCGGAGAAAGCTGTAGTTTTCGGTCAGCAGCGTGGCTTCCAGGTCGGTGAGGCAGCCGACCTCGCGCAGCCGGGTGATGGCCTCCAGCGTATTGCCGGTGCGCAGCCCGGGCAGATCGCCCCCGTTGAGCAATTGGAGAAACTGGATCACGAACTCGACGTCGCGGATTCCGCCGTGGCCGCACTTGACATCCCGCGTGCTGCAACCGTCCTCCTGCGCGCGACGCTCGATTCTCCGCTTCAGCGCCTTGATTCCCGTGATATCGGCCCGGCTCAAGTAGCGGCGGTAGATCCAGGGCGAGAGCCGGTCGAGCAACTCCTGGCCCAGATCGAGGTCGCCGGCGATTGCCCGAGCCTTGATAAACGCCTGCCGCTCCCAGGTGCGGCCGCGAAAGTCGTAATAGTCCAGCGCTTCGTCCAGGGCAATCACCACGGGGCCGTGCTCGCCCTCCGGCCGCAGACGCAAATCGACCCGATAGGCGAAACCCAGGTCGGTCGGCTCGGTGAGCATTCGCACCAGTTCGCGGGCAAGCTGGGTAAAGAACTCGTGGTGGGTGGGGGAGTGTCGCCGGTCGGTATTGCCGTCCGTATCGCAGAGAAACATCAAGTCGATGTCGCTGGAATAGTTCAACTCTACGCCGCCCAGCTTACCCAGCGCGAGGACGACGAATCGGGCCGGGCGGCCGTCGGGCCGACGGGGCGTTTCGCGGCGGGCGGTGATCCGCCGCCAGGCCGCCTGCAAGGCCGCCTCGACCACCGCGTCGGCCAAGTACGAGATTTGCTTCGTCACCGTTCGCAGAGGCTGATCGCGAACCACGTCGCCGTAGCAGATTCGCAGTGTCTCGCGACGCTTGAAACGCCTCAGCGCCCGCAGCACGGCCTGGTCGTGGTCCAGCACCGCGATCTCGCTGGTCAGGTCCTCGACCAGCGCCTGGCGGGCGACCGGCTGGCCTTCGGTCAGCCGCAACAGGTCGAAGCTGCCTCGATCCGTGGCCAACTGATCGGCCAGGTGTTGGCTGGTGGCCCCGATTTGCAGCAGTGTGGCCAGCGAGCCGGGGTCCCGCTGAAACAAGGCCGCCAGCGCCAGCGGGCTTCGGGCCCCGGCGACAAAACGCTCCAGGTTGTTCAGGGCCATGTCGGGGTCGGCCGAACCCGGCAGCAACGCGGCCAGGTGGCCGCAGAGGTCGGCCAAGAGATCGAGCGTGACGCCGCCCGTGGCCAGCCGGACCAGGTTGGCGTGAGCGCGGCGCAAATCGACGACCCCCCAGGGGCGCAAGTACGGCTCCGCCAGGCTGGGGTCGTCCAGAAGTGCGCGAAGTTGGGCAGAATCCATGGAATTGCGACGTGAGGAACTCGGCAGGTCCGGGGGAGGAGGTGATTGCTTCGGCACCCCAACCCTATCGTGCAACTCCGGCCCGGTGCTGTCAACCAAAGGGCCGCGCGATTGAGCCAACCCGAGTCTACCGAAACCGGGTCGGCCGAAAACGCCCAGCCGCAAGCCGGGGGGGGGCAGGGTGGCCGCCCTGGTGGACCCGCAACGCGCCCCGCTTCCCCTCACGTCACGCCAGCCGACCGAAGAGCGTGAACGAATTGGCCTCCTCGATCCGCACCGGGAGAATCCGTCCGGCCAAGTGCCCAGGGCCTTCAAACACCACGATCCGGTCGCAGGGGGTCCGCCCGGTCAGTTGCACCTGGGGGCCGCCGCTTTGCTGTTTCCGGGCGGCCTTGCTGGGACCCTCCACGAGGACCTCCACGCGGCGGCCCACGAACGGCTCGTTCAGCTCCCGGCTGACGGCGTTTTGAATCTTCAACAACTCGTTGTTCCGCCGCCGCTTCACCTCGTCGGGCACGTCGTCCGCGTACAGCCTGGCCGCCTTTGTGCCGGGGCGAGCGCTGTATTTGAAAATGAAGCTGTTCTTGAATCGGCCCTGCCGCACTAGGTCCACCGTCTTCCGAAAATCCTCCTCGGTCTCGCCGCAGAAACCGACGATGAAATCGCTGGTCACCGCCGCGTCGGGCACCGTCTGGCGGATACGCTGGAGCATCTCGCCATAGGCCTCCACCGTGTAGCCCCGCTTCATCCGCCGGAGGACCGTGTTGGACCCGCTTTGGGCGGGAATGTGAAGATAGGGCGAAACCTTCTCCAGGTCGCGGACCGCCTGGAGCAGATCGTCGGTCATCTGGCGGGGGTAATTGGTGACAAACTTGATCCGGCGGATGCCCTCCACCTGCTGCAATCGCTCCAGCAGGTCGGCCAGCCGCAAGGTTCGCCCTCCGGCGGTGCCCCGGAAGCTGTTGACCGTCTGGCCCAGCAGCGTCACCTCGATGCAGCCCTGGTCGGCCAACTGGCGGACCTCGGCCTCGATCTCATCCACCGGGCGGCTCTGCTCGGGTCCCCGCACCGAGGGGACGATGCAATAGGTGCAGAACTTGTCGCAGCCGAACATGATCCGCACCATCGCCTGATGGGGCAGGTCCCGCGCCCGGGCCGACCGCGACGGGTCGTAGGGCTGGAAGCTCTCTTGCACGTTGCGCCGGCTGCCCTGGCCGCGATCCAGGCTGACTTCCACGCGCGGCTCGCGCCGGCCGGCCACCTGGTCCAACAACAGCGGCAACTGCCCGATCTGGCCCGGCCCCACGACCAGATCGACGTGAGGCGCCCGCTTGAGGATCAATTGCCGGTCCTTTTGGGCCATGCAGCCGAGCACGCCGATGACTTTCTCCGGGTGGCGGTCCTTGACGTGTTTCAACCGGCCCAGGGCGCTGTAGATCTTGTCTTCCGCGTGTTGGCGGACACTGCACGTGTTGAACAGGATCACGTCGGCCCCGCGGCGATGCTCGGCCCGCTCGTATCCGGCGGCGAGCAGACTGGAGGCAACCAGCTCGCTGTCGAGCACGTTCATCTGGCAGCCGACCGTTTCGATGTGGAACCGCTTGGACATGGGAGCAGGAACGTTGATCAATGATTCAGTACGTAGGGCCGGCTGTGCGGAGCCGAAACACGGCTGGCAGATTCCGTAGGGTGGGTGCTCCGCACCCACGCGGATCATGAGGCGTCGGGCATCGAATTGCGATTGTGGCGCGTGCGTGCAAGCACGCACCCTACTTCGCCGGCCCTGGGGCAACCTTGCGCTGCCGGTCAGCGGTCCAGCATGTTGCGCACCCCCAGCGCGAAAATGATCCACAGCGCGGCGACCGCCTCGCCGGAGTTGATCTTGGATTGTCCCCGCCGGCGATCCGCGAACGTGATCGGCGTCTCGCCGAATCGGGCCCCCAGGCGCTTCAGGCGCCAGAGGATTTCTTCCTGGAAGGAGTAGCCGCGGGAACGGATGGCGTCGAAGTCGAGCTTGGCCAACAGCTCGCAACGGTAGCAGCGAAACGCCCCACTACAGTCCTTCGGCTTCAGGCCCAACAGCCAACGGCTGTAGAGATTCACTCCGCCCGACATGAAGTGCCGCATCCAGGTCCAGCCCTCCACGCCGCCGCCGGGCACGTAGCGGGAACCGATCATCACGTCGACCGGCTCGCCGTCCGGGGGGTCCATTCCGGCCAGCAACTCGGGCAGGTAGCAGGGGTGGTGGCTGAAATCGGCGTCCATGTTGAGCATCTGCCGGTAGCCGTGCTGGAGGGCGTATCGCATCGCGGCGACGGTGGCGGTACCCAGCCCCAGCTTGCCCTCCCGGTGCAGGCACTTCAGCCGCGGCTCGGCGGCCGCCTGCTGGTCGACCCAACGGCCGGTCCCGTCGGGCGAGTTGTCGTCGACCACGAGGAGATCGACCCCGGGGGCCACCTCGAAGATCGCCTCCACCAGCTTGGGGAGGTTCTCGATTTCGTTGTAGGTGGCCACCGTGACCAGGGTGTTCGTGCCCAGGGCCATCGATTTCTTTCTCCGCCAAACCCAGTTCCTTGGAACGGCCGGCCGTCGCGTCCGTTGGCCGCGATTCTAGCACAAAACAGCGGCGGATCGAACCTCGGTCGACCGGGGGGTGTCGTCAGGGTGAGGTCGCGGCAGCGCGGAACAGGCCATGACGCCGCCCGGCCAGCCGGCTATAATTGGCCGTTTCGACGCCTTCGGACGCGCACGGAAGTCGATGATCTGCACTTGCCCATCCCAGAACGAATCGCCACCGGGGGCACGCCCTTGCCCGCGGCCGGCCGCCGGGCCGAAATCTCCCTATGGCAGGCCTTTCTGGCGGGCCTACGTGGCCAACACGCTGATCATGACGGCGGTGGCGCTGTTGTTCCGCTACGCCGATTTCGTCACCCTGCTGGGCGGCAATGAACTGCACCTGGGCTGGATCGTGGGGATCGGCATGGTGGGCAGCCTGGCCATGCGGCTCTACCTGGGCTCGGGCATCGACCGCTACGGGGCCCGCCGCATCTGGCTGGCCTCGCTGGTGGTGTTCTCCCTTTGCTGTTTCGCCCACCTGGCCGTGACCACCTACCGGGGACCGGCCGTCTACCTGCTGCGAATCCTCTATTGTTGCTCGATCGGGGGTATTTTCGGCGCGTCGATGACTTTCATCTCGGGCCGCGCCCCCATCGCGCGGATGGCCGAGATGATCGGCATGTTGGGCACGTCCGGGTTCTTCGGCATGGTGCTGGGAACCCAATTGGGCGATTTGCTCTGCGGCACCGCCACCATCCAACGCTGGCAGGTCGACCGGATGTTCATCGTGGCCGGCCTGCTGGGCTGCTTCTCGCTCCTGTTTGTCTGGCTGGCCACTCGCGGCCTGGTGGTTCCCGGGCTGCGGCGACGCCCGCCCATGCTGTGGATATTGAGACGCTACCGCCCCGGCACGGTGCTGCTGGTCGGTGTGGCCATGGGCGTGGGCATCGGGCTGCCGGGCACGTTCCTGCGGACCTACGCGGCCGAGTTGAACATCGCGCGAATCGGACTGTTCTTCGCCGTCTACTCGCCCACGGCCATCCTCGTGCGCCTCCTCACCCGGCGGCTGCCCGAGCGCGTGGGGCTGCGGCCGATGATTCTTTTCGGCCTGGCCGTGCTGGCGGTGAGCCAGTTCGCCTTCCTGCCGGTCCACAACCAGTGGACCTTGGTGGTGCCGGGGATCGGCTACGGCATCGCCCACGCGATTCTCTTTCCCACCGTGGTGGCCGCCGGCAGCAGCAGCTTTCCCAATCGCTATCGCGGCCTGGGCACCACGCTGATGTTGGCCACCTTCGACGTGGGGCAGCTCGTGGGGGCGCCGGCAGCCGGGGTGATCGTTCACACCAGCGCCACCTTCGGCCTGCCCGGCTACACCACGATGTACCTGTCGATCGCGGTGTTCCTGGGTGTGGTGATCGTGGTGTTCGCCGCCACAAGCCACGTTGCCCAAGGGCCCCGGGCGATGCGTTCGCGTCGCCTGGCTCACGCGCGTCCGCACCCGGATGCCTGCGCGATTGCGGCGTGTGAGCCGGCCGTGCCGGCCCAGGTTCAAGAACCTGGGCCACCCGTGATCAGTGGGTAGCACCGGTTCTTGAACCGGTGTGGCTGGTGCCACAAGAGGTCAGTGGGTAGCACCGGTTCTTGAACCGGTGTGGCTGGCGCCACAAGAGGCCCCTGTTCGGCGCGGGTCTCCCGACCCCGCCGACGTGGCCCCGGCTCCCACGCAGGACATTGCCCCGGCGGCGCCGGATCACGATCCGGCCTACCGGCTGCCGCCGCCGATCAGCCCCGGGCCGCCAGCTCCTTGTAATACTCGATCGACTGGGCGAGCCCCTCGCGGAGCCCGATCTGGGGCTCGTAGCCCAGCATCTTGCGGGCGTAGTAGATGTCGGCCATGCTCTGGCGGACGTCGCCGGGGCGGGCCGCTTCGTGAACCGGCTCGACGTCCACGCCCAACAGCTCCCGGAGTGCCGCCAGCAGTTCCACGAGCGTGATGCTGTCGCCGCAAGCCACGTTGAACACCCGGCCGGCCACGCCCTGGGCGTCGGCCGCCAGCAGGTTGGCCCGCACCACGTTGCTCACGAAGGTGAAATCCCGCGACTGCAACCCGTCGCCGTAAACCACCGGTCGCCGGCCGGAAAGCATCGCCGTGATAAACAGCGGGATCACCGCCGAGTAGGGGCTGGCGGGGTCTTGTCGCGGCCCAAAAACATTGAAATAACGCAGGGCCACCGTCTCGAAGCCGTAGGTCGCCGTGAACGCCTGGCAATAAAATTCGGCGGCCAGCTTGGCGGCGCCATAGGGCGAAAGTGGGGCGGGCAGGTCGATTTCGCGCTTCGATCCGTAAGGCTGATCGCCGTAGGCGCTGCTCGAAGCGGCGTACACCAGGCGGCGCACTCCCCCGCGGCGGGCGGCGTCCAACAGCGTCACCGTGCCGGTCACGCAGGCCGCGTTGGTCTCCAGCGGCCGCTCCACGCTCCGCGGCACCGAGGCCAGGGCCGCCTGGTGAAACACGCAATCCACGCCGTCGACCGCCCGGGCCACCGCCTCGGCGTCGACCAGATCGGCCTCCACGAACTCGATTTGCCGGCGAACCGGATCGAGATTCCCCAGATGCCCCGTGCTGAGATTGTCGAGCACGCGGACCCGGTCCCCCCGGGCGACCAGCGCCGCGGCGATGTGGGAACCAATGAAGCCGGCGCCGCCGGTGACCAGAAACGTACGCATGAAACGCCCTTTCGTCTTGAATCCGAAACGTCGTCCGGCCCCGGGCCGAATTGATTCAGCCCACCTTAACGCGCCGCCTGCAACGCCGCCACCAACTGCTCCACCATCTCCTCCGTGTGGGACCAGGTAAGACTGATCCGCAGGCACGCTTGGCCCCGGGGCACCGTGGGAGGGCGAATCGCCGGCACGAAAAGCCCCCGCTGGCAGAGCGCCGCCGACAACGCCGACGCCCCCTCCGGTGAGCCCACCACGAGGGGGATGATCTGGCTGGCCGTGGGACCCAGCCGCCAGCCCTGCCCGGCCAACCGGGTTCGCAGCCGTTCAGCCCGGGCGAGCAACTGCTCGCGCCGTTGGGGTTCGTCGCGGACGATGTCCAACGCCGCCAGCGCCGCGGCCGCCGTGGCCGCCGGCGAGGCCGTGGAAAAGATGTAGGGCCGGGCCCGGTTGACCAGCCACTCGATCAGGGCCCGGCTGCCCGCCACGTAGCCCCCGATCGAGCCCAGTGCCTTGCTCAATGTTCCCACCCGAGCGGAGATGTCCGGCTCCACGCCCAGATATTCCCCCACGCCCCGGCCCGAGGCCCCGAAAACGCCCGTCGCGTGCGCCTCGTCGACCAACAGCATGGCCCCGTGCCGCCGGGCCACCTGGGCCAATTCGACCAGCGGGGCCAGGTCGCCGTCCATGCTGAAGAGGCCATCGCTGACGATCAGCCGCCGGCCTTTCGGCGACGCGCGTCGGAGGAGTTGGTCGAGCCGCCGCCAATCTCCGTGCGGGTAGACTTTCACGTCGGCCCGCGACAGCCGGCAGCCGTCCCACAGGCTGGCGTGGTTCTTGCGGTCGGCAAACACGGCGTCGCCGCGGGAGACCAGGGCGGCAATCGTCCCCGCGTTGGCGGCAAACCCGGAGGGAAACACCAGCGCCGCCTCCGTCCGCTCGAACCGGGCCAGCCGGGCTTCCAGGCGGCGGTGCCAATCGCTATGCCCGGAGATCAGCGGACTGGCCCCGCTACCCCAGCCGGCCTCGTCCAGCGCGGCCCGCACCGCCGCCGCCAGCCGCGGGTCGCCGGCCAGTCCCAGATAGTCGTTCGAGCCGAAATGCACCACGGCCCGGCCGTCCAAACTGATCCGGGCCGCCTGCACCCCCGACCGGGTGGCCAGTCGCCGCCGCAGCCCGCGCCGTTGCCATTCGGCCAGTTCGGCGTCGATCCACCCCAGCGGGTTGTGCACGGCGGAATCAGCCATCCAACACGTTCCATCCGGGATGGGGGAAAAGCACGACCTGTTCGGCGAGGGGAGAAGCACGACGGCCGGATTCTAGCCCGGCGGAGCGGACCGCGTCAATGTGCCCCCCGCCGGCCCCGTGCCGGTGGATTGCGGGTTTGAGAACTACCGCGCCCGCACGCGCGTTCCACCCACGTGAAGCCACGGGGAACCGTTGGGAGTGGCCGCGGCTGGGAGTTCTCAAACCCCTCTTCCACCGGCACAGGGACGGCGGGGAGAGCCCAAAGTGGCGCTGTCCAATCACCACGCACGCTGCTACGATGGGGGCGTGCCTGCCGGCCCTGTTCGGCGCGGTCAGGAGACCCGCGCCGAACACGTTGGTGCGTATCCCGCGGGAACCGGCTCCGTCTTTCTCGGATGATGGCGACGATTTGCAGAAAAGAGCCCCCGGTATGTCTGGCAATGCCTCCGCGCTTCGCAAGGATGCCCTGGCGATCTGGAACGCGGCCGTCGCGGCGGTTCGTTCCGAGAAGCTTGTTCGCGAGGCGCTCTCCGTGGAGGGTTCCTCGCTGGTGGTTGGCGAGGAACACTTGCCGCTGGAGCGGATCGGGCGGATCGTGGTGGTGGGGGCGGGCAAGGCCGGCGCCGGCATGGCCGCGGCGGTCGAGCAGGTGCTGGGCGAGCGGCGGATGCGGCAGAAGGAGTTGATCGGCTGGGTCAACGTGCCGGACGGCTGCGTGCGGCCTTTGAAACGGATTCACCTGCATCCGGCCCGGCCCGCCGGGGTCAACGAGCCGACGCCCGAGGGTGTGGCCGGCACACGGGAGATTTTGCGGCTGGTCGAGTCGGCCGGGCCGGACGACCTCTGCCTCTGCCTGATTTCCGGCGGCGGTTCGGCCCTGATGCCCGCCCCCGCCGAGGGAATCACCTTGGACGATAAGCTGGCGGTCACCCGCCACCTGAGCGCGGCCGGGGCCAATATCGCCGAGCTCAACACGGTCCGCAAGCAGCTCAGCCGGATCAAGGGCGGGGGACTGTGCCAGCGCTGCCGGGCCGGGCGGCTGGTGGCGCTGGTGATTTCCGACGTGCTGGGCAATCCCCTGGAGATGATCGCCTCGGGCCCCACGGTGGAGGACACCTCCACGCCCCAACAGGCCCTGGCCGTGCTCGAGCGGTTCGATGCCCGCGGGGCGGGCGTTTCGGATCGCGTTTTCCGCTATCTCGCCGGCAAGCCCAAGAGCCCGCCGCCCGGGCCGGCCTGCCGGGCCACGAACCTGATTATCGGCTCGAACGCCACGGCCGTCGACGCCGCCGGCGAGGAGGCCGAGCGCTTGGGGTATTCCCACGCAATGACCAGCGCCACCGAGCCGGAAGGCCAGGCCGACCAGATCGGCCGCCACCTGGCCGCGATGGCGCTCTCGATGCGAGCCGAGCCGGGCAGCCCGAATTGCCTGATTAGCGGGGGCGAGCCGGTGGTGCGGCTGGCTCCGGCCTGGCGGCGTGGCCTGGGCGGGCGAAACCAGCAGCTTGTGTTGGCGGCCTTGGAGAAGCTGGCCCCCGATGGTGCCAGGGGAATCGCCCTCCTCTCCGGCGGCACCGACGGCGAGGACGGCCCCACCGACGCCGCCGGGGCGCTGGTGGACGCCCAGGTGCTGGCCGCCGCCAAGGACCGGGGCCTCGCCGCCGCCGACTACCTGGATCGCAACGACGCCTACCATTTCTTCCAGCCGCTGGACGCCCTGATCCGGACGGGCCCCACGCACACCAACGTCTGCGACGTGCGGGTGGTGCTGGTGGATCGAAAAGCGATCCCGGCGGGCCCACGCAGCTAGCCCGGCGTGCATCCGTGCGCCACCACGGCGGCCAGGTGAAGCGCGGCCGTCTCGATCCGTAGCGTGCGGGGCCCCAGCCCCACAATTTGCCAGCCGGCCCGCACCGCCTGGGCGATCTCCTCCGGGGTCCATCCGCCCTCGGGTCCCACGGCGGCGACGACCGCCTGCGGAAGGGCGTGGGCCGCTTCGGTGCCCGAGGTTTCCATCCGTGGGGGGCCAGCGGCTTCGCACCGATGGGCCAGCCAGCGGATCGGTGTGTGACGATGGGCGGGGAACAAGTCGGGCCAGTCGACCGGCTCGGCGATTTCCATCAGGCGATTCCGCCCGCACTGCTTGGAGGCTTCGATCACGGCCCTTCGCAGTCGCCCCAGCGCCTTGGTGCCCGGCTGGGCGACGCTTCGCCGGGTGGCCAGCGGCACCAGCCGGCCGACGCCCAGCTCGACGGCCTTCTCGACCAGCCACCGCTGCCGATCACCCTTGGGGAGCGAGACCGCCAGGGTGAGGGGAATCGGCAGCTCGCGGTCGATTTCCAGCCGATCCACCACGGCCAGATCGACCTGGCGGCGGCCGATCGCCTCGATCCGCGAGGGAAACTCCCAGCCGCTGCCGTCGAACAGCACCACCTGGTCGCCCACGCGGGCACGCATCACATGGATGAGATGATGCGCTTCGGGCCCGCAAAGACGCGCCGCCGGCGGGGCGAGGCGATCGGCCACGAAATAGCGCTCGGTCATCGAGTTTGCCGATGGTGAGGAATATTCCCAATCAAGTTGTCGGAGGGATTATACCGAAGAGAACCACGGGGCGGTATCGGCCGGGGGTGCGTAAGCCGCTGGAATCGGGGATGATCGGGGCAAGCCGATGTATCACGCGCACTGGGGCCTGGAGGAATCGCCGTTCGGGTCGCGGCTCGATCCGCGCTTCTTCCACGAGAGCCCGACCCACGAAGAGGCGTTGGCCCGGCTGCATTTCCTGGTGGACCAGGGGCGGCGGCTGGGCCTGCTCACGGGTCTGCCCGGCAGCGGCAAGTCGATGTTGCTGGAAGTCTTCGCCGGCGAGGTTCGCCGCGAGGGCCGCCCGGTGGCGAAAGTCAACCTGCTGGGAATCGAAACGGAGGAACTGCTGGCCGAGGTTGCCGCGCGGTTGGGCGTCTACCCGGGCCCGGCACGCGACCGGCTGCCGCTCTGGCGGACCGTGGTCGATCGGCTGGCGGAGTTGCGTTACCAACAGACCGACGCGGTGATCCTCTTCGATAGCACCGACCAGGCCCCGCCGGACGTGCTCACGGCGGTGGCCCGATTGGCCCAGGCCGACCTTTCGCCCAGTTCGCGGTTGACCCTGGTGCTGGCGTGCCGGCCGGACCGGGTCGAGCGGCTGGGGCAAACGCTGCTGGAAATGGCCGCGCTGCGAATCGACCTCCAGCCGTGGGAGCAGGCCGATACCCACGCCTACTTGAACCACTCGCTGGACAAGGCGGGTTGCCGGACCAGCGTGTTTGAGGAGGAGGCCGTTGGCCGCATTCACGAGCTCGCCCGAGGTGTGCCCCGTCGCGTGAGCCAATTGGCCGACCTGGCCCTGGCGGCCGGCGCCGGCGGCCGGCTCGAATCGATCGACGCCGGGACCGTCGATTCGGTCTACCGGGAGTTGGGGGTGATCGAGGTCTGAGAGCGGTTGGCCTGGTGAATTGCACCGTCTCGGCCAAGCTGCTACCTTACCCTCATCATGAGCCATGCCCGCAAGCTCCTTATTCTTACCGATGGCCACACCGACCCCCACACGGCCAAGACGGCGATCAGCGTGATCCGCTATCGGCCGCGGGAGGTCGTGGCCGTGTTGGATCGCCAGTCGGCGGGCAAGACCTGCGAGGAAGTGGTGGGCACGGGCGGGGCGATACCCGTGGTGGCCTCGCTGGCCGACGCCCCCCAGGCCAACACCCTGCTGATCGGGATCGCTCCGCCGGGCGGAAAGATCCCGCCGGCCTGGCGGCCGATCGTCTTGGAAGCCATTCGCCGCCGGATGGACGTCGTCTCCGGCTTGCACGATTTTTTGAACGACGATCCGGAGTTCGCGGCCGCGGCCGGCGAGCACGGCGTCCGCCTGGTCGACGTTCGCCACAACGACGAGCGCGACGTGGCCCAGCGGCAGGGCATCCGCGCCGGCTGCCTGCGAATTCACACCGTCGCCAACGACTGTAGCTGCGGCAAGATGGTGGCGGCCTTGGAGGTCACCGGCGGCCTCCGACGCGAGGGGATCGACGCCAAGTTCGTGGCCACCGGGCAAACCGGGATCATCGTCGAGGGCGACGGCTGTCCGGTCGATCGGGTGATCGCCGATTTCGTCAGCGGGGCGGCGGAAAAGCTGGTGCTGGACAACCAGCACCACGAGGTGATCGTGGTGGAAGGCCAGGGGAGCCTGTTCCACCCGCGCTATTCGTGCGTCACCCTGGGCCTGCTTCATGGCTTGCTGCCGGACGGCCTGATCGCCTGTTACCAGATGGGCCGCACCCGGGTGCAAGGCATGGAACAGGTGGCGTTGCCCTCGCTGGAACGGCTGATCGAGGTTTACCAGCAGGCGGCCGGCCTGATGCACCCTTGCCGGGTGATCGCCGTGGCGGTCAATGGCTCTGGCCACTCCGACCAGCAACTCGCCTCCGAGTGCCGGCAGGTGACCCGGCAAACGGGCCTTCCCGCCTGCGACGTTTTTCGTCACGGGCCGGACAAGCTAGTCGAGGCCGTGCTCGATCTGAAGCGCGTGCTGAACAAGTGAGGGACGAGGGAACCGGTCCACAGTTTTGCGTTATGGCTCCACACGGGCGGGGGGGCTTTTTGCTCTCGTTCCCAAGCTCCGGTTTGGGAACGCATGAGCCCCGTAGGGCCGGCTATGCCGGCCGAAACGTAGCGGGCGCTGCGAACACACGTTCGGCGAACGGCGGCGGGGTCGGGGTCGGGAGACCCGCGCCGAACGGGGTGAACCGTGGGGGGCAATTCCTCATCCTGCACAATTTGGCGGAGACCAACCGATGGCGGAAACACGGGCGGCCGTGGTGACCGGCGGATCGCGGGGGATCGGCCGTGGCATCTGTGTTGAACTGGGCCGGCTGGGGATGGCGGTGGTGGTCAACTACGCCCGCCGCGCGGATGCCGCCGACGAGGTGGTGGCCAGAATCACCGCCGCCGGTGGGCAGGCCGTGGCCATCGCCGCCGACGTACGCCACGCCGGCGATCGGCACAAACTGATCGCGGCCGCGCTGGACCACTTCGGCCGCCTCGATCTGCTGGTCAACAACGCCGGCATCACCTCGCAAGGCCGCAAGGACCTGCTCGATGCCACCGAGAAAAGCTGGGACGTGGTGTTTGATACGAACCTCAAGGGGCCTTTCTTTCTCTCCCAGTTGGCGGCCCGGCAGATGATCCGCTTGAAGCAGGCGGGCACGATCGCCGGCGGCAAGATCATCAACGTGTCGTCCGTTTCGGCCTACGCGGCCTCCACCAACCGGGCCGACTACTGCCTGAGCAAGGCGGCGCTGGGGATGATGACCAGGCTATTCGCCCTGCGACTGGCCGAGGAGAACATCGGCGTGTTCGAGATCTGCCCCGGGGTGATCGAGAGCGACATGACCGCCCCGGTGAAGGAGAAATACGACCGGCTTCTGCAAGAAGGTCTCTGGCCGATCCACCGTTGGGGAAAGCCCGAGGACGTGGCCCGGGCGGTGGCGGCCATCGTTTCCGGCTGCTTTCCTTTCAGCACCGGGGAGCGGATCAACGTGGACGGGGGTTTCCATATCCGGTCGCTGTAGGTGGAGCGG
>CAYZWG010000051.1:15449-19986 GCA_964481605.1 uncultured Planctomycetaceae bacterium
TCAACGTGGACGGGGGTTTCCATATCCGGTCGCTGTAGGTGGAGCGGATCAACGTGGACGGGGGTTTCCATATCCGGTCGCTGTAGGTGGAGCGGATCAACGTAGACGGGGGTTTCCATATCCGGTCGCTGTAGGTGGAGCGGATCAACGTGGACGGGGGTTTCCACATCCGTTCGCTGTAGCCGGCGGCGTTTGCCCGGCGGCGGGAAAACGTCTCGCCGGGTCTCTCCCCTCAGCCGCCGCACCGGCTGGAGAAGGCGATTCCTTCGATCTCCACCAGGAGGTCGGGCCGGCAGACGTCGGCCACCGCGTAAATCGTGGGCACCTCGCCCAGCCGGGCTTCGCACACCGCGCGCGCCTGGGCGTAGTCTTCCTGACGCTTGATATAAACCCGCACCAAGGCCAGGTCGTCCAGGCCGGCTCCCAGGCCGGGCCAACCGTGGCGGGCGAAGTTCTCCTCGCCGATCAGCGCCTCGATGTTGTCCAGCGTCTGCTCCGTCTGCCGCCGTGCGTCGCCGATCCATCGGGTTTCCGAATCGGTGATGCTGGCGGTGCCGGAGACGAAAATCGTCGAGCACCGCCCTGTCGTCAGCGCCAACGCCCGAACAAACTTGGGGCTCTTGGGGCTGTAGCAGGTGCCGTAGTCGAAGGCCGAGGTCTGATAGGGGTTTTCCAGGGGCATCACCCGCAACTTGTCCGCATCCGCGTCCACCGCGATGCAACTCATCACGATGTTGTGGTTCGAGGTGCCGATACCGGTGCTGGCCGGAAAGACCGGCTTGTTGTAGCCGGGCGGCGTACGGCCGGCGGCAAACTCGACCCCCCGGAAAAAATCGGTCCGCGAACGATTCAACTCCTGGTAACGCTGAACCTCGCCTTCCGGACCCACGATGTCACCCAGGTAGAGCCAGGTGCGAACCACCTGGTCCAGCCGAACACCGCAGCCCTCCAACAACTCAACCATCTGCTGGAACGCGCTGTTCGATCGATCGTATACCCCGCCGGCGCCGGTCTTGGGCACGATCTGGCCGCAATGAATCCAGGAGATGCCGCTGTGCCGGGTAATCACCAGTTGCTCGCTGACCCGCTCGATTTCGACCGGCTGCGCACCGTGACCGACTCCCAAGGCTTCGATCGCAAGCAGTTTCTTGCAGCAGGGAGGTTGGAGGATATACGTGGTCGCCGGCATCTGGTCGCCGTAGAAGCCGCGGATGATCCGCCGGCAGTCCTCCATCTGGTCGGCGTTGCGAATAAACACCGCCTGCTGGACGATAGAGCCATGGGCACCCTTGGCGTCGATCAGGGCCTCGATCGTTCGCAACGCATCATCGGCCTGCTGCCGAAGCGTCTCGCCCCTGCGCGGGCCCGCCGCAGCGAACACGTGGGAGATGCCGTTGAGCTCGACCACCGAATAGCCGATGCCGTCGCGGCACTCTTTGCGAATGATGCCTTTCCGCTGCTGGGTGTTCATGCACATTTCAGGCGGGTTCAAACGGGGAGGGAAATGGGGAATGCTTTCCAGGTGGGGAAACAACCAACAATGTAAGCTGGCCGGCCGGAACGCGTCAACCGGCGAACCGGTCCCCGCCGTAGTTTGTATTCTTCTTCACGCCTGCACGGCCAACGCGCCAAAGGCTTCCCGCGGACGCCCGGGTTTTCAAGGTCTGGCCCGAACCGACCGATCACTGGCGGTGCAACCATCCATCGACGCGCGCCGGGGGAGGCCCGCTCTGCCCAACCACAGTCGAGCAATAGCAGCGACTTCCCGGTCCAACAGAGATGAATCGATTCCCTTCGACTCATGCAGGTAGGTGTGCAAAACAAAGGTGGGGATGAAACGGCGCCGATGCAGCGACCTGCGAACGCATCTGGCGGCGTCCACGTGGCGTACGTCCAGACACGGTCCGTGGCGTACACTCTTGATTGTGGTTTCCACCACCTGAACTTGCAACAACCCGGGGGAAAATCTTCGCCCGGCGGCCCGTCCGCACGGGCAAGATGGGCATCACAGGGAGACACGAAGGGCCGTGGGCGGATATTTATGACAGGTAAACCTGTTATATTTCGGGAAATCGTTGCTCGAGGCGACTGGCGGAAAATGGCCTACCGACCGACTTTGTAGCCGGACCGGCAAGAATTCGGTTCTTCGCATGACGGCTGAGTTCTTGCCGGTCCGGCTACGGGCAAATCACTTCCGGCCGGTCTCTCCGCCGCCTCCGAGAGTTTCGGTAGGGATATTCGTGTCCGCCAGAGAAACCAATGATGTTGTTCAGCGACATCTCCCTTGATGGCGGCGACGAATTGCTGTTTGTAGCAAGCGTGTTTGGCACAAACTGGCGCGTTCTCCTCAATTGGGCTCACCTTGTTCGCAACGTGTTGCACGAGACCGAACAAGAGCCGGCCTCGGAGCGAAATTTGGGTTTTCGCGTTAAAGGCCGATTTGGCGAGGAAGGCCAACACGAGGGCCACCGTCGGACCGGCGACGATCATACCAGTAATGCTCGCTTCGTGGCATTCGAAGCGATCCCCCCAAAAGTCTGGCAACTCGGGCTGGGGTCGTAGCCGACACGAACCCGGAACCGGGAACGGAAGGGAACCGATCCGGCCGTCCCCCACTTTTCAACCATTGCTTCGCGATTCCCGGCGCAATACACTGAAGCCTGATGACGCCTGCGTGGCGAACAGACCAAGTGTTTGATGGGAAACCTGGTTTTTCCGGCGGTGACCGGAATGCGTCGAGGATTCGCCGTGCAGCGATCCATCGTGTCTCTTCTTATCTGGATTCGCAAGTTGGGTGGCAGGGGGCGCACGTGCCCCGGCGCTGATCGCGAGCAAGATGGCCCAGCTACCCGTCGTTTCCGGCGTGAAGAGGCACCGGACGTGGACACACAGGGTTGACCGGGGGTTTCTTGCCTGCGAGGGAATGCCATGCCGAAAAAGAAAGCGCCGCGGCGGCGGCCGTCTACCGAGATTGATTGGGAGGTGTTCTTGGAATCTCCCCAGGCGGTCGACGGCTTGATCGAGTTTATTGAAGGCAATTACAACAACCGGCAGTTGTGGCGAGAGTGCCCCACGGACGCCTGCCGGACAGCGGTGGACCGCATGCGGATTCTCACCAACGTCGAGAGCCGCAAGCAGGCGCGCCGGTTCTTGCGTCAGTATTATACTTGGTAGCGACCACGCGATCATCGCCCGTTCGGGCGCGCCCGTTGGTCCCACCCACCGCCGTTCCACGACCGGCCAGGGGAGATACAGCGCTTCGATCGGCATCCACCCGCTTGGTATTGCCGGGTTGCTGCCGGATGGTCGCCCGACACGTCCGCCGGTCGTGTCCCCCCCGGGGCAACCCGCGGACCGACGGCACTCTGCGTCAGGCCGACCGCTTGTCTTTCTTGCCGTTCTTTTTGCTCTTCTTCCCCTTGCCTTTGTGCCCCTTTTTCCCTTTCTTTTTCTTCTTCTCTTTCTTGCCCGGCTGGCCGTTGCAGAGCCCGACGCAGCCGGTGCCTTTACAGAATGGGCATCCCATCAGAATCTCCCCAGCAACCTCCATTTTGCCCGGCAGCAGCGTAGCGCTTCTTCCCTAACTGCCGACGCTTCCGAGCAAACATGAGGAATTCTACGGGGCGGGGCAACGGTCGACCGGCCCGCCCGCCCACCCATCCAGCGGGTGGGCGGACGCCGGTTTCAAATAGCGGCAAAATGCCCGCCAGCAGCGGCTGCCCGCGGAGAGATCGAACACCAGCGGCATCGGCGTGCCGTGGCTTTTCCACCACTGCCGCCCGGCGAGGGTCTCCATCAGGTCGAGCACGGACCGGGCCCGGTGGAGCCCGGCCGGAAGCGATCGGCGGACCCACGGCGAAAGAGGCCCGTCGAACCCGAACCGCGGCCAGGTATAATACCCGTTCTCGCCACCGGATCGGCCGCCAGTGGTTTCGATCCGGGCAAGGCCGAGGCGGTGGGCTTGAAAGGCCTGGCGGGCGAAAATTCGCAGGCCGTGGCCTCGGCGCTGCACGCAGCGGCGGCGAATATGGAACGCTTCGATGGTGAGCACAATTCGGCCGTGCGCCAGGCCCAAGAGGCAGATTCCCTGGTAGGAAGCGACCCGGCCGCCGTAAACCTCCAGGTAGAGCCGGTCCTGGAGAGTGCCCAGGGTCACCTCGGCCCCCGGGAAAGCCCCCGCCAGCCGGGCCAACTCTGCGGGGGCACGGGGCCGGCCGAACAGCCGCACGATGGTTTCCCCCACCAGGCCCCGTTCGCCGGGCAGGTAGCGGACCCCTGCCCTGTCGGTCCGCTGACCCGCTGCCCGGCGTGTTGCGATCGCAGGTGCCGCGTCCAGGATAGCCATGGCCGGTGAGTGTAGCGACTGGTGGTGACAACAAGGTGTCACCCCGCCGCAATTCCCCTAACCGGAATTTTCGCCGCACTTCCCCCGGCCTTTCTCGTGGGCCGCGCCGGTGATGGCGATTGTGGGATGGCAGCGTGATCGGGAGGGCGAGGCTGGGGTGACGAAAATCTCTGCTATTGATGAAAGCCGTTC
>CAYZWG010000052.1:0-15380 GCA_964481605.1 uncultured Planctomycetaceae bacterium
CGTAAGGACTTGCGGAGAATCGCAACGAACAACCCTGCGCAGTAATACTAAACCTCCTGATAGAATGCCTCTCCAGAGGGGAGACTCCACCTTATCAGACTGTCCAGTTCTTGGGGTCCACCTCATACCTGGAAGCTGCCCGCTCCGGTAGGCCGCTTGATCGTCAACAGATTTTGGCTCAAAATCCTGATTTGGCCGACGAACTCAAGCAGTTCTTCGCCAACCACGACCGGATGAACGAGCTGGCCGACTCGATCCGTTCGGCGGGGGCAGCAGCGGACGCCTCGGATGATGCTGGCGAGGTTGTGGCCAGCGGCCGGAAAAAACCGACGGCCGCGTTATATCCGGCTGCTGGGCGAGCCAATGGATCAGGGGGTCATTTTTCATCCAATCCTTGGGTTTGGCAGCGCGGGGTATCCGCAAACTTGGCAGTTCAGCCAAGACCTGCCCGGCTCGCATGGGGTGGATGCGCCTTGGCCCCTCCGTGATCGGTTGTGCAAAGGGGAGCAGTGCACGTGGACCAGCAAGGCAAAAGCGTGCGGCCAACCGATACCCAAGGGGCGAACACGGACATCCCCACGCCGCCGCCGACGGAGGCGTTCCACCCAGAGGGCGTCAGGGGTGCCGTGGGGGAACCGTTTGCCGGAACCCGGCTCCCCGGCTTCGGCGACTATGAACTCCTGGCGGAGATCGCCCGCGGCGGGATGGGCGTGGTCTACAAAGCGCGGCAGGTGAGCCTGAACCGGATCGTGGCCTTGAAGATGATCCTGGCCGGTCAGTTGGCCGGCGAAGAGGATGTGAAGCGGTTCCACGCGGAGGCGGAAGCGGCCGCCCATCTGGACCACCCGGGCATCGTACCGATCTTCGAGGTAGGCTGCCACGAGGGCCAGCATTATTTCTCGATGGGCTACGTGGAGGGCCAGAGTCTGGCCGAGCTACTGCGCGACGGCCCCCTGGCACCGCGCCAGGCGGCCGAGTTGGTGCGTCAAGTCGCCGAGGCCGTGCAGTACGCTCACGACCACGGCGTGATCCACCGCGACCTGAAACCGGCCAACGTGCTGCTTCAGAAGGCGGAAGGCGGAAGGCGGAAGGATGAAGGTCAGAGTAGCGCAAAGTCCAGCTCATCCTTCATCCCTCATCCTTCCTCCTTGCAGCCTCCTTCATCTTTCCAGCCGCGGATCAGCGATTTCGGGCTGGCCAAGCGAGTAGCGGGCGACAGCGAACTGACCGCCACCGGCCAGGTATTGGGAACGCCCGGCTACATGCCGCCGGAGCAGGCCGCGGGCAAACTGGACCAGGTCGGGCCCAGCAGCGACGTGTACGCCTTGGGGGGCGTCCTCTACGCGGCGCTCACCGGCCGGGCACCGTTCCACGCAGCCAGTTCTCTCGACACGCTGCTGCAAGTGCTGAAGGAGGAACCCGTCTCCCCACGCCAGTTGAATCCTGCCGTCGATCGCGACCTGGAAACGATCACCATGAAATGCCTGGAGAAGCAGCCGCGGCGGCGCTACCGGGCGGCGGGGGAATTGGCCGACGAGCTGCAACGTTATCTGGAGGGGCAAGCGATCCTGGGGCGGCCCATCTCGCAAACCGAACGAGTGCTGAAGTGGGTACGGCGTCGGCCCACCCTGGCGGCCTTCATCGCGGCCAGCGTGGTGGCCGCGCTGGCCCTGGTCGGCGTGGTGGTGGCTGCCGCGTACAACCATCGGCTGGTCCAAGCCCGGCGCACCGAAGCACATCTCCGTGTGGTAGCCCAGGAAGCGTTGAACAAGGCCGACACGTACCTCTATTTCAACCGCATTGCCCTGGCGGAGCGCAACTGGTGGAGCAACAACGTGCTGCGGACCAGGAAGCTGTTGGACGAGTGTCCCCGTAGCCGGCGGCGGTGGGAGTGGTTCTATCTGGATCACCTCTTCCACTCGGAACTGCTGCTGCTGAAGGAAAGCTCGGGCGGCGTGCGGTCCGCGGCGTTCAGCCCGGACGGGAAACTGATTGCTTCGGGTGATGAGCACGGGGACGTACGGATTTGGAACGCCGCAACGGGCCGCCAAATTGCCACCTTGCCGGGCCACACCTTTGCCTCTGCCGTCGCCACCGTCGCGTTCAGTCCGGACGGCTGCTGGCTGGCTTCGGTCGACGGAGTGCCCAGCCATGGTGGAGAAGCGATCCTCTGGAACGCCAGTCAGATCGACAGCGACCACGGCGCCTCGGCAAAGCCGGCCCAGCACGTGCTCTCCATCCGGCCCGGTGAACATTGCGACCTGGCCTTCAGCCCAAAGGGTGACGTGCTGGCCGTGGCCAGCGGCCACCGCAGCGAAGGAACCGGGATGGTTCAACTGTTCGCGCTGCCCGATGGACGTAAAATCCGCTCTCTCGATACGAAGCACAACGCGGTGTACGCGGTCGCTTTTTCACCGGACGGCCAGCGCCTCGCCGTCGGCGGCGCCATGGGTGCGCTCAGTCTCAGTAATAGCGTGGGCGCGGGTTTCGTGCAAGTTTGGGATGTTGATCCGGCCCAACCGGCGGCGTCCCTGTTGCATGAGCAGGACCTCGCCAACGTTTCGGACGTGGCTTTCAGTCCCGACGGGCGTTTCCTGGCGGCCGCCGGCGCGGAGAAAGTGGTGCAGCTTTGGGATGCAACCACTTACCAGAAGGTCCGCACACTGCGAGGGCATGACGCGCTGGTCACGAAGATTGCCTTCGGCCCGGACTCGACGCGGGTCGTCAGTGCCAGCTCGGACAGTACGGTGAGGATTTGGAACGTAGAGACGGGCGAAGAGTTGGAAACCCTCCGCGGCCATACCGCCGATGTCAACAGTGTCGCTTATGATGCCGGCGGCCGACGGATCGTTTCAGCCGGGTCGGACGGCACGGTTCGCATCTGGGACGCGACCAAGGGTCAATTCGCCCAGAGCTTGAAAGGACACGCCAAGAGCGTCCAGAGTGTGGCCTTCGCGCCCGACGGGCGGTTCCTGGTATCAGGCAGTCTCGATCAGACAGTACGACTCTGGGACCTCTCGGCGGGCGGCACCGGGCAGATCCTGGGCAAGGATCAGAAGCCCGTGTGGTGCGTGGCCGTCTCGCCCGACGGCTCGCGAATCGCCGCGGCCGAAGGCGACTGGCAAGACACCAGCCACGCGGGCCAGGTCGGAGTTTGGGACGCGCTCAGCGGCGAGGAACTTTGGCGTCAACCGGCCCACCCGGGCATTGTGTGGAGCGTTGCTTTCTCTCCGGACGGAGCACGCCTGGCCAGCGCCGGGGGTGAATTGGCTCAAGGCCCCGGCGGTGTCAAGGTCTGGGACGTGAGCACCGCTGGGCAACTGCTCGCGATTGCGGCGCCCCAGGGCATTCTCAGGGTCGCCTACAGTCCCGACGGCCAACGTCTGGCCGGCACCATGCCAACGGCAAGCACCGGGCAGATCAGAATCTGGGACGCCCGCTCCGGCCGGGAAATACGCCGCCTCTCCCGTCAAGGCGTGCGACCCTTGTGTATCGCCTTTAGTCCCGACGCGAAGTGGATTGCCAGCGGAGGAACGGATCAAACAGTGAAGCTCTGGAACGCGGAAACAGGTACATTAACCAGGACCTTCGGCGGGCACACCAGCGACGTGCTCGCGGTTGCCTTCAGTCCCGATGGCACGCGGCTTGTCTCCGCCGGTTTCGACCACACGGTGCGGTTCTGGGACCTCGAATACGGACAGGAAGTGCTCACCTTGCGCGGCCACAGCGAGCCCGTGTTTAGCGTGGTATTCAGTCCCGATGGGCACCGCGTCGCGTCGGCCGGCGACGACACCAGCATTCGACTTTGGGATGCCTTTCGTGCCGGTGAGGGGAGCGGCCGGGTGGCGGGGCTCCAAGGAAGTGAGCCCCCAGTTGCCCGGACTGCCCGGGAGCTCGCTGGGCGCGACTCCGGCCACCTCCGAGCCCGCACGCCGCAAGCTGGGAGCTACTGAGCTTGGAATGCTTTTTGCATAGGTGAGGGGAGCGGCCGGCGCGCGGCTCCGTCGCTTCACGCCCTCGAAACGTGGGCGGTGACATGCGTGGTCATTCGAACAAGGGAGGAAATGCAATGGGGTCCCACATTTCCCATCGCCCTCGCCAGGCTTTCACTCTCATCGAGTTGCTGGTAGTGATCGGGGCTATCGGCATCCTGATCGCACTGCTGCTGCCGGCCGTACAGGCGGCCAGAGAGGCGGCGCGGCGATTACAATGCCAGAACCGCGAGCGGCAAATCGGCTTGGCCCTGCACAACTATCATGACGTCCAGAACGCTTTTCCACCGCTGCTGGTTGTCGACTGGAACCCCTCGAACTCCCCCTGGCCCACGGGCTGGTGGGGCTGGCACGTGCGGGTGCTGCCCTACCTGGAACAGCGGCCTCTTTATGGGCAGATCGACCTGCGCGACGACGCCGTTTTCAAGCTGGCCTATTACAAGCCGCAGACCTCACAGATCATCCCCACGTACTTATGCCCCGACGACCCGTTCAGTGAGCAGCTCTGGCGCACGGACGATTGGTTTCAAGGGCCGGTGGCCTTTGCGCACACCAACTATCTTGGCTGTCGCGGCAGCACGCGCGACCTTCCCGGCAACGGCACTTTTCCCGAGGTCAACGTCTCCGTACATATCCGCGACATCAAGGACGGCACCTCGAACACGCTCCACCTCGGCGAACGTCCCGTCGACATGGGCGGTGAATGGGGCTGGTGGGCTGTAAACACGGGTGTAGACTACCACGGTTTGGGCGACAGTGTGCTTGACCTTTCGGAAGGCTTGCGGCCGGGCACGCCGGGCAGCAACGTCGACATATTGCATTACTGGAGCTTCCATCCCGGTGGCGCCCATTTCCTCTTCGTGGACGGCTCGGTCCATTTTCTCAGCTATACGATCGACCATCATCTCTTCCTGGCCATGGGAACGCGCTCCGGAAACGAGGTCATCGGCAACTATTAGGCGGCCATCAAGAGGGGGAGACGATAATGACCCGAATCAGATCAACCACCACGCTTGCGATCTGCCTGGGCGCCGCCTGCATGGTTGCCGGGTGCGGCCATAGCGGGCGTGTTGGCCTGGCGGGGCGGGTGACCCAGCACGGAGAGCCGCTGGCGGATGGAACGATCTTGTTTGTCCCCGCCGAGGCCACGCCCGGGCCGTCGGCGGGCGGCGTGGTCAAGAACGGCAGCTATTCGATACCTGCCGCCAAGGGGCCAGGCTTGGGATCGTACCACGTGACCATCACGCCCGGCGGCCCCGTACCCAAACGACCACCGCTGACCAAGGCCGCTCAGCACGTGACCCACAAGAATCTCTCGTTCCAATTCACGCGAAAAATCACCGAGACCACCATGCAACTGGATTTTGACTTGCCCTCGCAATAATGACATTCCGGACACGGCCGACGTGAACAGGGTATAGGCCTCAGCCGCCGCGAACACCTCCGCAGCCCCCCCAGAAGCTGTTTCTTCCAACTCGATATCTGATTGGGGTGGACTGCGAACTTGGCCAACCCACATCTCTGGCCCGCAGAAGCAGCCTCTTTGGCCCGCGGTGTTGGGCGTCCCGGACCCCTGGCGGTCTGGGCCCTTCACTCCGACCCAGCCGAGGGTCGGCGGCGCTGCACTGAAGCACTTCGCAATCTGGGGGGGCCAGGGGGCTCTACTGGGTTTGCATCTTGCCGTCTGTTCCAATCACCGGCCCCGGTCGCGGAAGCCGTGGTAGGCCCAGTCCAAGTCGCTGTCAGCCTTCTGCCGCCCTGACCAGCACGACTCGCTCGACGCTGATGGCATTTGTCTGGCCCGGCCTGCCGTGGGGGAAACCGGGGCCCTCGAACTTGATCCGGGCCCAAATCTCGAACTTTTGATCTGGACGATCCGGGTCCAGAGCGGCATCGACGGGGAACTGGATGATCCAACTCCAGAAGAAATAGACGTACGTGGAGGGTGTGATCCGCACGGGGCCCAGCTTGTACCAGTGGTAGCCCGCACTCGGAACGTCGTCGGCCTTGATCCGAGCCGAGCCCAGACCGCGCTTGGTCGCCGGAGCGTACGCACCCCAAGGCATGGGCAGCTTGTACTTCTCCATGTCCTTATCCGACAGTTCCAGCCGGTTGGTGATGCCGCACTCGGCTTGGGGGTCCGGAACCCGCTTGGCCGTGTCTTTCCAGTTGCTCGACTGCTCGGCCGTGAAGTCGAACACGTCTTTCAGAGGCAGGTGCCGGAACTTCTCCGGAGGCGGGACGTATGCCGGGCGGGCCAGCAAGGGGTCAAGCTCCGCCCCCGCCTTGGCCCGCTCCGCTGCCTGCTGTGACTCGGGGATGCGCAGGTCGATCTGCGCATCCCAGGTATCGCGGCAGCGTCGAGCGACGGCCTCCCGGTCCAAGGGGATTGCTTCTGGCGCCCCGTTCCCCGCGATCCATTCCCGCATCAGCTTGGGCCACAGCACCAACGTGGCTCGGTCCAGCGGCAGCCGGGCGTGGCGCACCCGCCGCAAAAGCACCGGACTGTTCGCCACGGACTTCTCCGCTTGATCGAAGAGGTTGTGGGCGCGGTGCACAAAGTCGAGTGTGAGGTAGCGGTATTGGGACAGGGCAGGGAACCAGTCCACGTTGCTGGCGGTCTGCTCCGCCGCCGTCCGCAACTCGTCCAGGTATCGCCGAATCGGTTCGCCGGCCGAACCGTAAAACCCGTCCGTGAAATCCCGCAGCAGCGCGTCGTCATCCCGGTGCGGGTCCTCCAGGAGCTTCGTCATCATCCAAATCTTGAGGTCCCGCATGTCGGCCAGGATCGGATACTCGTGCTCCGTGAAGATTCCCTCGACGTTGTGTTGGGCGAAGTAACGGTAGTCGGCCGCATAGGTGTGCACGGTGGGAAGCGGCAATCCGTAATACGGCCGGTACGTGACGGCATAGTCCCAAATTCGCAACTGCTTCGAGATGTCACCCCAAGCAGCCACCCGCCCGGCGAACGGCTGGTTGTCCGGATGCGTGATCGGCCTGAGCAGGTTGGCGTGCGTGTCGCACAGTCGCGGGATGACGTTGTCGCGGGGCCGGATCGAGCGCGGCGGTTCCTCGGTCATCTGGTAGGCCAGCGTATTGATGCGAATCTGGGGATACTCGCGGCGGATCGCGTCAGCCACGTGGTTGAGGAAGTCCAAGAGCGGCCCGGACTCCGAGCCTTGCTCCTTGGCGATTGCCTGGCATGCCTCGCACTGGCACATCCCACCACAGTCGTTCTGCGAGATGTCGAAATCGACCGGCGGCGGACGACCGGCCCGTTCGGCTTCCTCACGGGCTCGCCGGATGTAGGCTTTCAGCTTCTCGACGAAAATGCCGCGCAGTTCCCCGTTGGTCAAGCAGAGTTGAGCATGATCGGTGGTCCGCTTGTCGCCGATCAGAGAGAACCACTCGGGGTGCTCGTGGAAGTACTCTTTGGGCGGGACGTACCGGTAGAAGGTGTGAACTCCGCCGGGCGGCCCGTAGTAGACGCCGCAGCCATAGGCCGCATCAATCGCGCCGAATCCCTTGCCGTTGATCCGGTTCCGGGCAGCGAAGCGACCGCCGTCATGGGCATAGAGCCGGTGGATGTCCCGGTAGCGGAAGGCCGGCTGTCCGCCTCTATCCACCGGCCCGATCTCAAGCGTTGGTCGTTTTGGCACGTGTTCTTCAAACGGGTTCCACCAGCGAACGCCGACCGTGTCTTCCAGGAAATGATAGACGGCGTAGAGGGTGCCGCGCGGTCGGCCACCCACCAGTACCAGATCGTCGCCCACGGTCCGCATTGCCCACTGCTCAGAGCCCCAGTCCGCCGGGTCGAGCCCGTGGCCCTTGGCGAAGGAAGTGGGGCCCACGTAGATGGCGGGTTTCGGCCCCTGCGGCTGCGACTGGCTGGCGACGGGGAACGTGCCGCCGGTCACCTTTCCCAGATAGTCGGCCAACTCCCGGGCGGCCGTCTCTTCGGCAGGTATCGGATCGTCGGCCAGGACAATCACTACGGCCGGCTTGCCATCGGCGGCGATCGTCACGGCCAGCACGGCAGGAGCCCGAATCAGGATCGTCGCCAGGAGGAAGACGGCGAGGTGGACATGTGGGCGGCGCATCAGGTGGCTCATCGTGCGCAATCCTCCTGCGATCCTTCCGGGGCTATTCGTCTGTAACGGGCCTTTTCGGACTGGTCACGGGCCAAGGGTCGCTCGGTACTCATCGCACCGGGCTCTCCATCGGGCCAGCGTTTCGCCGTGCGCGGCTCGATCGGCCGCCAGGTTCTTCTCTTCGCCCGGATCGGCGACCAGGTCGAACAATTGCTCGTAGGGTGGGTTGAAATCGGTGTAGCGAATGTACTTCCATCGCTCTGTCCTCACGCCCTCGCACCTGGGGATGGGGTGCTGCGGCAGCCGGGCATAGGTGTGCTCGTAGTACCAGTCGTTGCGCCACTCGACCCGCTCGCCGCGCAGCAGCGGCCCCAGGTCGCGTCCCTGCATCGAGTCAGGCACCGGAACCCCGGCCAGGGCGAGCATCGTTGGGGCCAGGTCGATGCTCAGGGCCATTCGGCTCGAACGACGCCCTCGCCGCTCGGACGGCAGTCGCGGGTCGCGAACGATCAGGGGCACTCGGATCGACTCCTCGTACATCAACCACTTTCCCGCCAACCCGTGGGCACCCTGCATCTCCCCGTTGTCCGACGTGAAGATGACCACCGTGTTGTCGTCAAGGCCCAACTCCCGGACCGCTGCCATGATCTCTCCCACGGCAAGGTCCGCTCGGCTGACGAGACGGTAGAACGTGCGGGCCCACTGCTGGTACTTCTCCGGGCTGGCCAGCCATTTGGCTCCGGCACGACCTCCCAAGGAGTGCTGGATGAAATCGGGGAGCGCGTTGTAGGCCTCCGGCGTAAACGTAGCTGGGGGTGGGAGGGTCGCGTTCTTGTAGACGTTGGGAACATCCGGGTCGAAGTAGTTCCACGGGCCGTGGGGTTCCTTGAGGGCCACGGTCAGGCAGAACGGCTGATCGGGCGGATTCTCACGCAAAAACTGGATTGCCTTTTCCGTCATCAGGTCGGTCAGGTAGCGGGGTTGACCGTCGACGACCTGCTTGAAGTTGATCGTCTGGGGAAAGCCGTACCAGAAATCGAACTGGTCCTTCGGCAGCGAAAGGTGGCGGAGGTCGGGGTTCGTCCAGCCCACGGCGAACTTGCCCAGGTAGCCTGTCCGGTAACCCGCCTTGCGAAGCAGGACGGGGTAGGTCTCGGCAAATGCCTCGGCGGAGAGCGGTGTGAAAAAATCCTCGATCCCGTGCCGTCGCATGTGCTGCCCCGTGAGAATGCAGGCTCGATTGGAGCAACAGATCGACGTGGTGACAAAGGCGTTGGTGAACAACACGCCCTCGGCGGCCAGCCGATCCATGTGGGGGGTACGGATACGGGTGTTGCCCATCGCCCCCAGGCAGACTTGCGGTTGGTCGTCGGTCAGGAAGAAGAGGATATTCGGCCGGTCGCCAGCGGCTTTACCCTTGCTGGTAGCGACGAACGAACAGGCAAAGGCCACGCTCAAGGCAACGCAGGCACGAAAGAGAGTTGACACGGCTGGGTGGCCCATCGACATGCTCCGCCTCCAATCGCTTGTGAGGGACAAGTCTGCCGTCTGTGGATACCGTTGGCTGTGCCCCAGTGTACGCCTGCCGCTGACGTCCCTCAAGCGCCGGCTTCAGGCGGGTTTAGTATTACCGCGCAGGGTCGACCGTAATAGCCACCCAACGCTCGTTCCCAAGCTCCGGCTTGGGAACGAGTAGGTTTCGTAAGCACTTACGGAGAATCGCAACGAACAACCCTGCGCAGTAACATTAGGAGCGGCCGATAAACAACTTACCGGTTTTTTGTGAAAGGGTTAGACTGACAGGGAGAGCGATTTCGATACTCGTGGCAGAGGAGGAAGCGATGTATCCCTATCCGGCGGAAGTGTGCAAACACATGAAGGCGTTTTATGATTCGTTGTCCGAGAAGGACCGCCGACGGTACGCTGCGGTGGAAACGGAAAAGCTCGGGCAGGGGGGCGTCGCGTACATCGCGTCCGTGCTGACATGCGACGAAAAGACGATTCGCCAAGGACACAGGGGCCTTTTCATCGCGCCCTTCGCCTGTTCTTTCGGAGTTGCTGCCTTTTTTTCTTCGCCCTGGCCCTTTCCAATTTCTGCTGCCTTGAATCGAATCGTATTTTCTTGCCGGTTTCTCCGTCGATCTTGGCGCGGAACATCGCGTAGTGACGCTGGACGCGATCGATATAGGCCTGGTCGGGCAATAGCAGTTGCTCGAAGGCCTCGAGTATCTGCTCGGCATATTCGGAGCGGGGACTGCCCAGGTTGAGCACGGGGCCCTTGAGTTCGGCGACCAACTCCGGACTGCTCATTGTCAGCCATCGGTCGTAGAATGCCAAATCCTCCCATCCGTAGGCGATCACCGCCTCAAGACCTTCCAGCCGGGAAGAAACCACGTAGAAAAACACGCGGCGGCAGTCGCACCCCGGCTCGTCGCAGAACATCTCCATGAAGGTGTACTCGCCCGGGGGCAAGCCGTTGTCCAGGGAACGGACCACCGTCAGCGTGCGGACTTCGCGTTCCGCGATTTTGGGAAAACGGTCGCGAAAAGGGACAAAGGACATGGTTCCTCGAAGGCCTCCGTGCTAATCGGACAACGCCACCTGGGGCTCTTCCCCGCCGGCCCCGTGGAAAGCGGGGACCAACTCTGAACTTCCCATATCTTGCATTGTTCGGACCACGTCAAAGTGGCGCGGTCCAGCTAAATCCGCGGTAATCCACCGACTCCGACGTTTCCCGCGAGAATCTTCAGTATTCTTCACCACGGAGGGCACGGATATCCGGGATCAACTCCATCACCCAAGTGATTCGTCATGCTGTCGTGTCCCATCCGCGTGATCCGTGGTTTCACAATAGATGTGCAATCCGCAAGCGCAAACCGTCTGGCCTTACGGCCTCTTTCAGGGGCGTTCCTCATTCTCCCAGCTCCGCGGGTGGTTCCGGTTGGCTTCCGGCCGGGTGGAGTTGCACGTCCACACCGAACGCGGCCGGCAGAGCCTTGGCACTTCGGATCAGGGCTTCCTCAGCCGCCCGCCGACGAAACCGTACAGGTCGTACAGTAGGGCTTCCCCCTGGGGCATGTCAAGCAGGCCGAACCAGGCGTAGATGATCCGCGCCCCCTTTGGCTCGGTGACATGGTGCTCGACGTAGGCCGCCGCCAGCCCGTAGTCGTTGCCGTCGCTGTCGCGGAGCTCGACCAACGGCACCACCACGTCGCCGGGCGCCAGCCGCGAGCGGACCAGCGGACGCCAGCGGAGATCGCCCGCGGCGGGGAAGGGAAACTCGGCCGGCACGTGCGGCAGCGCCTGGTGATCCGCGTGGAAGGTGAGCTTCACGCCTTGCGGTGGGTCCTCCCAGCCGCCGGCCGGTCCGCTCACCGACAGGGGCAGGCCGAGTTTTTCCGCGTTGCCCACCGTCTTGCCGTCCCGGTCGTAATGAAACGGCATCGGCCCGCTGGGCAGCACCATCAGGCACCCGCCCGAGCGGAGGTAGCGTGCCAGGCCCTGATCGACGTCGCCGGGACTGGTCGCCGAGCGGCGATACGTCTCTCCGCCCGTATCCAACAGGAGCGGAATCCGCCCCGCGTCGGCCGCGGTCAGGTCGGCGACCTGTTGCCAGGTGAGTTGCCGGCAAGCGGGCTGCCGAGCCAGCAGCGGCCAGATCGGCTGCAAATCGCCGTCGGGCAAGAGGCCGATGGAGAGGTCGCCCAGGCGGGCCAACTGCCGGCGGCCCTCCGCCGGGGAAATGCCGGCCGGGGCCTGGCCGCGGGGCCGGGGCGTGCGCGGACCGAGGGCCTTGAATTTTGCCGTCCACTTGGCGGTCAGATCGAGGTACTTCTCGCCAAACTGGGCCGACGGCTCGATCTCGCTCCCCTCGTGCCATTCGTTGAACGTGGTGACCAGGACCCAATCCGGGTCGGCGGCCACGGCTTCTTGCCATTGGGCCTCGTAAAGAGCGCCGTCGCAGCGGTCCACCGCCAGACCGGGTTTGCGGATTTCCGTGTCGTCGTAGCCGGGTATCACCGTGAGCGTGCTGATGCGGCCGAAGCGATCGGCCATCCCCACCCACGTCGGGTAGGCATCTTTTGCCCACGCCCGGGCCTGTTGCGGCGTCTTGGATCGCAGCAGCCCGGCCGTGTTGTAGGTGTGGATGCCGTCGAACACGCGGGCCGTCGCGGGCGAGAGTCGGTCGCCCAGCAGGACGGCGCCCGGGGCGTAGTCGCGGTTGACCCGATCGACCACCTGGGCCCAGCCCAGCAGGCCCAACTGGCCCACGGCCCGGCCATAGATGAATACCACCGGCTTGCCTTCCACGCGAAGCCACGCCGGATGGTCGCCATACTTCTGCAGCAGCTTGACGATATCCCGGGCGGTGGATTGGGGCGTTTTTTCGCCGGGGACGGTCTCGTAGTAGGCCGTCACGTCGAGCCGGGCCCGGCCGCAGGCGTCGAGAATCGGCCCCATGGCCCGATCGCTGTACGATCCGTGCCCCCACCAACTGACGATCCAGCCGTCGATTCCCACCCGCCGTGCCCAGTCGGCGTGCTGGCGAATCACTTGGGGGTCGTGCGAATCGTAAGGTCCCAGGGCCGGCCAGTGCGTGCTGGAGGCGATCTTCTGCCGGGCCCGGTCGACGCCGCTCCAATGGACCCACCCGCCCGCGCCGCCGGCACCGTCGGGGTTGCCGTACCAGGGATAGTAGAAGGCGAGCACCTTGCGGGGGACGTGCTCGTAGCGAACCGCCGCTCGGGCGGCCAAGGCGTGCAGATCGAGCGGGGCCTCTTGGGCACCGGCAACGGCGCCCAGCACCGGGGCGAGAGCGACGAGCAAGAGGGGAATCAGTCGCGGCATGATGGACTCCGGGGTTGGGAAGGCAGGGGGGGTGGGATATCTTCGCCGGGGGAGCCCCGATTATAGCACCGTGCCGGCGGGCACGCACCGCGGGCATTCCCCCCTCGCTTTGCACCACCGCGCGGCGGGGACTATCTTGCTTGGTAGTAGGGCTGGGGGTCAAGCCGATCGGTCTTTGCGATGCCCTGGTCGACACGTCCGACGTGCTGCCCACGTTGGCCGAGTTGGCCGGCGCCAAGTTGCCGCCGGATCACGTCCTCGACGGGCGGAGCTTCGCGCCGATATTGCGGGGCGAAAAGGAGGAGGTGCGGGAGTGGGTCTTCAGCTACCTGGGCGACCGCCGCGTGTTGCGCACCAAGCGCTGGCTGCTGGAGAACAACGCGCCCTATCACTACGGGCGGCTGTTCGACTGCGGCACCAGCCGCGACGGCAGCGGCTACCGGGAGGTGACCGACTCGACGAAACCGGAAGTGACGGCGATCAAGCGGCGTTTCGAGGAAATCCTGGCCACCCAGCCGGTGCCGGAAATTCCCCCGGGACAACGGGGCAAGAAAAGGAAGTCCAGGCGGAAGCGGGCAGGTAGGTAGTTGCAGGGCACCACTTCGGGCTACTCCCCGCCGGCCCTGTGGGAAGTGGGGGGACGGGTTTGAGAACTGCCGCGCCGGCCGGCGCGGTCTCCCCCTTCCACCCTTTCCTCTGCCCCCTATAATGAACGCTTGGCCGGACGATCCCCCCCGCCGGAGGAGACCAGATATGGACAAGGAACTCACCGACCGCGCCGAGTTGATTCAGCAGCGGATTCTCCAGTTGCGAGACTCCCTTTGACTACGACCGCAAGCGAGACGAGGCGGCGAAAATCGAGCAGAAGATGGCCGCGCCCGGCTTTTGGGACCACCCGGAGGCGGCCCAGGCCACCGTGGGCGAGTTGAAATCGCTGAAATCGCTGTTGAAACCGCTGGAAGAGGTGATTGGCGGGGGCGAGGATCTGGCGGCGATGATCGAGATGGCCGAGGACGACCCCAGCTTTGCGGCCGAGGTGCCGGGCCAGCTCGAGTCGCTGGAAAAGGCCCTCGATGATTTGGAGTTGAAGGCTCTCCTGGACGGGCCCCTGGACGGCAACGGGGCGCTGTTGACGATCAACGCCCGGGACGGCGGCACCGACGCCAACGATTGGGCCGAGATGCTGCTGCGGATGTATATCAACTGGGCCCAGGCGGGCCAGTACCGGATCGAACTGTTGGACCGCCAGGACAACGAGGAGGCGGGCATCAACAGCGCCTGCATCGCCATCCGCGGCCCCATGGCCTACGGATACCTCAAGGGCGAGGCCGGCATGCACCGCTTGGTGCGGATCAGCCCCTTCAACGCCGAGGGCAAGCGGCAGACCAGTTTTGCCGCCGTCGACGTGACCCCCGAGGTGAACGACACCGTCAACATCGACGTCGACTGGAGCCAGGACGTTCGCGAGGACATCTTCCGCGCCAGCGGCGCCGGCGGCCAGCACGTGAACAAGACCTCCAGCGCGATCCGGCTGACGCATCTCGCCTCGGGCTTGGTGGTGCAGTGCCAGAACGAGCGGAGCCAGCACAAGAACCGGGCCACGGCGAGAAAGATGCTCTTGGCCCAATTGGCCCGGCTGGAAGAGCAGAAACGCGAGGCGGAACAGGCAGCCAAGTACAACCGTATGCCCAAGACCGGTTTCGGCTCGCAGATTCGCAACTATTTCCTCCACCCCGATCAGCGCGTCAAGGACTCGCGAACGGGCTACATTGTGGGCAACTTCCACAGCGTGCTCGACGGCAACATCCAACCTTTCCTGGACGCCTATCTTCGGTGGAGAGTGGGGAGCAAGCCGAATGCATCCTGAGCGGATGGAGAATTTGAAGGCCGAGTATACCGACCAGTACGTGATCGTCGACGAGACGCGGCCCGAGTTGGCCCGCTTCAAGGGTCTCGTGGGCCAGGTGAGGACGATCAATTTCAACGGCCGGGCCCTGGTCCAGTTTGACGGGGCCGGAAACCGGGGCCGCTACGACATCGAGCTGGATTACTTGAAGGTGGTCGACAAGCCCCAGCCCAAGCCGCCGCCGGAAAAGAAGAAGCCGGCGGCCAAACCGGCCGCGGCCAAGCCAAGCGGCGCCAAGCCGGCGGCCGACGAGACGGAAAAGCCCCCAGAGAAGCTTTCCCCCTTGGAACTGGCACGGATGGAGAAGGAGACGAAAAAACCGGAAGCAAGCTGATCGGTTCCGCGGCCAAGAGCCGGCCCAGCGTTCGGCGCGGGTCTCCCGACCCCGCCGCGGGTCTTTCAGTGTTCGGCGCGGGTCTCCCAGTGCTCGGCGCGGGTCTCCCAGCGTTCGGCGCGGGTCTTTCAGTGTTCGGCGCGGGTCTTTCAGTGTTCGGCGCGGGTCTCCCGACCCCGCCGCCCGGTTCGGCGGGAGCCTCGCCCTCC
>CAYZWG010000052.1:15480-19758 GCA_964481605.1 uncultured Planctomycetaceae bacterium
GTTCGGCGCGGGTCTCCCGACCCCGCCGCCCGGTTCGGCGGGAGCCTCGCCCTCCCATAGGAAACCTCCCCCAGAAAGGAATGCCATGGAAGACTTCATCCAGCCCCCAGCGGTCGAGACACCGGCTCCACGCAAATCGCGGAAGCTGCTGTTCTGGTTGTTGATCCTTCCACTGGGGGTGGTGTTGGTCTGCGGCGGGCTGTGTACCGGGCTGTTCTTTGTGGGCGTCGGCGCGATCAAGAACTCGCCTCCCTACAAGATGGCCCTGAAACAGGTCCAAGAGGATCCCCAGGTGATCAAGAAACTTGGCTCGCCGATTCATGCGGCCAGTTTCATTCCCGCCGGAAACCTCCATGTGACGAACGATACGGGCGAGGCCCTGCTCGACTTCGACGTGGCCGGTCCCAACGGCAAGGCCCACGTTCGCACCCAAGCCCGCATGATCGGCGGCCAGTGGGGCCTGACCACGCTCGATGTCCGCTTCTCCGACGGGCAGCGTCTGGCGCTGGCCGGCGACGAGACGTCGGATGCCCCCCGCTGGACTCCCCCGGCCGGCGACGCCGGTCCGGCCGCCCCCGGCGCGGGCACCGACATCGCACCGCCCGAGAACATCGACATCAAGATTCCCAACCTGCCGGCCCCGGGCAAGTAAGGGGGGAGCTTTCGATATGCCCAGCGGCAAGAGACTGATCGAGCAGGCCATCCGTTTCGAGAGGCCGGAGCGGGTGCCGATCGTTTTCTGGAACCGCGACCAGGCGGACGGCGACCTATTGTTGTATCACCTCTCGCTGGGAGCGCCGGGCGACGGCGACCCGGCGGCCAACGCCTGGGACTGGTCGACCAACGAATGGGGCTATCGACTGGAGTCGATGGACGACGGCACGATGGGTCATCCGGTGGAGGCCTATTGGAGCGAGTTTCCCGCCGAGGGTGAAGCATGTCCTCCCCCGCTGCGGGAAGAGGAGCGGATGGCGGCGGCCCCGGCGTTTTTTGGCCAGTGTGGCGGTCGCTACGCATTGGCCAGTCTCGACCTGAGCGGGTTCACGGTCTACACGCTGTTGCGGGGTTTCGAGAACGCGATGCAGGACTTCGTACTCGAGCCCCAGCGTTTCGGGCCGCTGATGGACCTGATTATGGACTTTGAATGCCGGCTGATGGAGATGGCCGCCCGGCACGGTTTTCACGGCATTCATCTTGCCGACGACTGGGGGACGCAATCGGGCTTGATGATTTCGCCCTCTCTGTGGCGAGAACTTTTCAAGCCTCGCTACGCTCGTCAGTTCGAGCGGGCCCACGCGCTGGGGCTGGATGTGTGGTACCATTGCTGCGGCGACCTGCTGGAGATCGCCGAGGATTTTCACCAGATCGGCGTGGACGTGCTGAATATTTCCCAGCCGAACGTGGTCGACCTGGAGGAGGTGGGCCGGCGGCTGCGGGGAAAGCAGTGCTTTATGATGCCGATCAGCTACCAGACGGTGTCCATCCAGGGAACGCCCGAGGAGATCCACGCCGAGGCGGGGCGAATGCACGAGTTGCTGGCGACGGAGGCGGGCGGGCTGATCGGCTACGTGGAGGAATACGGCTGCATGGGGATGTCGGAAGAGAACTACCGGGCCTGCGGCGAGGCCTTTCGGCGGCTGGGATCGGGATAGGCGGCGGGCGGGGGGTTCGCGCTGGACGCGCGGGTAGCCCCGATAGCTCTGCTATCGGGGTGCCGAGAGGCACGGGAGGCGAGGATTGCGGCGTGCCGGACTGCCGCACGCGGCATGGTCGCCGATGCCTCTTGCGGCTACGCCGCCTGAGATAGGCGAGCTATCAGGGCCACTCGCGGACGTGCGTTCCCAAGTTGGAGCTTGGCAGCGAGGGGCGTGGGTGGGAACGAGCGGTGTGTGAGAGAGGCTGGGCATGACACCCAAAGAGCGAGTCTACGCCGCCTTGCGCCGCCGGCCGGCCGACCGGGTGGCGATCTTCATGTGGTTTCATCCGCAGACGCGAACACGCCTGGCCGCGTTGTTCGAGGTTCCACCGGCCCAGGTGGACGTGGTGCTGGGCAACGACGTCCGCATGGCCTGGGTCAACAACAACCACTGCATGGAAGGGATCGTCCACGAGCGCGACGGGCAGGGGCACGTCGACCCGTGGGGCATCCGCTGGGTCAAGGAAGGACCCTACAACCAGATCGCCCATTTCCCCTTGGCCGGCGCGGCGGAGGAAGAAGTGCGCCGCTACCGTTTTCCCCACGAATACCAGCAGCCGTTGCTGGCCAAGATGGAGCCGGTGGTGGCCTGGGGGGACGAGTATTTTATCGGCTGCGACGTTTCGCCCAACGTGTTCGAGATGTACTGGCGGCTGCGGGGGATGGAGGACGCGATGATCGACATGGCGGCCAACCCGGACCTTGCCGGCGAGATGCTGGGCCGCTGCGGCGAGTTTGCCGTGCAACTGGCCGCGGCCGCCTGCGAGCGATTTCCCCTCGACTGGCTGTGGACCGGCGACGACGTGGCCAGCCAGCGGCGGCTGATGATCAGCGCCGCCACCTGGCGAAGGATGATCAAGCCGCACTTGAAGCGGGCGTTCGATGTGGGCAAGGTACACGGGCTCTACGTCGCTTACCACTGTTGCGGCGCCCTGCGGCCGATCATCCCCGACCTGGTCGAGATGGGGCTGGACGTGTTGAACCCGGTGCAGTGCAACTGTCCGGGCATGGACGCGATCGAGCTGAAGCGGGAATTCGGCTCGGAGTTGACGTTCATGGGGGGCGTGGACACGCAGGGTCTCTTGCCCAGCGCCACGGCCGACGAGGTCCGCCGGGCGACGCGGGCCCTGATCGACGGCATGACCTCCGACGGGGGGGGCTACATTCTGGCCGCCTCGCACACGATCCCGCCCGAGACGCCGTTGGAGAACATTTTCGCCATGTACCAGGAGGCCGGCATCAGCCGGGAGGAGGCCTTTGATCGGGCGGCCGATATTCGTGGCCGGCTGGCCGACCCGAGCTAGGAGGGACGGGCCGCCGCCGGGCGACTGGTTGTCGGGCTCCGGCGCCCGAACTGGTTCCCAAGCTCCGGCGCCCGACTGGTTCCCAAGCTCCGGCTTGGGAACCTGGGGGAGGGAGTTTCGCTGCGGCCACCGGCCGGGTGTTTTCAGGTGCCACTCTTTCGAGGTATGTGACTGTGAGCCTGTGGGGTGGGTTTCGATCTGTTTTTGGAAAGCGGTTGGTTGGTGGCGTTTTTCGGCGGCACCCGCCTTGCACGCTTCGGGCAGTTGGTTATATTAAATGGTTTGCGTGATGGGCCTGACCGGCTAGCGTAGCTCAATCGGCAGAGCGGCTGATTTGTAATCAGCAGGTTGTGGGTTCAAGTCCCTCCGCTAGCTCGTAGCGGAAACCCCTGTTGTTTCTTGTTTTGTGGCAGTATGGGAGCGTGGTTGGGAGCCGACCAGAGGGAGAAGACGGCTGTCGGGATCGGCGCCGACCGAAGGCGGGTTGCGTGTCCGAGGAGGGATGGGTTTGGGCCGCGGCCGGAGGCAATGGGTTTTGCGTGGCGAGCCCTCGGTGAACGGGTGACGCAGGCGCCAACAGGTTCGACGACGAACGGAAATCGGAGGACAACCTGGGGGGTTTCCCGAGCGGTCAAAGGGGTCAGACTGTAAATCTGATGGCAGCGCCTTCGCAGGTTCGAATCCTGCACCCCCCATTGTGTTCCCCCGGTTCTGGCTGTATCGTCCGGCCGTCCAGTAGTCGGGGGAGGCAGTTTCAGGGTTTGGGGATTGGTGGTGTTTTGTGGATGGCAGCACGTCGCGTGATCGACCGGTGGGGACGGTCGCCGAGCAGGGCGGGCTTCCCCAGGGAGCCGTCGGTGGAGTGACCGTGGAGGCGTCCGGCGAGAGTGATCCGTGAGGGAACCGGAGTCGGCGAGGAGGGCGTGGTTTTTTTGCGGCGGGTGTAGCTCAATGGTAGAGCCACAGCCTTCCAAGCTGAAGACGAGGGTTCGATTCCCTTCACCCGCTCTTGGTGAGGTCTTTTTCGAGCCGGCCGGAAATAGGCAGACATCGCCGAGAGGATCGGCGCGGGAACCAACGGAGAAGTACCCAGACGAACCCATGAGGACAACTCGACGGCGAGGTGGCGCCGCGGTGGCGCTGGGCGGTCGCGACCGCGGCGGCGCAAGCGGCGGTGGCGATTCTTCCCTGGGAGGGATGATGCCACGGTTGCGGCAGCGAAGGCTGCTGTAGCTCAGTTGGTAGAGCGCGTCCTTGGTAAGGACGAGGTCATGGGTT
>CAYZWG010000053.1:0-19602 GCA_964481605.1 uncultured Planctomycetaceae bacterium
AGCATAGCCCGACCTTTGCGAATCGAAAACCGAAAACCGGGTCTGTCCCCAGATTTCGTAGGGTGGGTGCTCCGCACCCACGCGGAGCGACGGTCCATCATGAGGCGTCGGGCGTCGAGTTGCGATGGTGGCGCGTGCGTGCAAGCACGCACCTTACTTCACTGTGCGAATCGAAAACCGGGTCTGACCCCAGGCCTCTCCATGCTGAAGATCTTCGCCGTTTCCGACGCCACCGGCCAAACGGCCGAGCGGGTCGTGCGGGCCGCCCTGGCCCAGTTTGAAAAGGCCCCCGTCACCATCGTCCGGCTCCGCAACATCCGTTCGCCGGCCCGCATCTGCCGCATCGTCGAGGAAGCGGCCGGCGAAAAGTCGCTGATTATCCACAGCCTCGTTTCCGACAAGCTGCGGAGACTGATGCTGGAACAATCCCGCGCCCGGGCGGTCGATTCGCTCGACATGCTGGGGCCCGTGCTGGAGCGTCTGGCAACCCACTTGGAGCTTTCTCCCAGCGAAAAGCCGGGCCTGCTGCGGCAACTCGTGGACGCCCGCTCTCGCGAGATCGAGGCGGTCGATTTCGCCTTTCGCCACGACGACGGCCACAATGCCCACGACCTGGACCGGGCCGAGGTGGTGCTGGTGGGCGTTTCTCGGACGATGAAGACGCCCACCATGCTCTACCTGGCGTACCGGGGCTGGTTTGCCGCCAACGTACCCCTCGTGCCCGATGTCGAGCCCTTTGCGGCGCTCGTGCCGCTCGATCCCGCGCGCGTGTTTCACCTCCACATGGCGCCCGAGCGGCTGGTCGAGCTGCGGCGAGTGCGGGCCCGCAACGAATCCATCCCGGTGGAGTTCTACGCCACCTTGCAGCATGTCCATCGCGAGTTGGAGCAGGCGCGGCAAACGTGTCTGAAGCATCGTTGGCGGACCATCGACGTGACGGGCAAATCGGTCGAAGAGGCGGGCCGCGAGATCATTGCCCTGCTGCCCCGGCCCGCCCTCGGGGCCACGCCGGAGTTGTGACGAGGCAGGGCGACGCCGCCCGCGAAACCTGGTAGGATCGTGACGTGGACCATTTCTCAACCGCAAGCAAAGGAGAGCAGCGATGCGCAAGTCCATCACCCGAGCAACGGCACACGCCACGGCTGCCGCCTTGTGTTGCACGTTGCTGGCGTGGGCCCTGCCCGCGGTCGGCCAACAGCCTAGCCAACTGATTACCCAGCCCTACCTGCTGGATACCGGCCTGGTATCACGATCCATCTCGTTCGAGAACCCCAGCGGGGCGCCGGGCCAAGGCGGCAAGGCGGCCAGCAACCTGGGCGTGGGGCGGAAAGGCTCTCCCAGCCGGAGCGTTCAGCCCGGCGAGACGGTGCCGCTTTGCGATATCCAGGGCCCGGGCACGATCCGCCACATCTGGATGACCACCCAAGCCATTCCTCGCAACTTGCGGAGCCTGGTTCTGCGGGTCTGGTGGGACGGCCAGGAGCATCCCAGTATCGAGTGCCCGGTGGGTGATTTCTTCGGCTTCGCCCACGGCAAAGTGAAACCCTATTGCTCGGCCGTGCACTCGGTGGGCCAACGCGCGGGGATGAACATCTGGCTGCCGATGCCCTTCGTGAAGCGGGCCAAGATGACCTTCACCAACGAGGGGGCCAAGCAGATTCCCCTCTTCTACCAGATCGACTACACGCTCGGCGACCGTCATTCCCAAGACGTCGGCCGGCTGCACGTGCTCTTTCGCCGTCAAAACACCACCACCGAAAAGCAGGACTTCGAGCTGTTGCCGCTGCGAAAGAACAAGGGGCGATTCATCGGTTCGGTGATCGGCATTCGCAATCTCCACAAGCAATGGTGGGGCGAAGGGGAGATCAAGGTCTACATGGACGGCGACCAGGAGTTTCCCACCATCTGCGGAACCGGCAGCGAAGACTACGTGGGGCTCTCCTGGGGAGTGCAACAGACCCCGTTCCTCTACAACGGCTGCAGCTTGAACGAGGACAACTACGTGTCGATGTACCGCTGGCACTTGCCCGACCCGATCGCCTGGCAGCGGCAGTGCCGAATCACGATTCAGCAGATCGGTTGGAACAAGGGGCTGGTCGAGACGGAGGACGACTGGTCGTGCGCCACGTTCTGGTATGAGCCGACCCCCAGCGCGGCGCTGCCGCCGTTGCCGGACTTGAAGACGCGAACGGCCGATCTGCCGGCGGAATAGGACCGACCGGGCGATGATTTCCGCCGGCGCTCAGATTTTCGGCAAGGGGGGCAAGCTCCAGGCGTGTTTTGGTGCCGGCGGCAGTAGGGCCGCGTTGGTGGCCGACTTGCTCTCCTGCGGAGCCGCTTTGGCGGCTTCCGCCTCGCAGGCGCCGCAGAGGTACTGGACCTGGCACTTGTAGACCGGCACCTTGACCTTGATCGTTCGCTTCATCAGCTTCTTCTTCACCCGCAGCTTGCCGGCCTGGACGCCGCCCTGGCAAGCCCCGCACGCGCCGCCGCAGTCGGTGCAGTCGGCCGCCGCCGCGCATGCGCCGCAGCCGGACTGGCACGACTCGCCGTGGTGGCAGAGCTTGGGAATGGGCAGGCAATACTCTTCGCACTTCGTGTCCCAGCAGGTCTTTTCCACCTCCTTGTAGTCGCACACGACCCGGCAGACCACCCGGCGGCACGGCACGTGGCCGCCGCACTCGGCACACGACGTGGGCGAGCCCGCACAGGCACCCTGGCCGTGAAAGCCGGCGGCCAGGGCCGGCTGGCCGGCGGCCAGGCAGAGAGCCGCCGCGAAACTGACGAACATCGCTCGCATGATGAATCTCCTCCTCTTGGAATTCCGAGGGGGACAGTCCCACTTTCTCTCCGCTGGCGCTAGGTGAAAATCGGGACAGTCCCCAAGTGATTCGTTTACAAGTCCTTGGCCTTGGATATTTCCTTCGCGGGGCGGGATAATCCAGGGTCAACACCCCACCACGCATCCTCCTCGGACGATCAGAAATCGACCTGCATCCGCATCCCGATGGTGTCGGCATCGTTGGCGCCCACGGAGGCCACGTTGCCGAAGGGGTGAATCCAGTTGAACATCAGCCGGGTGTAGGGGTTCCAGTACCAGTTGACCCCCACGGTGAGGTCGTGCAGCGTGCCCCGCTCGGCGCTGGTGAGCACGGGGTCGGTCATGTCGAGGTAGGACCAGCGGGCGGCCAGCTCCCACGCTCCCCAGCCGGCACTCGGCCCGTCACTGGTGCGAACCACCCAAAAGTTCGTGTGCGGCTTGACACGGCCGAAGTAGGCCGCGTGCCGCTTGTAGGCCCGGCTCTCCCCGGTGAGAAAGTAGCTGGCGTAGGCGTAGGCCCCGTAGAGGTCCACCTGGGGACCGGCAATCGAGTTGATCTCCGTGTAAAACAACTCGCTTTGCAGCGAAAACGGCCCGTAAATCGAAGCCAATTCGAGATTCAACACGTTGTAGTCCCGCGCCGCGATCGTGCCCGAATCGATGAACCGACTGCCCTCGTGAACCTCGGGCCGGGCACGGAAGCGAACGCTGTCGTCGCGGTCGTCGACATACTGCCAGCCGCCGCCGATGTGGAGCAGTCCCCGCCCGTTGGCCGTGTAGACCGGCGTCCAGACGCCGCGGACCGCCACCCGCACGCCCTGGGCGTCGCCGATCCGCTCGTGGGCGGTGGGCGAGACGCCCTCGAAGAAGGCACCGTAGCCCCAGGTGAAGCGATCGTTGGCGGTGTGGTTGTACGCCGTCACGCCGACGCTGCGGAAAGGCGCGAAGATGTTCGACAGCGCCCGTTCCATGAAGGTGTTGTACTTCGAGCTGGTCAGTTTCTCCAGGCTGAAGGGGGCCTTGTAGTGGCCGAATCGCACGTAGCCCAAGAGGGGAATGTCGTGGATTCCCACGTAGAGGTCCTTGATCGCCACGGCCGGAGCCAGATTGACGGGAGCCACGCCGCCCCGCTCGGGCTCGAACTCGAGTTGCAGCTTGTAGTCGTAGACGCCGTAGCCGCTGCCGCTGGCGAACAGGCGGATGCGGCGAAACTCGAAGTAGTTCTGCTGATCGCCGAAGGCGGCCAGGTTGGCCGCGTCTTGATGGGAAAACATCACGTAGTCGCCCATGATCCGGCCGCCGATCTTGCCCTTCCATTTCTGGCCCGACACGTCTTCCCACTGCACCTGTTCTTCCTTTTTCTGATCGGCCAGGGTGGCCTCGACTCGCTCCAGCCGGGCCGCGATATCGGAGAGGGTCATGCTGTTGGAGATAAGCCGGGACCCACCCAGAGGATTCGCCGCCATGTAGGCGGGGTCCGGCGGAAGATTGCCGACCCCGAACTGCTCGGCCATCGCCCAGCCGGTACCGGCCGTCGTCGCCAGCAAGGCCCAGGCAAGCCAACCGAAAAAGCGTCCATGCATCAAAGCACCTCCTGATTGGATCAAAACGACAGGTCTGCCGCCTGGCGAGATCCCTTCCTTGTCCCTTTCCCTTGGCTCGGTCCACAAAATGGGGTGGGGGAAATCGCAAAGGTTCTTCCCAACCTAGGGAATCGAACGGCAAGGTCCGATTCCTATGTTAGGATGGCGTGAATGGCCGAAAACCGGGCCCCCCCTGCCGGCAACGTGCGAATATGCCGGCAACTTTCCGTGGTCCGATCAACTGGAGTTGCCGCCAGCCCTTTCGCGGTCGCGCGAACCGCTAGCGGAGAAAAAGTCGTCGCCGTCGGCAGACTTGCCGCCGCCCGGCCCCGGCGGCAGCTTGCAAACGAGAGAATGGGCCACGACCCGTTTTCCGCTAACCACACCGTTGACGGAAATAGCGAATCCGAAAAGTCGTCCAAACCTGCCGGTGGAATGCGTGGGGGCGGATGGGCGGCGTGGCTAAGGTTGAACGACCTTAACGATTCGCTCGAGCGCCCACCGCGTGCAGGTGTCGACCTGATGAGACGGCTTACGCTTCAGCGCCGGGCCGCCGAGAAAAGGGCCGGCGGGAGGGAAGTTCCCGCCCGCTGCGCTGGCAGCCCCGGCCGGCGGCGAATAGACTGGGGCATGGTGAATCACCAACGCGGGTCTGACCCCTCAACCCGATGAACCAGAACAGGGAGACCGATGATGAACGCCCCAGGGCTTTGCGCCGTCGCAACAATGCTGGCGGCGCTTCCTCTGCCGCTGGGCGCGGCGGAGTACACGGTGACGGAATCGGACGAGGAGATTCGCATCGAGACCCCGCAGTTGCAGGCGGCGGTTCGCAAGACGGGCTACGTCTCGGGCGTGGCGCGACAATCGTTTCTGGACAAAAAGACCGGCTTTCGCGACCCCGGCATGGGGCTCGATATCGTCGACTGGATCATGGAGCCGGGCAGCGACGAATCCTACCGTGGCAAGCTGGGACCCGACCACCCGGTTTACCAATTCAACAACCTGGTACACGGCCGGCAACCCAAGCGGATGATCGAAGGACCGCAAATCTGCACCAAGGCCCGCCAACTCAAGCCGGAAGTGATTCGCGGCAGCGATTTCGTGGCGGTCCGACAGCAGTTCCGCTACTACCTGGCCGCCCCGGGCAAGAAAGCGGGATCGCTCTGGACGCAACTTCTGGTCTTCCCGGTAGGGCGGCGCTACTTCCTCTCCATGGACCGCATCGACGCGGTCAACGCCAGCGAGGCCATGTTCCTGCGGATCGACATGCCCGGCCACGTGCGACATCACCAGGGCGACACCTTCGAGGAAATCTATCTGAGCTACCGGGGGCGGATTCCGGCCGCCGAGTTCTCCCAGGATTTCGCACCGGACGACAAGTTCCAGTTTCGGCGTGACCGTGATGGCGTGCCCCAGCGGATGATTCGCGCCGTGCGGCTCCGCGATCCGCAGAGCGGGCGGCGGGGGCCCTGGCTGGCCGGCATGACCCTCCAGCCGTCGGTGGTCTCCGAGGCCTGGTGCCACCAGCGGGGCTACGTTTGCATGATCGAGGAGTTCGGCGAACGGCCCATTCGGCCCGGTGAATCGTTCAGCGCGGCGTTCATCGTGGGGTATTTCGATTCGATCGACCAGATGCGCGAGGTATTCGACGCGCACCGTGGCCACACGGCCCTGGAGGCGTCGCCCGACGGGTGGCGACTGGTCAAGTAGTCTCGCGGGTCGCAGACCCTGGCCTTGCCGTGTTCCACACGTTTTCTTGAATAGGGGGGTGCGGTGCGGGGCTGCCGACCCCACCGAAAGCGCCGAGGTGCCGGTCTCCTCAGTGGCGACAGCCGTGGCGATTGGGAGAGCATCGGTCCCTCTCTCGGCGGGGTCAGGAGACCCGCGCCGAACGCCGCCAGAGGGGTCAGGAGACCCGCGCCGAACGTCTCCAGAGGGGGGGCAGGAGACCCGCGCCGAACGCCGCCAGACCACGCCTCCGGGCCCTTATTCCACGCTATTGGGCCTTGCCCCGCGAAGCGGCGGTCTCTGCTCTTCCCCAGATCGTCGATTTTCTTTGGCGGTTGCTACCGACAGCCGAGAGTGTTTTCGCCGATCGCTGCCGGACCGTTCCAACACCCCCCGGCAGCAGACGCCTGCCCAAAGATTCCCCCCCGAAAGTGTCGATAACTCCTCCTTTCTTGACGCCCCAGATTACTCATTTGCGCCATCTACCTATTATTTTGTCGGTGTCTTGACAGAAGCATCGTCATGACCGGGCCATTGGACTATAAGAAAGTGAGGCCAGACGGGTTGTATACGCAACGTAAAAAGGGTGAGAAACGTCATTTTTTTGAGGAGAGCAGCGATGAAGCGACTTGTTCTTGGATTATTGACAGGCGTGGTTGTGTTGGGATGGGGGTCGTGGGCTTCCGCCTCGGTTCAGGTGGGGGTGGATATCGAGTTGTCGCTGTTGGTGGATGTCTCGGGGAGCATCAGCGCCGACGACTTCACCACGCAAAGAGACGGCTATGCCGCGGCCTTCAACGATGCGGATGTGGTCAACGCCATCACCGGCGGAGACCTGGGGCAGATCGCGGCGAATCTGGTGTATTGGTCGAGCGCGAACCAGCAGATGGAGGTGGTTCCCTGGACCCTGATCCACGACACGGCTTCCGCGTCGGCTTTTGCCGCGGCGATTTCCGCCACCAGTCGTCAGTTTCAGGGTTCCACGGCGATCGGCGCGGCGTTGGAGTTTGCCACGCCCCTGTTTGCCAGCAACGACTTCGACGGGACCCGCTCGGTGATCGACGTCTCCGGCGACGGAGTAAACATCGGCAGCCCCACCTCCGCAGACGCGCGAGATGCCGCCCTGCTGGCGGGTATCGACACGATCAACGGGCTGGTGATCAACCACAACGAGAGCGTGTTCAACCATTATGTCAGCGACGTGACCGGCGGAATCGACCCGTTCGTGATTTGGATCACCGACTTCACGGAGTTCGGCCCCGCCGTCAAGACGAAGATATTGGGAGAAGCCGGCCCGAGCCCGGCTCCCGTTGCCGAGCCGGCCTCGCTGGCGATCTGGGCGGCCCTGGGCTGCCTGGGGTTGGTTTTCCTGGCACGCCCGCAGTCGCGCCGGACAAACCGAGTCGCTTGAGAGATACCCGAAGAGCCTGGTGCGGGTCTCCTGACTCCGCGTGTTCGGCCAGACCCGCGCCGAACGCGACCTCTTGCCGGCTGCCGCCGGGTGCAGGTTCAAGAACCTGGGCCACCCGTGCGGGTCTGCGCGTTCGCTGTCAGATTGCACGGGGCCCGGCGCGGTCCTATACTGCGGCGTACGCCGGCACGGCGGCCGCGGGCCGGTCTACGGCGGCCGGTGCAACCCGGCTGGCCCCATCCTTGTTTTCCTCAAGCCTGGAGACCAACGATGAGCAAGGGGATCACTCGCCGAACGTTCACCACCGCGGGAGCGGCGGCCACGCTGGGGCTGGCCGCCGGCCGGGCCGCCAAGGCGCTGGGCGCCAATGAGCGTATCCGGCTGGGCATTATCGGAGTGGGCAATCGGGGAGGGCAACTGCTGAACGCCTTCGCCAAGCATGAAGATGCCCAGCTTGTTGCCATCTGCGACGTCTCCCAGTCGGCGCTGGCGGCGGCCAACCAGAAATGGGCCGGCGGCAAGGCGGCCACCTACGGCGATTTTCGCAAGCTCATCGACCGGGACGATTTGGACGCGGTGATCGTGGCCACCCCGGACCACTGGCACGCCATCCAGATGATCACCGCCTGCAACGCCGGCAAGGATGTCTACACGGAGAAACCCTTTTCCCGCACGATCCACGAAGGCCGGCGGATGGTCGAGGCCGCGGGGCGCAACAAGCGGGTGGTCCAGGTGGGAACCCAGCGGCGTTCCGCCCGGGTCTACGCCGAAGCCGCCGAGCTGATCGCCTCGGGCAAGCTGGGCCACGTAACGGTCGGCCGGGCCTACTGCATCAGCAACATGTATCCCCGCGGGATCGGCAAGGCCCATCCCAGCAATCCCCCCAGCGACCTCGACTGGGACATGTGGCTGGGGCCGCGGCCGGTGCAGCCCTACCAGGAGAACATCACGCCGGTCAAGTTTCGTTGGTGGGCGTCCTATTCCTCGCAGATCGCCGACAACGGGGTCCATTTTCTCGACGTGATGCGCTGGCTCAGCGGCGACCTGGCCCCTAGCTCGGTGGCCGCCCTGGGCGGAAAATACGCCATCGACGACGACCGCACGATTCCCGACACGCTGGAGGCCAACTTCGAGTTCGCCTCCGGGCGGCTGCTGATCTTCGGCAGCTACGAGGCCACGGGCCACCGGGGGCTGCCCCGCAGCGCGTTCGTGGAGCTGCGGGGGACGCAAGGCGCGCTCTACGCCAAGACCGGCTTCCTGGAGGTGATGCCCGAGCGGGGTGGACGATTTCAGCAGGACCAGACGCCGCGGATGGAGGCGATCCAAAGGAAGATCACCGAGCCGGACCACACGTTCCTGCACACGCGAAACTTTTTGGACTGCGTCAAGTCGCGGGCGGTGCCCAACGCCGACGTGGAAACCGGCCACCGCTCCACCACCATGAGCCATCTGGCCAATATCGCTCTGGCCACCCACAGCGTGATCGACTGGGACGCCCAGCGGGAGGTGATTACCAACCACCCCGAGGCCAACGAGTTGCTGCACTACGAATACCGCAAGCCGTGGAAGCTGGAGTGAGGGGACCAGCCTGGGCGTTGCGCACCCGTCACCGCTGCCTGTTACGGAAGAACCCCATGAGTGGCTTGCCCGTCGTGCTCTGGTTGGCTCTGGTGCCGTCGCAGGTTCCCGCCCGGAGCGGCTCGCAGCACGCCGAGGCGGAGGTTGCCGGCGGGGAGCATGAGCACGGGGTCGATCAACCGGGCCACGAGGCGATCCTCATCGACTGGATTCACGCCAACGACTTTTCCATGATCGGCCTGCGGCCGAACACCTATGACTATCACGCCCTTTGCGGCTTCCGCCGGGGTTTCGCCTATCTCGCGTCGCGAGGGATTTCTCACAAGTACGCGGCCCTCGGCCGCCTCAGTGCCCAGCGGCTGGCCCCGCACAAACTGTTGTTCATCAACCTCGTCTCCGCCGAGCGAGAGCCGTTTCTGGTGGGCGAGATCGAGGCCATCCGCTCTTTCCTTGCCCAGGGCGGTTCCCTGTTGGTGATCACGGATCATTCCAACTGCTACTACCATGCGCACCGGCTGAAGCCGCTGTTTGCCCAACTGGGAATCAAGTCCTTCACCAGCACGGCCTGCGAGCAACCACCCCGCACGTTGGGAAGCGGGAACGGATGGATTTCGGTCACCCGATTCACGCCGCACCCGGTGACCCGGGGACTGGCCTGCCTGGGGATTCAGACGGGGGGCTGCGTGGACGCCCGGTTTGCCCTGGCCTGGACCAGCGACAAGTCGTGGGCCGACGCCTGGTCGTTTGGAAGCTACGGCGAAAAAAACGCGCCGGGCTTCCTGGGCGACTTTTCTCGTGGGCCCGGCGAGGCGGCCGGGCCGCTGGGGGTGGTGCTGGCCAAGACCCTGGAACGGGGCCGCATCGTGGTCGTCGCCGACCAGAACATGTTTTCCGACAGCTTCATCAATTACGCCGACAACTACCGGCTTTGGCTGAACACGATGGCCTGGTTGCTGCACGAGGAGAGCTTGCGGCGGCCGGAGGACTACGAGCGGTGGCAATCGCCCCGGATTGCGCTGTGCGAGCAATACGACCATGCCGCCTTTGGCAGCGATGACGCGGAGGGATACTACTACGCCATGTGCCTGCTGAACCGGGCGTATTGGACGTTTGCCAACGATCGTTCGCCGCGGGCGGCCGACCTGCTCGTGTTGGCTCGCAACAAGGACGAGCTGTCGCCGCGGCAGGTCGCGGAGCTGGCCGACCATCTCCGCCGGGGCAAGAACATCCTCATTCTCAGCGCCCAGGACAACGTCCTCGGCGAGCGCCAGGGTGCCTTGGCGCAGATCATGCGGGAGCTGGCGATCACCCATCCCGTCACCCGCCTTTTGCCGGGCCGGCTGGTGGTGGAGACGCCCCCCGGCGAGGTCCATCTGCTGTCGCCCCGGGTGGCCGTGGACAACGCCCACCTGGCTCCGCCCACCCGCATCCCCAACGTGAACGAGCGGCAGCGGAACGAAACCCTTCTTCAGGCGGTGCGGGACGCACTCGTCCGGGCCGCGGGCGCCGGCGGCAAGGGCGCAACGGGCACCCCCGCGAAGTAGAATACAATCACACCACGGTACGGCACCAAAGAACTCCCCATACGAGGTCGAACCATGCAGAGCCAAAATCGGCGAGAGTTTCTCCGGCAAACCGGGGCCGCGATGGGATCGGCGGCCCTGGCCACCGCGTTGCCCGGCGGGCAGTCCCCGGCCGAACAGCCGGAGAAGACCTACCAGGTCGGCGCCTACTATTTTCCCAACTACCACGTCGATCCGCGCAACGAAAAACGTTACGGCAAGGGCTGGACGGAATGGGAGCTGGTCAAGGCCGCGCGGCCCCGCTTTGCCGGCCATCGCCAGCCCCGCGTGCCGGCTTGGGGCTACGTCGACGAAGCCGACCCCGGGGTGATGGAGAAGAAGATCGAGGCGGCGGCCGATCATGGGCTGGACTACTGGATTTTCGACTGGTATTGGTACAATGACGGTCCCTTTCTCCAGCGCTGCCTGGAGCAGGGCTATTTCGGCGCCGGCAACAACCGCCGCGTGAAGTTCTGCTGCATGTGGGCGAACCACGATTGGGTGGAGATTTTTCCGGCCCGGCGCGGCGTCGCCCACGACCTGCTCTATCCGGGCAAGGTGACCCGCCCCACCTTCGACCAGATCACGGACCACGTGGTGAATCGCTATTTTCCCCACCCGGCCCACTGGAAAATCGACGGCCGGCCCTATTTCTCCATCTACCATCTGAACACGCTGATGGAGAGTTTCGGCGGACTGGACGGCACGCGAAGAGCGCTGGACGACTTTCGCCAGAAGACCCGCCGGGCCGGCTTTCCCGGCTTGCACTTGAACGCCGTCGTCTGGGGGCGTCCCATCCTGCCCGGCGAAGGCAAGCCGATTGATCCGGCCAAGCTGGTGAAGCGATTGGGCTTCGACAGCGTGACGTCCTACGTCTGGGTTCATCACGTGCCGCTACCGCAACTTCAAACGGACTACGGCCAGGTGGAGGAGGCGTATTTTCAGTATTGGGATCGCGCCGACAAGATGTTCGACGTGCCCTACTTCCCCAATGTTTCGGTGGGTTGGGATCCCAGTCCGCGAACCGATCCGTCGGACGAGTACGGCAACTTCGGCTATCCGTTCACCAATACGATCAGTGGAAACACGCCCCAGAGGTTCCGCCAAGCGCTGGCCGCCACCAGGAGCCGGCTCGACCGGCGCCCCGGCAGCCCGCGGATTCTCAACGTCAACTCCTGGAACGAGTGGACCGAAGGCAGCTACCTGGAGCCCGACACGGTCTACGGCCTGAAGTACCTGGAGGCCATCCGGGCGGTTTTTGGGACCGGCTGAGCCCCGGATGCCGGATCACGATCCGGCCTACAGTTGGACCACGTTGCCGGTTTGCGCGGACTCGGTGGCGGCGAGCATCAGGGCCGCGGCCGCGCGCGACTCCTCCGGCGTGATTCGCTCCGGGGCCCGACCGCGGCGGACGCAGTCAGCAAAGTAGCGCAGCTCCGCCCGCAGCACCCCGAAGCGCTCCCCGCACACGCTGGGCCAATACATCGTATCGGGCAAGTGGTTTCCGCCGGCGTCGTGGATCGACAGTCCGGCCTCGCCGCAATTGATGTATAACGCCCCCTCGGTGCCGATCACTTCCATGCGGGCGTCGATGGTGTAGGGGGTGCTCTCGGGCAGGTGCCAGACCGACTCGACCACGCCCACCATGTCGCCCTCCAGGCGGATCAGGGCCCAGCCGCCGTCGGGATACTTGTGCGGCCCGGGATGGACCTCCTGGCCGTAGACGCTCAACGGCCTGGCCCCGCTGAACCAGAGCATCAGGTCGGCGTCGTGGATGCCGTCGCCGAACAGGGCCGAGATATTGTCCAGCACCTGGCGGCCCACGGCCTTGGAGAGGTTTCGCCGGGCGTGCATGGAAATGATTCTGCCGATGCGTCCCTCGCCAATCGCCTGTTTGGCCAGCACGACACGGGGGTCGAACCGGCAGACGTGGCCGACCATGAAGAAGCCGTCGGCGGCCGCGGCGGCCGCCACGATCCGGTCGCACTCCGCCACGCTGGACGCCATCGGCTTCTCCAGCAGCACGTGCTTTCCGGCCGCCAGCGCGTCGAGCGTAATCTGCAGATGGTCGTCGACGTGGGTGGTAACGCTGACCACGTCGACCGCCGGATCGGCCAGCAGTTCGTGATAGTCGGTGTAACGCCGCCGGACATCGTAGCGGTCGGCCAGTTCGGCCAGCCGGGCCTGGCGCCGGGTGCAAAGCGCCGCCAACTCAATGCCCGGCATGGGAGCCAGCGTGTCGGCATGCACTTCGCCGAAGAATCCCAAGCCGATCACGCCCCAGCCAACGGAATCCGTATTTCCCATCGGTTGCTCCCTTGTTTCTGCTTGTGCAACGGTTTCTGCTCGATTCCGGCCTGGTTCAAACCGGGGTTACACTTTGGCCGGCAGCGCGAGGCTGGCGCCTGTTCGGCGCGGGTCTCCTGACCCCGCCGTAGTTGTCAAACCCGCAATCCACCGGGGCAAGCCCGGTGGGGATTCTGTTGGGCGTGGGGCCGCCGACCTCGCCGTGGTTGTCAAACCCTGTTGGGCGTGGGTCTCCCGACCCCGCCGTCGGCCTGATCGAAGATCTCTCTTGATTTGCGTAAGCGGTTGATGTGGGAGACCATCGGTCGAATTCAGTGCGGGGTCGGGAGACCCTCGCACAACGGTGGGAGACCATCGGTTCTTTCTCAGCGGGGTCCGGAGACCCGCGCCGAACGCGGCCGCCGACCCGCCCCAGAATCCTCCTCTCCAGGCTCCGACATTGTACGCCCTCGACGCGCACATCCCAAGATGCCGCCGGCAATGGCGGCGGGGTGGGCCGGTTCGCCAAGTTGCTCCGCCCACCTCGGCCCAGTACGATAGTGGGGAAATGCGGTCCCCCGCAAACGTGCCGTCGGTCCTCTGGCCCAGGTGAGTCCAATGCACCGAAAAACCTTGCTTCCGTCGATCTTGTTGGTGGGTTTGGGCGGCGTGGCCGCCGCCGTCGCGGCTCGGGCCGCCGATCGCGCGCCCCAGCCGGGCCATCCGGTGATGGAACTGCGGCCGATCGAGTTGAAGCCCAATCTGCTCCCCAACGCCTCGTTCGAGACCGTGGAGGGCACCACTGCCCAGCACTGGGTCTGGGGCGCGGGCCCCACCGATGCGACCCTCACCGTGGACCAGACGGTGGCCCACTCGGGCACCCGGTCGGTCCACCTGACCAACTCGACTCCCTTTGCTCCTCACATATTCGGCATGTTGTCGCTGGCCGGCGGCATGGCCGTGAAGCCCGACACGGTTTACACCTTCTCCTGCTACGTGAAGGGAGAGCAGACCGGGGTGGCCTGGTTTGGCGGAGGGCAGCACTGGAACGTGCGGGCCCATTTTCCGCGGAACACGCACGGCCAGTGGGCCCGCGTGGTGCTCTCCTTCACCACGGACAAGGACGAAACCCAGATGCCCGTGCTGCTGCTGACGGAAAGCCCCACCAAGGGATTTTGGGTGGACGACGTGCAACTGGTGGAGGGTCCCCGGGCGATGCCGTTTTTCGACGCCCAACAGGCCGACTCCCCCCGAATCGAATTGGAGTCGCCCGCCGCCCGGGTGATCCGGGAGGGCGACAAGGTGGTCAAGCCCGATTGGAACACGACCGACTTTCCCCGCCGGCGCTACCTGTTTACCACCCGCGACCTGTGGCTTCGCGGCTGGCTTTTTCTGCCGCGGGGCCTCACCGACGCCCGGCTGGCGACGCGGTTGGTGGCTGCCGACGGGCAGACGCTCGGCGGCGAGGCCCATCACCCCAGGCTTGAGGCCGGAACGTATCTGTTCGAGCTGGGCCACCGGGTGGAGGACTTCGTCGGCGGGGACGTGGGCCTCAACGTCTCCCTGGAGGGCACCGGGGCCACGGACGAGCAGCCCGTGCGGCTCCAGGCCGCGCTCCAGCGCCGGTTGATCACCACGGCCAACGCGGAGGCCGTGCTGGGGCGGGTGGAAACACTCCGCGAGGAGCTTCGCCGCCGGGTCGACTCGCTTCGCCAGGCGGGACGCGACCCGGCCTATCCGCTGGCCACGCTCACCATCCTGGAGAACTTCGTGGGCTACGCGAGGGAAGATATCGGCCACGGCGAGTTGGCCCGGGCCTACGACGCGGCCGTGCAAATGGAGGCCATGGCCCGGCAGGCGCTGGAGCGCGACTTCTTGCCCCCCGTGCCGCGATACGTGACCGCGCCCCAGCGTCCCGGCTTTCGCCTGGTGGGTCCCTCGCAACGAGGCACGGTCCGCTGGCCCGACGGGCACACGGAAACCGAGTGGCCCTTGCAGTTCGTGGGCGTGGGCCACTTCGCCCAGGTCAAGCGGGACATCGAAAAGCTTCCCGGCTACGGCCTGAACATCATCCAGATCGAGTTCGGCCCCCGCAGCGTGCTCACCGGGGAGGACCAGGTCGATACGACGACCATCGAGCAGTACCTGAAGATTTTCGATCGGGCCGCCAAGGCCGACGTGGCGGTGAACCTGCTCATCAGCCCCCACTACTTTCCCGCCTGGGCCTACGCCAAGTGGCCCCACTTGAAGGACGCCGGCGGTGGTTGCTTGCAGGTCGACGTGCAAGCGCCGGAAGCCCGGGCGGTGTACGAAAAGTTTCTTCGCACGGTGATTCCGCGGATCTGCCATCATCCCGCCTTGCACAGCATTTGCCTCACGAACGAACCGGTCTTTACCGACGCGCGGAAGAGCCGGTTCGTGGGCCGGCGGTGGCACGACTGGCTTCGCCGGCGGCACGGCACGATCGCCGTGCTGAATCGCCGCTGGGGCAGCGATTACGCGGACTTCGAGTCGATCGCCGTGCCACCCCCCGAGTTTCAGCCCACCCCGTTGGTTTACGACTTCATCTGCTTCAACCAGGAGACGTTCGCGGAGTTCCACGCCTGGATGGCCTCGATCATCCGCGAGTTGGCCCCCGATCTTCCCCTCCACGCGAAGATCATGGTGCCGGCGGTGTTCGTCCGCCATCGCCACGGGGCGTGGAGTGTCTCGCCGGAGTTGTTCGCCGCGTTGAGCGACTACAACGGGAACGACGCCTGGAAATATCCCTCCGGCCGGGGGCCCTGGGCGTCCGCCTGGTGGGACGAGAACATGGGCTACGACCTCCAACGGAGCGTGGCCGACAAGCCGATCTTCAATTCGGAAAACCACCTGATCCCCGACCGCACCTTCGACGTGGTTGCCCCGTCGCACATCGCCAACGTATTCTGGCAAGGCGCGATCCACGGCCAGGCCGCCACCACCACCTGGGTCTGGGAGCGGACCTACGCCTACGATAGTGTTATTTCCGGCAGCATCATGCACCGGCCGCGTTGCGTGGAGGCGATGGGCCACACCGCCTTGGACCTGATGCGGCTGGCGAAGGAGATGACCGCCTTCGAACAACTCCCCATCCAGGTTGCCCTCGTCTGGTCGCCGGCCTCGCTGGTGGCGGGCCAGGAGTATGTTGACCGCTTGCGGCAGACGTACGAGGCGCTCGATTTCTGCGGCTTTCGCGTGGGGTTTGTTACCGAACGGCAGTTGGCCGGCTGCGCCCGGACGGGCCGGCTGCCGGGACCCCTGAACGCCGTCAAGGTGATCGTCGCCACGGGCGTCGTCCGCACCCCGGGGGAGACCCTGGAGGCGCTGGGCAAGTTCTCCGCCGAGGGCGGCCGCGTGATCCTGCTGAGCGAGTGCTTCACCCATGACGAATATGGCCGGCCGCGCGAGGTCCCTTCGGCCTTGCCCCCGCCGGCCGAGCTACCGGCCACCGGTGAAGAGACCTTTCAGTTCTTCCAATCGCGTCTCTCCTCGCTGCCCGTTCAGCGGCTGGTGACGGTCGCCCTGGCGGACGGGAAGCCGGCCTGGGGCGTGGAGTACCTGGCCGCGCGGCTGGACGGGCGGCTGCTGGTGAACCTGGCCAACTACCTCAGCCGACCGCAACAGGTTCGCATCATGCGGGATGGCAAGGCGGTCACCGGGATCGATCTTCGCACCGGTCGGACCCTGGGCGAGACGTTCGACCTGGCGCCCTTGGAACCACTCTTGCTGGAGATTCGCCAGCCCCAATGATGCCGCCGTTTTTCCCTCACACCGGCCGGAAGATCATCCCATGAAGTGCAAGACACGCACAAGCTGCCTGGTCGCCACGGCCGCCTGGCTTCTCCTGCCGGGGCCGGCTTTCGCGGCAGTCGGCGGGGAAAACGCCCCGGCCGTGGCCCGGCCACAGCAGAAGCCCGCGCCCCCGTCGCTCGACGATTTGGACGCCGCCGTTCGCCGGGCACTCCTCCCCCGGTTCAAGAGGTCCTCCGAGATCGGCGATTCCCCCTTCGGCACGCACACCTGCTCGACCCTCTCCGAGGGAATGGGCGACCCCCAGGTGCTGATCCGCGACATCTCCCGGGCCGGCTTCAAATGGGTCAAGGACTACATTCCCGCGGGCAACATGCCCGCCGGGGCAGACCCGGAGGACTTCCTGGCACAGTGGAACCAGCCCAAGCCGTCCGGCGTGGCCTACCTGGAGTTGGCTCGCAAGTCGAAACTGAACGTGCTGCTGCGGCTGAACCAGCTCTCCGTGGCCGGCAAGCCGCCGGCCACGCCCGAGGCCCGCCGGCTGTTCGCCCGTTGGTGCCGCTTGCAGGTTCGCCATTACAAGCAGTGGGTCAAGGATTGGGAGCTAGGCAACGAGCCCAACGGCGGCAACGAGCATCCGCTCATCAAGCCGGAGGACTACGCGCTGTTGTGCAAGGAAGCCTACCGGGAGATCAAGGCGGAGGACCCCCAGGCCCGGGTCTGGGTGGGGGCCACGGCCATGCTCCAGTGCCTGCACGATTGGCCCTATCCCTGGATTCGCAAGGCGCTGGCGGCCGACCTCGGCGGCGACGGGTTCTCCATCCATCCCTACCGCCAGCCGTACGTGCGGCTGAACTTTCCCGAGCACGGCTCGCAGTTTCACCCTTGGAATTTCTGGCCCGACTACGCGGCGCAGATCGCCGACCTGCGAGAGGCGATCGACCACGGCAAGCTGGTTGCCGGTGCCGATGGTCACGTACCGATCGCCGCCACCGAGGAGGGCTGGCCCACCAACCTCAGCGACCACACCTGGAAACAGGAGATTTCGTTCTTGACCCAGGCCAAGTACGAGCAGCGGGCCATGCTCTTGGATTTCTGGCTGGGAATCCGCCCTCGGATCAACTTCATCTTCACCCGCAGCTTCCAGAACATCTACCACGTCGAGGCCCAGTTCCAACTGGTGGAGCCGTACCAGAGCAATATCATGAACTGGGCCGATCCGGAAAACCGGGACGCGCTGTTCCGACCGGCCTACCTGGCGGCTGCGGCGGTCTGTGCCAATGTCGACGACACCCTGAAGAAGACGTCGCAGCCGGTCGAAGTCCCCGCCGCCGAAAAGCTCAACCTGCAGATCATGACCTTCCAGCGAGAGCACGCGGAACTCGGCCTGGTGGAGGTGGTGATCCTGCTCTGGGCGGGGGTGCCGGCCGAGGACGACTTCGAGCCCCGGCCGCTGGCGGTTACCCTTCCCGGGCAAGCCCCCTCGCTGGCCTCTCTGCCCATCGGCTACAGCCTGCTTCCCGTGGGCGTGAAGTACAGCACGATGGACGATTTCAACTGGGGTGTGAAAACCCTTCCGTGCAAGATGACCGGCGGATCGGTCACGCTGGCCGAGGTACCCGTCTCCGACGCGCCCTACCTCATCAAGTACGTTCGCCGAGCCCCCTAGCGTTTCCCCCGCGACCAAGGTTTCCCGCCATGCACCGCACGATTCCGCTCTCCGCTTGCCTGGCTTTGCTGCTTGCCCTGGTTGGGCTGGGCCCGAGCCGGCCGCTGGGCGAGGCCGCCGCGGCCGAGCTTGAGTTGGGCGTTTCGGGACATCCCTTGGGGCAAGAGGGTTATCGCCAGGTTCCCCTGGCGACCCAGCTTGAATGGGTCCGCCGGCTGGGCGCCGGCTGGTATCGCTGCGACTGGGGAGCATCGGCGGCCCGGCCCGAGGGCATGGCCGGGCTCGATCGCCTGGTCGAGGAGGCCGACCGCCGCAAGATTCATCTTCTGCCCATCCTCTTTCCCCCCGTCGACCTCAAGCGCGAAGACGACGAAGACCGCATCCGCCGGGCCGCTTTCGACTACGCTTCCACGGTGGTCGAGCATTTCAAGAAAAGCGTCACCCATTGGGAACTGCACAATGAACTCGACGGCTTCGCCATGATCCACAAGGGCGAACGGACCATCGACGGCACGCTCTGGCAATGGGGCGATCCCGCCGGCGACCGCCCCGCACACTACCAGCAAGCGCGATACCGCCGGGCGAGGGCCGTGCTCCGCGGCCTGGCCGACGGCGTGCGGGCAGCCGACCCCGCGGCCGTGCGGGTGATCAACACCGGCGGATGGCTCCACACCGGCTTCGTCGAGCGGCTCCAGGCCGATCGGGTGCCGTTTGAAATCCTCTCCTGGCACTGGTATTCCGAAATGGGCGACATCGCCCGCGCGCACGGCAACGACAACCTGCTGGCCGAGCTTGCCCGATTCGGAAAACCGATCTGGATCACCGAATGGAACCGGCGCGGGGGCAGCCTGGGGGCCAGTGGGGAAGCCGAGCAAGCGGACTATCTGAGGCAATCCCTGCTCCGTTTCCGCGAACTGGCCGCCGAGTATCCGCTGGAGGCGGTGTTTGTCTACGAGCTGTTCGACGAGCCCTATTTCGGCCCCCACAACCCCGAATCGCATTACGGCCTGATCCGGCTTGAGAAGAACGAGCATGGCCTCTGGACACCGGCACAACCCAAGCCGGCGCTGGCCATGCTGCGCGACAGTTTCCGACCCTGACCCGCTACCGGCCCTGCTGCCGGGGAGAACGCTTGACGCTCGGTCCCAAGCTCCAGCAAAGACACTCGGTCCCAAGCTCCAGCAAAGACGCTC
>CAYZWG010000054.1:0-14423 GCA_964481605.1 uncultured Planctomycetaceae bacterium
CTAACCTGCCGGATGGACCTCTCGCACGAGCGTCAGCCGCCGCTTCGTGTTGAGCTCGTCGCGTCTCTCAGTCAGATCGCTCCAGGGCTGGAGGACCGCGTCCTGGTAGACTGCCGAGGCGGCCACGTAGGCCGATTCGTGATCCGTGCCGAAGCCCAGCCGGCGGACCCGCAGCCGGCGGTCGGTCAACTCGATCGTGTCGGTGATGCGAAGATCGGCGTCCCAGGGCGTTCCCCAGCCGGGGAGCAGCTCGATCGTGCGCCGGTGGTGGATGGGCAGCTCTCGGCGGGCGGTGATGAGGCGGCGCTGCAGCAGCCGGCGAACCGCCGTGCGGCACCATCGGCCGACCAGCCACATGCCGCCGTGCAGGAGCGATTGCTTCAGCGGCGAGGCGGTCTCGAAGCGGACCTCGTGGAGGGGGCCGCCCACGGTAATCCGGTAGCCGCCTTCTTGCGTGGCGACGCATTCCGCCCGCCGGCCACGGTCGTGCCATTGCGAGACGGCGGTGCGCCCGTTCTCGGTCTGGAGAACCAGCCCGGCGTCGAGGAAGCAACGGCCGTCGGCGGCGAAGTGTTTGAACACGCCGCCCCGGGCGGTGGAAACGACGGTGTGGGTTGTGTGCGAGCGGCGGACGAAGAGTCCGGCCGCGGGCAGATGGCGGGCCTGGTCGGCCGGCTCGTCGTTGGAGGGTGGCCGCAGGGGCGACCAATCGAGGTAGGCCCCGATGTATCCGGCCAGGGGATGGGCAAACATCCGGTCGTCACTCAAATCGGCCTGCCGGCCGGAGGCCACCGCCGCCAGGAAGCCGTCGGCCAAGTCGGCCGCGGCGGGGTTTTCGGCGGCCAGCCGTTCCAGGCCGTGGGGATAGAAAAGGTAGGTGCCGCGGCTGCCGCAGGGTCCGCCCAAACTGCCGTCGGGGTGGAGAAAGAGGCACGCGAACTGGACCGCCCGGCGAAGCGGTTGGTCGAGCTGGCCGGTTCCGCTGGCGCGGCGATAGGCGGCCAGGCAGTCGATGGTGAGCGTCTGGTAGCCGGGGTCGGCCCCGCCGTATTCGTCGAACCAGCCTTCGGCATGTTGCCAGTCGAGCACCCGGGCGATACGCTCTTCGGCCGCCTGGCGATATCGCTCTTGGTGGGTGATTTGAAAGACCCGCACGAGCGCCAGCGCGGCCAGGGCATGATGATTTGCCAGGCGGCCGGACTCGTCGTGGTGGATGATCCAGTCGGCGCGGCGTTGGAGCCAGGAGAGGATTTCGGCGTCGGCCAGGCCCAGCACTTGATAGGCCCGGGCGGCGGCCCGGAGCGAAAAGACGGCCGCTCCCAGTGCCCGCTCGAAAGGATAGTAGTCGTCGCAGGAGCCGTCGGCGTGGCAGGAGCGGGCAGCAAAACGGATGGCGGCGACGGCCAGTTCGCGGACGCGGGGGCTGCCGTGCCAGCGGTTGCCGGGCAGGTTCGTGGTGTAGACCAGGGCCAGCGGCAGGGCCCCTTCCTGAAACATTTCGGAAGGGAACGCGGCGGTGCGATAGTGCCAATACTGGCGGTCGAGGCAACCGTAGGTGGGGCGGTAGGGATGGCGGTCGACGGCTCCCAGCAGGCGAGGCACTTGGGACAGGGCAAGATCGAGGTAGCGGCGACGCAGGGCCGGGTCGCGGCGGGTGGAGCAGACCGGGCCGGTGGAGGATGGGTCCGGCGATGGGCCGCCCGGCAGATAGCAGGTGCCGGGAACGAAGTGGTTGGTGGAAAGCGGATGTGGGGCGTTGGCTGAGGTCGACATGGGTGGGGCCCGGGGAACGAGCGGCGGTTGGGGCGTTTTTTCGATTGACACCGGCGGGGTCGGAAGACCCTCGCCGAACGAAGTTTTCGCTCAGCGTCGATGATGGGCCACGATCACCTCGGCCAACAGCCCCAACATGCAGGTCATGAACCCGGCGGTGATGACCACGATGTCGGACTCCTGCATCGTGCCGGTGAGGGCGAAGCTGAGGACGGTTTTGCCGACGCCGAGGGCGATCACCAGTCCGGCCAGGGGTAGAAAGACCCTCAAGGGGCGAAAGTAAAGCACCATTCTCAGCACCGTGGTGAGGAAGGCCGCGGTGTCGCTGATGGGGTGAAACTTGCTGCGGCCGATGCGCGGGCGGTAGTCGATGGGGACGTATTTGACGGCGTAGTCGTTGGTCAAGAAGGCGAGGGTCATCGTGGTGACGCAACTGAAGCCGTTGGGCACGACCCACAGCCAGGGGAGCATGGCGTCGCGTTTGAAGGCCTTCATGCCGGTGTTGAGGTCGGGAATCTTGTGGCCGGTCAGGTAGCAGGCCAGCTTGCGGATCAACCACTTGGCCGGAGCGCGGAGCCAGGGGAGGGTGCCCTGCTCGCTGGTGCGGGCCCCGTTGACCTGGTCGTAGGCGGGAAAGTAGCGGAGCAACTCGGGGATCGAGCGGGCGGGATAGGTGGCGTCGGCGTCGAGCATGACGACGATTTGACCCCGGGCATGGCGGATACCGACCTTGCGGGCGGCGCCGGCGCCGCGATTTTCGGGGCAGCGGACCACGCGCACGGGGCATTGCCAGCACTGGCGGGCGTAGCGCCGGGCGATTTCGGCGGTGGCGTCGGTGGAGGCGTCGTCGACGACGAGGATTTCGTAGCGAAGGGACTCGTCGGCCAGGGCCTCGACGATTTCGTCGAGAACCTGCTTGATGGCGAGTTGTTCGTTGTAGGCGGGCAGGAGGACGGTCAGTTGCCACTGGGGGGCCACCTCGGCGGCCGAGGCGGTGACGACTTGGGTTTGCCAACCTTCCATGGCTTGGACTCCCGGTGCGTGCCGTAGGGGGGCGGCCGTTGGTTCCTACCCCCGTCCGGCCCGGAGGCGGCCTGGGACGGAAGCGGCCGGCGGGCCCTTATATACCACAGGCGGCCGGATGGCTCCAACGGCAGAACGCGGCAGGGTCGGCAGAGCCGCGCCGAACGAGGGTGCGCAGGGGGCATGTGGAAAAAGGGCGGAATGGGCAAGCCTGCTGGCGGCGGGGTCGGGAGAGCCGCGCCGAACGAAGGCGGGGTGGGGAGAGCCGCGCCGAACGGGAGGGCGGCTCATCTTGACGGTTTGGCGAGGGGGATGATAGACTGCGCCATTGTCGGAGGGGGCTTGCCTCGCCCGCCGGTCGAAACGGACGGTAGACCCATTGGATGGTAAAGGCGCCGGGATGCTCAAGACCCTGGGGATCGTGGAGGCGTGCTTTCGGGCGCCGTGTGCTCGACGCCGGGCGCGACGAAAGCTGTGGGGCAAGCCGATGCTGGAGTGGGTCGTGCGTCGAGCGACCGACTGCCAGCAGTTGGACGGGGTGATCGTGGTCACCTGCGGCTGTGCGGAGAACGACTTCGTGGGGGAGTTGACTCCGCTGGACGTGCCGGTTTTCGTGGCCTCGCGGCCCGACCCGCTGGCTTCGCTGGGGGCGGCCTGCGAGGAGTATCCGGCGGAATCGGCGGTTCGCATCAGCGCCACGGCCCCGTTTGTCGATCCGGTGTTGATCGACCGGCTGGTCTGCGCGGCCAACGCGGCGGGGGATTGCGACTACGTGAGCTATTGCTCGCGGGACGGCCGCCCGGCGATTCTCTCGCCGGTGGGCGTTTTTGCGGAGTGGTTCCGCACGGACGCGCTTCGGGTGGCGGCGCGGAGGGCCCGCGCGTCGATCGATCGGGAGAATCCCACGCGATATATTTACTCCCATCCGGACAAGTTCAACGTGCGTTTGCTTCGGGCCCCGGACGAGATCGATCGGGACGACGTTCGCCTCACGGTGGACATCGAAGAGGACTGGGAAAACGCGTTGACGATTTTCGACGCCTTGGGCCCGGAAGAATTGGACTGGCGAAGGATTGCCGACCTGCTTGACCACCAGCCGGCCCTGCGGAAACGAATGGCCGCGCTCAACCGGGTTCACGCCAAGGGTTGACCGGCTTGGTGGGGGGGCAGGAACTCGAAAGGACTCGAGCAGCGATGCACGCTTGGCTTTCCCGGCCGAGGGGCCGGGTCAACCTACCGCATTGCGCCGGTCGCCGCCCCGGCGGCGAAGGCGAACTCTCAGGCCGCGCCGCGGGCGTGTGGCGGCCTTTCTCGGCGTCCTCCCAGAGACGTCTTTTTCTCTCCATTCGGCCGTGGCGCAAGGACTCCGCGCCATCAGCGAGAAGGATCTCCCCGATGCCGATTCCCACTCCCCGTATTTGCCTGCGTGGATGTCCGGCCGGCCGGCTGAGAGGTCCGATCGGCGGGCTGGTGTTCGACGCCGGCGACGTGCTCTACGACGCCACGGCCTGGCGTCGCTGGCTGTTGCAGCTTTTGGCCCGGCTGGGGCTGCACACGAACTACCGCTGCTTCTGGCACGTGTGGGACCACGAGTTTCTCGTTCCGGTGCACCGGGGCCAGCGCGACTTCCGCGAGGCGTTTCGCCACTTTTTGCTTGCCGTGGGGCTGAACGCGGCGCAGATCGACGAGATCGAGCGGGCCTGCCACGGCCGGCGCCACCAGTGGGAGGCCAACGTGCGGCTGCTGCCGGGGGTTCGATCGACCCTGGCCCGGCTGAAGGCGGTGGGGCTGCCGATGATCGTGCTGAGCGACAGCGAGCACACGGGCGAGGAGTTGGGGGGGCGTTTGGAACGATTGGGCCTGAAGGACGTGTTCGTCGAGGTGATCACGTCGGTCGATCTTGGCCACACCAAGCCGGAGGCGGCCTGCTACCGGGCCGCGTTGCGGGCGATGTGGCCGGGGCACGTTGTGGCCGGTCTCCCGACCGAGCCACCGGCGCCGGACCGCAGGTCTCCCGGGACTGTTGGAGACCTGCGGTCGGGCGGCGGCGGGGTCGGGAGACCCGCGCCGAACGGGGACCGCGTTGTGGCCGGTCTCCCGACCGAGCCACCGGCACCGGACCGAAGGTCTCCCGCCGCTGTTGGAGACCTGCGGTCGGGCGGCGGCGGGGTCGGGAGACCCGCGCCGAACGGGGACGGACCCGCGCCGAACTTGAATTTGGAACCCGCGCCGAACTTGAACTTGGGGCTCATGCCGAACTCGCTGGGGGCGGGGCAGGTGGCGTTTGTTGGGCACGACACGGTGGAGTTGCGGGGGGCGGCGGACGTGGGGATGCAGACGATTGCGTTGAATTATTCGCCGGACGCCGAGGCCGACGTGTTTCTCTCTCGATTTGACGAGCTGTTCGAATTGGTTGGGGCCCCCACTGCCGACCGCGCCGTCGGCTGATGGCCGCCGAGGAGGGGCCGGGGCGTGCATTTGCAGGTCTACACACGATACGAACTCGTGGGCGCTGGGCGAGGGCCCGGCGACACTGGCGAAACCGCCCACCGATCGCGGGTCGGCGGGGACCGCACCAGGCTCCTGCTGGAGGGCTCTTGGCCACGGCCGGCGAGGAGCTCGGCCGATACGGCGTTGGACGAGGTGATCGACGCCCGATTCGGCTGGATCGATTGGGAAGTGCAGCGGTTGGCGGCGGCCGCGGGCGAGCGGCCGCCGGCGGGCTGGCCCGTCTCACCACTTTGGCTGGGCGCGCTGGGTTTACGCTACCACCTGGTGAAGCTGCTCCGGCTGGTGGCCTATTTCACGGAAGTGCGTCCGCTCGGCCCGGAGGATCGGGTGTGGCTGCACGCGGTGCGAGATCGCGACGAGGATTATGCCGAGTTGCTGGCGGCGGTCTGCCGGCGGTGTGGGGCGGAAGCGGCGGTGCGTTGGAGCCCCCGGCGGGGTGGAGAGACCTGCGGTCAGCGGTTGCGGCGGGGTCGGAAGACCTACGCCGAACTGGGGGCGGGTCCGGTGAACGCAAGGTGGCGACGGTGGCTGGGGCGGCTGGCGGAGTGGATGGGCCCGGCCGATGTGGGCGGTTCTCCCCGGCCGAAAGTCGTCCTCTGCGGCAATCCCCGCCTGCTCGGGCCGGTTTGCAAGACGTTGCTTCGCCGAGGGGCGAGCGTGTGGTGGCTGTACGACCGTTTTGCGTTGAAATCGTGGCTTCGCTGGCGCGGCCGGGGCGTGGGCCAGTTGGTGTGCGATTCCAGCCTGGGGAGCGACCAGACGTGGGCGGAGATCGAGTTGCCGCGAATGGAAAGCCGGGGAGTCGACCTGCGAGGCCCGGTGATGCGCTGGCTCGATCGCCGGCTCGCCGCCCAGGGGGGGCGTCAGCACCGGCTGGTGGAGCGGATCGACTCGCATTTTCGGCGTTTGCGGCCCGACCGGTTGGTTGTCGACGAGGACGCCACGCCGATGGCCCGGGCGGCGGTGGCGGCGGCCCGGCGGTGGGGGGCCGTGTCGCTGGTGGTGCAACATGGGGTTCCGGCCACGCAATTCGGATTCGCGCCGCTTGCGGCCGATTATTTTCTCGCCTGGGGCGAATCGAGCCGGGATCAACTTGAGGCCTGGGAGGTGCCGGGCGAGCGGATCGTGGTGACCGGGTCGCCGTGTCACGGTGGGAAAAAGGGGTCGGGAACCTTTTGTGCGAAGCACCCTAAGGGCCTTTCCAGCAAAAGGTTCCTGCCCCCTTTTTCCTCGCGGAAAAGGTCGCCGACCCCTGATACCGTGTTGCTTCTGGCGACCGTGCCGCCGCGCGACGAGCGGCCCGACTATGTCAAGCTGCACATGACCGGGCAGAGCTACCGGGCGATGATTGAGATGGCGCTGGGGGCCGTGTCGAAGCTGTCGGCGGCACGGCTGGTGGTCAAGCTGCACCCTCGCTCGCCGGAGGATCCGGTGGTGCGGGGGGTGTTGAGGGAATATCCGCGACTGGAAGTGAAAACGATCCGTCGAGCGACGCTGGCGAAATGCCTGCGGGGGGTCGATTGCGTGTTGAGCTGCATGTCCAGCGCGGGAATCGAGGCCACCTTGGCCGGGGTGCCGGTGATCCAATTGTTGCCGCCGAGAGCGGGCGACGTGTTGCCCCACGACGCCTGGGGGATGCTCGGCTCGGCACGCAGCGAGGAGGAGTTGGGGCGGTTGCTGGGCGAGGCGTTGGAAGCGCGGGCCGATCCACCGCCGGTGTCGAACCAGCGGGTGTTTGCCTACCTGGAGGAATCGTGGTCAGGTGGTAGCGAAGGTAGCGGAAGTGGGGAGCGAATCGCCGAGGTGGTGCTGGCCGGGGGGCCGAAACATACGGCCGGTCGAACCCAGCCGCGGCCGCGGGCCGTAGAAGGGTTGGTGTGAAGCGGAACGGCCGCGGCGGCCCTACGCGAAACGCGGCAACCGGCCGGCACAGCCGGCCCTACGGCAGCTTGGAAGCCGACAGGATCGTAGTCAGGACGTTGGAAACCTTGGCCTCACCCCTACAAACCCTCGATACGGCAACGCTGGGCGGGCTGCCCGCCCCGGTCTCGGGCTGGCGGCGTGTTTTCCGCGATTGGGGCGTGGTGAGCGGATCCGCGGTGGTGTGTCACCTGGTGGGGGTGGCGACGAGCCTGCTCTTGAAGATGCTGCTGGACCCGGCCCAGATGGGTATCTGGCAGGCGATCAAGCTGTTTTTGAGCTGGGGCAACTACGCCAACCTGGGGATCAGCAAGGGGGCGGTGCGGGAATACACGGTGGCCAGCGGCCACGCCCACGGCCATGGCGGACGTGCCCGCCGCGGGCTCGACCTGGCGTTTGCGGTGAACACGATTTCCAGCCTGGCTTATGCGGGGCTGTTGCTGGTGGCCGCCGTGTGGATTGGGCTGAGCGGGCGGGGGCCTTGGACGGCGGCCTGGGCGGTGGGGCTGGCGGTGGTGGGTTGCCTGGCCGTGCTGTCGCGCTACGTGAGCTACCAGGTGACGCTGCTGCGGGCGCGGCAACGGTTCAGCACGACCGCCCGGCTTTCGCTGCTGGAAGCCGTGTTGACGCTGGGTGTTTGCGGGGTGGCCACGTGGTGGTGGGGGATATACGGGCTTTACCTGGGAACGCTGGTCGTGCTGGTGGCGTCGTTCTTGTTTGTGCAGCGCCGCCAGGTGGCCGCGCTGAGATGGGCCTGGGACACGGCGGAGATTCGTCGCCTGATCGGCATTGGGGGGCCGATTCTGTTGGCCGGCACCACCGCCTCGCTGTTTCGCTCGCTCGACAAACTGATGATCCTGGGCTACACCAGCGACCGGGAATTCCAGCTTGGCTGCTACTCGGTGGCCATCATGGTTTCGGCCCAGGTTTTCGGGTTGGGCAATATGCTGGCGATGGTGATGGGTCCGCGGTATGGGCAGGCCTACGGGCGAACCGGCAGCCGCCGCGAGGTGGCCCGGCTGGCAGCCCGGGCCAGCCAATTGCAGGCGGCGGCGATGGCCTTGGTGGGCGGCGTGTCGCTGGCGCTGGCGCCGGCGGTGTTGGTGCGGCTGTTGCCCGACTACGCGCCCGGGCTGGGGGCCTTGGTTTGGCTGGTGCCGGGGGCGGCGGCGCTGGTGATGGCGTTGCCGGCAAGCCAATATCTGGTGGCGGTCGACCGGCAGAAGCGGGCGTTGGGTGCGGTGCTGGGGGCCACGGTGCTGGGGGCGGTTGGCAATTACATCGCGTTGACCGCGGGCTGGGGGCTTACGGGTGTGGCGGCGGCCACGGCCACGGCCTACGCCGTCTACTGGCTGTTGGCCGTGGGCGTGTCGTTTTGGAGAGAGCTTTCCGGCGGCGAGCGCTTGGGCTACGCGGGGCTGTGTGGCCTGACGCTGATTCCCACGTTGGGCATGGCCGTGTGGCTGGAGATGGCGCGGCCCGGCGGCGAGTCCGACCTGGCCACCACGGCGGCGAAACTGGCGGTGGTGGGGCTTACCTGGTGTGTTACCGCGGCCGCGGCCTGGCACCTGGGCCACTGGTGGGAAGCGATCAAGGAATAGGAGAAAATTGGCACTGCCAACGTCGCGGATGGGTCGACGACGAGGGCGGGGCAATGCGTGCCGAACGATGCGGTCCCAAGCTGGAGCTTGGGACCGAGCGTGGTGCCGCCCCACGGCTCGGCAGGAGCCTCGCCCTGGGCGGAATAAACCCAGGATGGATCTTGGATGGCTCGTCTTTCACTATCGGAACTTGCACGGCGAAGCCAGAAGCCGGACCATTGCCGCCTCGGCAACTGGATGGCCCGGCGGGTGACGCGGCCGGCGGCGCTGCGAATCACCTGGGTGGTCGAGCCTTGGGGCGTTTCGGCCAACATGGCGACGCTTGCCGCCTGGGCGTCGGCGGCGGGGGCGGCGTGCGCGTTTGCCTGGGGGAACGTGGCCGGCTGGATCGCAGGCGCCGTGCTCTTGCAGCTCTGGTACCTTTTGGACCACGTCGACGGCCAATTGGCCCGGCTCCGCGGCACGGCCTCGCTGGACGGCGTGCAACTGGACTACCTGATGCACCACACCACAAACCTGCTGGTGCCGCTGGGTGTGGGGTACGGGCTGTTTGTCCGCCGGGCCGAACCGCTGTGGCTGGTGGCGGGGCTGGTTTGGGGGGTGGCCCTGCTGCTGATTACGCTTCAGCACGACGCCCGCTACAAGGCCTTTTTTCAGCGGCTGAAACGCCTCCACGGTCGGCTCGAGGTGGAAGGCGGCGGCGGTGGCCGGCCCACGGCGCAGCCGGCCGTTCCCCACACCCCGGCACGGCTGGCCGCCTGGACGGCCCGCAAGTGGTGCGAGGCCCACGTGATGATGAACCTGCTGGGTGGCGTGGCCTTGGTGCAACTCGCCCTGGGCGACGGCGGCCTGGTGGCCGGACGCCTCTACACGCTGGTCTCGACGATGGTGGCCGCGGCGGTGGCTCTCTGGACGATAGTGCGATCGCAGGCCCGGGGCGAGGCCGAGCGGGAGTTCGCCGCGTGGTACCGGGTGCCGCCGGGGCGGGAATTGACGTCCGAGGAGGGCTGGTGGCGGGTCGAGGAGGCGGCCACCTCACAAGCTGGGCGGCTTGCGGCGCGGCGGGGTCGGCAGCCCCGCGCCGAACGGTGAGAAAACCCGCGCCGAACGGTGAGCCGGAAAGAGCGATCTTGACCCGCAAGCCGCGTAGGCCCTATGGTGTTCGGCTGTAGGCCGGGTCGCGACCCGGCATGGATCTACGGGTTGGCAGCGCCGCTGGAAGCGAAGGTACGACGGGATGCGTTCCCAAGCCGGAGCTTGGGAACGAGAGGCTGTAGGCTTGGCAGCCAGAAGCGTTGTTCCGGGCTGCCGGGAAGGACCCGCGAGGCGAACACGGAAGGTTCGACCGCCTGATGGCGATTCACGTGTTGATTCTCAACTTCGAGGGCCGCGACCTGCTGGCCGAGTGTCTGCCCTCGATCGTCGAGGCGGGCCGCCGCTCGCGCCACCGCTGCCGGGTGGCGGTGGTGGACAACGATTCTCGCGACGATTCCGTCTCCTGGCTTGCCCGCCAATGGCCCCAGGTGGAGGTCTTCCGCTCGGCGAACCGGGGCCTCTGCTCGTTCAACGCGGTGGTGGCCGGGCTGGAGGGGTCGGTGGCGCTACTGTTGAACAACGACATCAAGCTCGACCCGGAGGCGATTGATCCGCTGGTGGAGCCGCTGGTGGAGCCGGCGGGCGTGGGCCAGCCGTGTTGTTTCATGACGGCGCCGCGGTGCCGGCTGTTCGACGGCACGACCCACGAGGGCTTGAAGACGGCGGTCCGCTGGCGGTGGGGGCTGGTGGAGGCGACGGGCCGCTTCGGCGGTCACGAGGAGGTGGCCGACCTGCCCGACCTGACGGCCTCGGCGGGGGCGGCAATGGCGGTGGACTGCCGGATTTTCAGCGAGTTGGGCGGGTTTGATCCGCTTTTCTTGCCGGGACGGATCGAGGACCTGGACTTTGCCTTGCGGGGCTACCTGGCGGGCTACCAGGCCCGATACATTCCCCAGGCGATGGTCTACCATCGCGGCATGGCGTCCTTTGGACCGGCTTTTGGAGAGACCGGCAACGACTTTCTGGCGCTGAGAAACACGCTGCTTTTTCAGTGGAAGAACCTGCGGCATCCACGGCACCTGGCCCGCCAGGCGGTGGGATGGCCGCTTCGCGCGGGGCTCGACCTGCTGCGGGCGCCGTGGGTAGGGAAGCAGCGGCGTTGGGGCTTCCTGCGGGCCTTTTTGGCGGCGAGAAAACGGTGGCGGCAGCACCGGCGGCCCCCGCGGCGGGGGCCGTTTCACCTGCTGCGGGAACGCCGCTATTTCGAACGCTTCCATCCTCGCCGCTTTCGCCAGGGGGCCGAGCAACAACCGACGGGTGCGCCGTTCCACCTGGTCCGATCGGCCGAGATGCCGCAGCCGCCGGCGCAAGACCGCGTTGTGGCCGGTCTCCCGACCGAGCCACTGGCGTTGGACCGAAGGTCTCCCGCGGCTGTTGGAGACCTGCGGTCGGGCAGCGGCGGGGTCGGGAGACCCGCGCCGAACGGGGACGGACCCACGCCGAACGGGGAAAGACCCGCACCGAACGGGGGCGTGGAGGTTCCGCGGTGAGGCAACTCCCGGCAAACAAGATGCCCGTCGCCGAACTCGTGAGAGTTCGCCAGCCGAAAGTCTGGCGACTTCCGCCACGACCTGTGGGCAGGTTATTGCCCGGGGGTTGCCCGACCGCGGCTGCCCGGGCCCGCCGGTATCCGATCTCGCGGTGGTACCTGCGGCCGCTGGCAGGCTGGGTGGCGGAAGGACTTTGCCCCACGCCGGTTCGCCCGGTGCACCTGACGCTGGGCGGGCTGGCCGTGGGACTGGCCGCCACGGCGGTGCTCTGGCTGCGGCCGGAGATGGCTCCGTGGGCCGGGCTGTTGGTTTTGGGGGCGTGGTTTTTCGATCGGGCCGACGGACAATTGGCCCGCTGCCAAGGGACGGCTTCGGCGTGGGGTGCGTGGTTGGACGCCAACGTGGACGAGGTGCTCGACGTGACCTGGCACATTGCGGCGGCGTCGGCGGCGGCCCATCTGGCCGGGAGTTCGCTTCCCTGGGCCTTGGCGATGGCCTTTTTGGCGGGCAAGTACCTTTTCATGCACGGGCTGGTGGGGGAGAGGGCGATTCGAGCGGAACGCGGCGGGGTCGGGAGACCCGCGCCGAACGGACACGAACCCGCGCCGAACGGACACGAACCCGCGCCGAACGGGAGCACTGTTGTGGCCGGTCTCCCGACCGAGCCACTGACGCCGGACGGGGGCCGTGGCTGGACGCGATGGCTGTATCACCTGCCGGGCAACGCCGACGTACGGTTGCACCTCTTGGTTGCCGGGCTGTTGACCGGATGGCTGACCGCCGAGTTGGCGTTGGTGGCGGTCTACTACAACGCCCGCTGGCTGCTCCGCTACGGGCTGGTGGGGCGGCGGCTGGGAGGCGCGCGATGAGCTGGCCCACGATCACCGCGGCGATCATCGCCCGAGACGAAGCGAGCAACCTGCCCGGGCTGCTGGCGGAGTTGGATTGGGTGGACGAGATCGTGGTGGTCGACGGCGGCAGCCACGACGGCACCGCGGAGCTGGCGCGGACGCACGGTTGCCGGGTGGCGAGGCGAGAGTTCGATTCGTTTGCCGCTCAGCGGAACCATGCGATACGGCTTGCCCAGGGCGACTGGATTTTTTCGATCGACGCCGACGAGCGTCCCACGGCGCGGCTGGTGGGGGAGGTGGTTCGCACGATTGGCGACACGCCCTATGCGGCGTTTCGGATTGCCGTGCGGAGCCGGGTTTTCGGTTCGCCGGTGCGTCGTTCGGGCACGCAGGACGATCGGCCCGTGCGGCTGTTTCGGCGGGGCGCCGCCTGCTGGAGCGGCGACGTGCACGAGGTGTTGCGGGTGGGGGGGCGGATCGGTCGGCTGGGCGGATGGCTGGAACACGAGACGCTGGCCGACGTCGACGTATTCATGAGCAAGGTCGATCGCTACACGGCGTTGGAGGCCGCCGCCCGGGTTGCCCGGGGCCAACCACCGGGGCGCGGCGAGGCCTGGATGGCGCCGGCCAGGGAGGTTTTTCGCCGGCTGATCTGGAAGCTGGGGCTATTGGACGGGCCGGCCGGTTGGAGGTTTTCGGTTTTCAGCGGCCTCTCGGAATGGGAGCTGAGCCGGCGGCACCGGCGGCTTTGGGTGACCGGCCGGAAGTGATTTACCCGTAGTTGGATTCGCAATGGTTTGGTCCGGGGCTGGGCCCCGGCGGTGGTTTGATTCATGGCTGATCCGATGCTCCCCTTGCTTCCCCTGATTCTGGACGACGTCCCGGCGGGGCTTTGCCAGGCCTTGGCACGGCAAGGGGTGCCGTTTTGCCGGCGCGAGGAGGAGAACGCAAGGGGGCGATTCCTGCTGTTCGATTCCCGCCGCAACCCCCGTCCGGCGCCGCGGAAGGGCCAAACGGCGATTGACGTTGATCTCTTGCGACGCGGCTTCGACGTCGATCCGTTCGAGCAGCTTGCCGACGAGCAGTCCGCGCGGATGGCATGGCGGGTGGAGGGGATCACGGTTTGCGAGGAGGTTGCGCGGGTCGACAAGCGGCGTTGGCGGCAGGTCTTGATGATGCGATTGCGGGAGGAGATCGAGCGTGGGGGCGGGGTCTGGGTTTGCCTGGCGGCGTTTCCCTACCCTTACCGCACCGCGCTGAATCTGCGGATCGACTACGACGAGTACGATCCGATCGATTTCGATTGGATGCTTCGCGCGCTGCGAGGCCACGAGCAGGCCACCAGCCATTTTGTCTGCGGCTCGGCCTACGCGGATCATGCGGAGGCGCTGGGGCGGCTGGCGGGACTCGACGTGGGAAGCCACGGTTATCGGCACCACACCTATCGCACCCTGGAGGAGAATCGCCGCAACATCGCCCGGGGGATCGAGGTGCTGGAGGCCGCCGGGCTCAAGCCGCGGGGGTTCGCCGCGCCGGGGGGGCGGTTCCACGCCAATCTGCTGGCGGCGATGCAGTCGCTGGGGATCGACCACAGCTCCGAGTTCGGCCTGGTTTACGACGAACTGCCGCTCGAGCCGTCGGGCGGCCGGGTGTTGCAGATTCCGGTCCACCCGGTCTGCCTGGGCCTTTTCCTGGAGGCCGCCGCGGCGGGCACGGCGGACGACACCGCCACGGCGGCCAGAGAGGCGGTGGGCGTGGCGGTGCGATATTTTCGGCGGCTCGTGGAAACCAGGCACCGTGCCGGGGAACCGATCTTCCTCTACGGCCATCCCACCGCCCGCTTGGGGCGATACCCTTACTTTCTCGAAGCGCTGCTGGACACCGCGAGCGGGCTTGAGGGTGTGTGGAGAACGACGCTCACGCAAATGGCCGCGTGGTGGCGGGCAAGGTCGCGGCTTCGACTGGCGGTGGAGTGCCGCGGGGGGCGGCTGGACGTGGCGGCGGCGGGACGCCGGCCGGGCTACCGATTCGGGGTGGAGCTATGGCGGGAAAACCGCGTGGCGGTGATTCCCCTGGATGGGGACCGCGTCCAGATCGACCCGGCGGCGCTGGAGTACGAGCGGCGGGATCCGATCGAGACGGCGCGGCCGGTTCGCGCG
>CAYZWG010000054.1:14523-19459 GCA_964481605.1 uncultured Planctomycetaceae bacterium
AAGAGCCAGCCATGCGGTATGCGGTCGAGCCATGGAGGAGGTCGTTGGAGACGGAGGCGCGAGGGGCGCCTCGGGCGGCCGGCATGGTCGTGCTGGCGGCGGGAAAGCTCACCGCCCTGGACGCACCCGGCGGGGGCGAGGTGCAGATGGCCTCCACGCTGGCGGCGTTGGCGGCCAGGGGCGTGGAGGCGCGGCCTTGGCGTCCCTGGGAGGATCGGCTGGGACAGGCCGACGTGGTTCACCTGTTCGGCAGCCTGCCGGAGCACGAGGCCACGGCCGCCGCGGCCCGGCGGCAGCGCGTGCCGGTGGTGCTCTCCACAATTGCCTGGTTCGATTGGCGGAGCTATTGGCGACAGCCGCGTCCGGCGGCGAGGCGGCTGGCGGCGGTGGGTGGATACGCTGCCCGGACCGTTTACCCCAGGCTGCCCTGCTGGCGGCGGCGGCTCTACCACGCGGTCGACCTGCTGTTGCCCAACTCGACGGCCGAGGCCGGGCAGTTGAGGCGGCTGTTCGGCGTGGAGTCGGAGCGGATTCACGTGGTGCCCAATGGGGCCGATCCGCGGTTTGCCCTGGCCGACGCCGAGCCGTTCGCGAGACTGGTGGGGGGAACCGGGTTTGTGCTCTCGATGGGTCGGATCGAACCGCGAAAGAACCAACTGGGGCTGCTGCGGGCGCTCGAGGGATCGGGCGCGAGGGTGGTCGTGGTGGGCAATGCGGTGCCGGGCCATGAGCGTTACTACCGGGCGTGCCGGCGGGCGGCCGGCGCGAACGTGCGGTTCGTGGGGCGGCTGGGGCACGACGATCCGCGGCTGGCCTCGGCCTACGCCGCTTGCGGCTGCCTGGTGCTGGCCGGCTGGTACGAGACGCCGGGGCTGGTGGCGCTGGAGGCGGCGATGCAGGGTGTGCCGCTGGTGCTGCCGCAAGGCGGATGCGGGCGGGAGTATTTTGGCGGCGACGCGGAGTATGTTCGGCCCGGCGACCGGAGGGGCATTCGGCGCGCCGTGCTGGCGGCGTTGGGGCGCAAGCGCAACGGCCAGCTTGCCCGGCGGGTGCAACGCCACTTTACCTGGCAGGCGGCGGCCGAAGCGACCTGCCAAGCCTATGAAAAGGTGCTTTGATCGTGCGTTGGGGTAGACAGACGGCATCGTTGAAGCGTCGGCCGCTGGGCCGCTACCGCTACGTGCGGCTGCGGTGGCGGGTGGTGTTCGCGGCCGTGGACGCGGTGGGCGTGGCGGTGTTTGCCGCGGCGCGGTTGATGTGGCCGAGCCGAAGTGGGCGGGCCGCGCCGGTGAGGCGGATCCTGCTGCTGCAATGGGACCACCTTGGCGACTCCGTGATTACCACGGCCATGCTGGGGCCCCTGCGGGCGGCTTTTCCGGACGCTTCGATCGAGGTGCTGGCGGCCCCTTGGAACCGGGCGGTATTCGACGAACTGGCACGGATCGACGTGGTGGGGATATGCGAGCGAAACCGCTTTGCACCGGGCTGCCGTTGGAGCTGGATTCCGGCGGCGGTGTGGTGGGGGCTGCGGTTGCGGCGGCGGCGCTACGACCTGGCGATCGACGTTCGGGGCGAGTTTCCGCACGCGCTGGTGCTCTGGCTTTCGGGGGCGAGGCGACGGCTGGGCTGGGCCTCGGGCGGCGGCGGCTTCTTTCTCACCCACGCGCCCCCCTACGTGGCCGATCGGGCGGAGGTCGATTCGCGGCGGGCACTGCTGGCGGAACTGGGCATTCGACCCGCCGTGGAGGCGATGCGGCCGCGATTCCCCATTTCAGCCCGCGCACGGCGGCGAGCCGAGGCGTTGTTGGCCGGGCTGGCGTGCCGGAGCAACGGGCGGGGGCCGCGGGTGGTGGTCCACATCGGCGCCGGCACGGAGGCCAAGCAATGGCCCCAGGCGTACTGGCGCGAGCTGATCGGGTATCTGGTGTTTAAGCACCAGGCGACGATCGCCCTGGTGGGAGGGCCGGGCGAGCGGCCGCGGGCCGAGCAAATCCTGGAGGGTGAAGTCCCGGCGGGCGTGGCCGACTGGACGGGCCGGCTGAGCATTGCCGAGCTGGCCGCCGTGCTGGCCGAGGCCGACCTGGCGATTGGGGCCGACTCGGGCCCGGCCCACCTGGCCGCCGCCGTGGGCACGCCCGTGGTGGTGCTGTTTAGCGGCACGAACCATCCGCGGCAATGGCAACCGCGGGGGGCTCCCGTGCGGGTGGTTCGCCGGCCGGTGGGCTGCTCGCCGTGCCACCGCCGCGAATGTCCCCGCCCGGGCCATCCGTGCATGAGGGGACTGGGCCCTGGCGAGGTGGCCGCGGCCGTGGAGGCGATGTTGGCCACCGCCACGGCGACGTTGCCGCAAGCGGTAACCGTGGGGGAAGGGAGCGAGGAATGATTGCCCCGATTTCGCCAACCGAAGCACCAGCGCCACGCCCGCGCCGCCCCCATCCGGTGCGGCGGCTGGTGGGAAGCCTGTTGCTGCCGCGGCCAACGAGCGGGCGTACGGCTCCACCGCCGATCGCCGCTTGGAAGGCGTGGCTGCTGATTGGCTGGGCGACCGCCGTGGTGGTGGTTTACCTGGTGAAGATGCTGCACTTGGGCTAGGCACGATACCGTTGAAGTAGTTTCTGTTGCGGAAAGGGGATATTCGCGCGAACCGGCGTTTACGCGAATTCGGGGAGACCTTCGGTCAGGCCGCCGGCGGGGTCGGGAGACCCGCGCCGAACGCTGCGACCCGCGCCGAACACTGCAACCCGCGCCGAACGCTGTTGATTTGCCGATTGCTCGCCATGCTTTCCACGCTTGAATCCTTGCTGGCATTGCTGATCATCGGGCTGGCCGCCTACGGTCCGGGGCGGCTGATTCTCCGCGGGCTTCGCTTGGAGGGCGAGGACCGACTGGCGAACGCCGTGTTTGGCATCACCGTGGGGCTGATCGCGGTGGGCACGGGGCTGGGCGTGCTGGGGCTCTTGGGGGGGCTGTACGTTCCCGCCATCGGCATTGCGTCCCTGGTGTCGGCCTTTTGGACGGCGGGCCGGTGGTTTCGTCGCGGCGTGTTGGGCGACGGCGACGTGGGGAGGGGTTCGGCCGGTTGCGGGGCCGAGTGGGATGGGCAGCGCGAGCAGTCCGGTGCCGGTGTGCCGGCGTGGCTGGTGCGGCTCGTTGCGGGGTTGGCGGTGGTGGCGTGCCTGGGGTCGCTCGTTTCGGCGCTGGCCCCGCCCACGGCGGGCGACGCGCTCTGCTACCATCTCGAGCTGCCCAAGGCCTTCTTGGCGGAGCACCGGCTGGGGTTCGATCGCTATAGCGAGAACTCGACGTTTCCGCTCTTGGCCGAGATGTGGTATCTCTGGGCGCTGGCCTTGGACGGTCCGGTGGCGGCGGGGCTGGTCCACTGGGGGCTGGGCGTGCTGGTGGGGTTGGCGGCGGTCGTTTTGGCGCGGCCGGTGCTGGGCCGCGAGGCGGCCTGGCTGGTCGGGGGCGTGGTGCTGCTGGTGCCGGGTGTGAACAACCAGATGACGGCGCCGTTGAACGACCTGGCGCTGGTGCTATCGACCACGGTGGCCTTGGCTGCCTGGTGGCGGGGCGTGGTGGCGGAGGCGGGCCGCCGCTGGTACCTGCTGGCCGGGCTGGCCGCCGGCGGGGCGTTGGCCACGAAGTACACGGCGCTGGTTTTTGCCGTGGCGATGGGCATCGGCCTGGTGGGCAGTTGGCTAAGGCGGCCCCGGCGTCGCCGCGAGTTGGCCGGGGGTGCCGCCGTGGTGGCGGTGGTGGCGATCAGCGTGGGCGGCCTGTGGTACGTGCGCGCGGCCTGGTATCGGGGCAACCCGGTCTATCCGTTCCTGGGCGAGGCGCTGGCGGGCGGTCCGGCCGACCTAGCCGATCCGCACCAGACGTTGCCCCGCAGCAAGTCGCCGCTGGGCAGAACACCCCTTGGACCCCTGGTAGCCGTCTGGAAGGTGACGATGGAGCCGGAGGGATTGGGCGGGCGGGGGCACCAGCCGGGGGTGTTGTTTCTGGCCTTTCTGCCGGGCCTGGCCGTGGTTCGGCGGCTGCGGGGGCTGGGGGGACTGTTGGGGGTGGGCTTGGCCTATGGGGTGGTCTGGTACCTGCTGCGGCAGAACGTGCGTTTTCTTTTGCCGCTGGTGCCGATTCTCGCCGTGGGGGTGGTTTGGGTGTGGCTGGAAGCGCGGCGGTTCGATCGGATTCCACGGGCGGTGATAACGGTGCTGATCGTGGTCCTGGCGGGGGCCTATGCGGCGGTGCCGCTGGCCCGCTGTGGCGGCCAGGCGGCGGTGGCCCTGGGCCTGGAGCGGAGGACGGATTACTTGCGCCGGCACGAGCCCACGTGGCAGGCGGCCGACGTGTCCAATCGGTGTTTCGGCGCCGAAGGGCACCTGCTGAGCCAGGATTATCGGGCCTATTATTTCCAGTGCCGGGTTACCCGGGAGGCGGTCTATCGCCGCCGCACCGGCTACCAGCGGGGCATCACGCGGCCGGGCCAGCTTGCCGGCCTGCTTCACCGGGCGGGATTCACGCACCTGCTTTTGGCGGAGAACCTGTCGCGGCGGGGGATTCAATACGATCGCACCTTGAGCCGGCTGGTCGAGGCGGAGTGGGCCGCCGGCCAGACCGACTCGCTCTTGCCGTTGGCCGAATACCGATTCACCGACGCCGACGGGGCCCTGCGGCGGTATCGGCTGGTGCTGGTTCGTTGAGCACCGTTGGAGAAACGATTGTCAGGTTGGTGGCCCCGTAGGGCCGGCTGTGCCGGCCGGTTGACGAGTTTGCAGCGCCAGCCACGTTTCGGCTCCGCACAGCCGGCCCTACGGCAACTTGACGGACGGCTATAATTCCCCAGCGACGCGAGAGCGACGAAAGAACGGGAGTTACACGCAATACCGTTGAATCAGGGCCCGGAGGCGCGGTCTGGCAGCGTTCGGCGCGGGTC
>CAYZWG010000055.1:0-7133 GCA_964481605.1 uncultured Planctomycetaceae bacterium
GCGTTTTCTTCCCTCGCTGGCGCTTCGGGTTAGTGTGGCACATTTTTTGCGCCGGGCCATAAGGTTTCGCCTGACCCGTTGGTGGGAGGATGATTTGTTTCGCCGTGGTCGGGTTGCCCCGGCAGCTTGGCGCCAACGGCGGCGGCTTCCTTTTCGCGTCCCGCCTGGGCGAACGCCTCGATCGCCTTGCGCCACGCCTGCCGGGCCCGCTCCGCCTGGTGCGCGGCGCTGAGGGCATCGCCCAGGTGATCGAGGATCACGGGGTCGGGCTCGCCGCGGGCCGCCCGCTCAAGCTGCGCCAACGCCTCTTTGAATCGTCCCCGCCGATAGAGCACCCAACCCAGGCTGTCGCGGTAGGCGGCGTTCTCCGGGGCGGCCTCCACGGCCCGGCGAACCATCCCTTCCGCCCGCTGGAGGTGTTTCCCGCGGTCGGCCCACAGGTATCCCAGGTCGTTCAAGGCGGAAACGTCTTGGGGAAACTCGTCCAGCACCTGTTCCAGCCACTGGACCGCATCCTCCGTTCGGCCCGCGTCGATACACAAGTTGGAAAGCACCAGGCGGGCGTCTCGCAGCAGGTCGCGAGTGCGGGCGGAGGAATAGTCGCCGTCGAACTTCTCGATCAACTCGCGGTACGCCTCGGCCGCCTCGCGGGGGCGATCCTGGCGATAGAGAATCCAGGCCCGGCGACTGAGGAAGCGGGGCGAGTCGGGGTTCAGTTCGATCGCCTTGCGAGCCGCAGCCAGGGCTTTTTGGGGGTGATCGCCCAACTCCAACGCGGCGGCGAGATAGAACTGGAAGAGGGCCCGCTGGTGGTCGTCCTCGCCGGCTTCGGCGGCGCGGCGGAACACCTCGGCCGCCTCGTCGAACCGCTCCCCCACCAGCATTCCCACGCCCCATCTCAGCCGCAGGTCCGCCTCGTTCTTCGCGCCACCCTCCAGGGCAAGCCGAAAGAAGTCGCCCGCCGCGTCGTAACGCTCGGCCAAGAGCAGCACCAGGGCCAGGGCCAGCCGATGCGATCCGCCCAGCTTCGCGGGATCGTCCTTCAGCCGCGATCGGGCCGTCTCGACCAGGCGATCGAGGAACTTCGCGTCCTCGGCCAGCCGATCGCACTGCGGGACCACCGCTTGCAGCGATCCGCTCCTCTCCACCACCTCGGCCAGCGTGTCGAGCAACTCCGAGGGCCGATCCATTTGATGCTCGATTTCCACCAATCTCCGATAGCCTGTCGCCGTGGCAGCACGGCGAATCAACCGGGTGTACAGTGCCAGGGCCTCTTCCGGCCGGTCCGCTTGCAGGTATTTTTCGGCCAGGAAGTAGCCCAGCGGATCGTTCTCTTCGTCCTCCGCATAGAGCGCTTCGATCCGCGGCAAGAGATCGGGCTGCCGCTGGAGTGCCGCCAGAATCTCCTCCAGCAAACGGTAGGCCGCGATCCCTTCGCTCTTCTGCTTACCCCGCAGGTACTTTTCCAACTTGGCCAGGGCCTTTTCCGGCTCGCCGCCGCGAAGATGCGCCTCGGCCAGATGGACCGCCCGGCGCGGTTGGTCGGGCTTGGCCTGGTACGATTTCTCGAACGCGGCGATCGCGTCCGCGGTGCGCCCGGCCAGGAGAAAACTGCGGCCCGCCAGGTCGTACGTGGCCGCCTTTTCCGCCGAAAGCGCCTGCTTCACCCGGTCCGAGAGGCCGAATCGCGAGGGGTTCTCGATCGCCTCGACCGCCCGGGAAAAATAGTCCGAGGCCTTGGCGTCGTCGCCGGCCAGATGGGACAATCGCCCTAGCTCCATCCAGACCACCACGTCGACCTCGCCGGGTGGCCGATCCCGCCCGGCGGCCAGCGCCTTCTCGTACAAGCCGACGGCCGCGGCCGGGTCGCCTTGCCGGGCCAGTTCCCTCGCCACCTGTCGCAACGCCAGCGAATCGGCGTGCGGGGCCTCCGCCAGCACGGCTGCGCAGCGGGCGGCCTCGCCCGGCCGGTCCAAGGCCGCCGCCAGCCGCACGATCGCTTCGGCGGCGTCCACCGCGGTGGGATCGTAGCGCAACGACCTCTGGTAACCGCGGAGCGCGCCGTTGCCGTCGCCCTGCCGCTGGAGGGAGCGGGCCAGCGCGTAAGAGGAGAACGCCTGGAGCCGATCTCGCTGGGCCTCGCTGAGTGGAAGCTTGGGTGAGAACGCCGGGACGGGCTCGCTCAAGATGGTTGGTTCGGCCGGCGCGTCCGCGTGTTGGTCTGCCGGCGGGGCCGGCGCAGCCCCCACGACCGAAGCGGGGAATCCGAACAGCAGGGAGGCACCCATCCACCAAGCCAGCGGCGTCAACGTCACCTCCCGAATCCAAGGTGCAGACACGACACGTCTCCCCAGGACAGGCCCAGGACCTTAACGAGGCTTTTTTTTCGACAACCCCGCCGAGGCCGATCTTTTCCGAGAGGAATCGCTTCGTGCTTTGGGCTTTTTCGCCGAGCGCCCTTTGGCCCCTTCCGTTTTCGCCTTCGAGGAAGCGGATTTTTTCTTTCCGCCCGCCGCCGGCTTGGGCTTTTTCGGGGCCGCCGGCTTGGGCTTTTTCTGCGGGGCCGTCTTTTTCTTTGCGGCCGTCTTGGTGTCCTTCTTGGCCGGGCGTTCCGCCTTTCTTGCCGTCTTGGCCGGCGGCGTTTTTTTTGCTTTCTTTTCGTCGGGCAGGGCGGTTTTTCCGCCCGGCTTTTGCCGGGCACTTTTCGCCGCCGGCTCCGGCTCCGTGGTAGGTGCCGGCGCGGCCTTCTTACGACCCTTGGCCTGGCGCTTGGGCAGTCGATCGGCCGCCTCCGGGCTGATCTCGATCATCGTCTTCCGCACCTCCGGGGCATGGGGATTGCGGACGAAATCGGCGCCGAACTGGTGCAACAGCGATCCGAATTCGATCCCCTTGCTCTTGGCGATTGCCCGCTCCAGTCCCGGCACGACCCCCGCCTCGAAGTCATCGGCCGTGATCGCTCCCAGGATGTGCATGATGCTGAGCACACCGGAGTCGACGGGAATGGCATGGCCCCCCAAGGCCGATTGCACCACGTAGGCCACGGTAAAACGCGTGGTGCCGTCGATCTGGCGGAGTTGCTCGGCGGCCGGGCCGAGGTTTTTCTTTCGCAATGCCTCCAAATCAAAGGAATACGTCGATTCGAATACGGACTGGAGAATCCGCTTGACCCGATTCGCCGCGGCGGCGGGATAGGGGAGGCAGTCCATCACCTCCGACAGTTCCCGAACCGTGCTCACCCGCACCTCGTTCCAGTCGAAAAAGTTGTTCTCCAGCGCCGCGAACGCCTGTTCCGCCGCGTCGTAGTGTGCGTCCTCCAGGCAGGCCGCGAAGAGCATCTGCTCCAGCACCGGCCGCTGGGGATCGGCCACGACCGGCCGATACGACTTCGTCCTCAACACCTTCAAGGTCTTGGTGTAAAGCGTGCTGCGACTGGAAGATGCCATGGCACTCGTTATCAGACTGTTCGGTGGTTGGTTCGTCTCGGTCGAATCGTCGAACCACGACCCTCGGCAAGGCACGGCCGGCCAGCCGACGTCAGCGCTGGTCCTCCGGCGGCTGATCCGCCGCGGGTGCCGGAGGCTCCGACTCGCCGGCGGCCGGCAACACGCGGTCCAGAATCCGTGATATTTCGATCGACTTCTTCACACCTTGATCCAAGCGGAAATCGATTCGCGGGGTGTAACGCATGTCGATTCGCTGGGCACATTTCGCCTGCAAGAAGCCGGCCGCGTTTTGCAGCCCGCGAAGGCTCAAATGCTGCTTCGCTTCGTCTCCCATCACGGAGACGTGGACTTTGGCATGGCGCAGATCGGCGGACACCTCCACGTAGGTGACCGTGACGTCGCGAACGCGGGGGTCTTTCAACTCCGCCAGAATCGCCATGCCCACGACCTCGCGGATCGCTTCCGCCACTTTTTGAGCGCGTCGCGTGCTCATCACAGCTTGCGTCCCAGGGTCAACCGCGGGGAGCCGCCCGGATCGAGCCGGCCGGCCCCCGGGGCCCCCATCTCTGCCGGTTCCCGCGACCTGGCCTTGCCGTCCGTACGGACTCATCGCCCGGCGAACCGTCAAAACGTTCGCGCGATCTCCTCAATCTTGTAGGCTTCGAGGATGTCGCCTTCCTTCAAATCATTGAACCCGTTCAACTTCATGCCGCACTCCAGGCCTTCGCGGACCTCGCGGGTGTCGTCCTTCTCGCGGCGGAGCGATTCCAGCGGGTAGTCGCCGATCACGCGGCTCTCGCGGATCACGCGAATGCGGGAGTCCCGCCGGATGTTTCCCGAAAGAACCCGGCAACCGGCGATGGTCCCCATCCGGCTGATGGTGAAGGTGCGTTGCACCAGGGCTCGTCCCAGGTCGGCTTCTCGTTTTTCGGGTTTGAGCATCCCTTCCAGGGCCGCTTTCACGTCTTCGGTAACCTGGTAGATGATGTCGTATCGGCGGATCTGCACGCCCCGTTGATCGGCCAGCAGGCGGGCCCCCTCGTCGGGTACGACGCTGAAGCCGATAATCACCGCGTCGGAGGCATCGGCCAGGGTGACGTCCGCCTCGGTAATCCCCCCCACCGACTGCTGCAGAATCTTGATTTGGACCTCGGGGTGCTCCAGCTTGGAAAGTTCCTTGCGGATCGCCTCGATCGATCCGCGGACGTCCGCGCGAAGAATGACGTTGAGCGTCTGGACCTCGTCTTGCTGATCGAGTCGCTCGCGGAGGTTTTCCAGCGTGATGTGCTCCGTCTGAATGCCCGCCAGCTCCTTCTCGCGGCTGGCCTCGGCGCGCTGTTGGGCAATCTCCCTCGCCTGGCTGATACTGTCGAGCACGTGGAACCGGTCGCCCGCGCCGGGCGCCACATCCAGGCCGGTCAAGTTGACCGGCATCGCCGGCTCCGCCTGCTTGTGGCGTTTGCGCGGATTGAGCGTGTCGTACATCGCCTTGACCCGCCCGTGCGCCTGGCCACAGACAATCACGTCGCCCACCTGCAGCGTTCCCTGCTGGACCAGCACTTTGACCACCACGCCCCGGCCCGGCTGGACTTCCGCCTCCAGGCAAACGCCCGTGCCGGGACGGTCCGGGTTGGCCCGATACTCGTGCAATTCAGCGATCGTCAGCAGGGTCTCCAGCAGCTCGTCGATGCCCTCGCCGGTGACGGCGCTGGTGCGGACCACTTCGATATCGCCGCCCCACTGGCTGGGCAACAACTCGTTGGCCGCCAACTCCTGAAGCGCGCGATCGGGATTGGCCCCCGGCAGATCGATCTTGTTCAATGCCACCACAATCGGCACCTCGGCGGCGCGGGCGTGGCTGATCGCCTCCACGGTCTGGGGCATCACGCCGTCGTCGGCCGCCACCACCAACACGGCGATGTCGGTGCAATTGGCCCCGCGTGCCCGCATCTCGGTGAACGCTTCGTGCCCCGGCGTATCGACGAAGGCGATCGGTCGTCCTTCCTTCTCGATCCGGTAGGCACGGATATGCTGGGTGATTCCTCCTTTTTCACCGGCCACCACGTCGATGCCGATGATCTGATCCAAGAGCGATGTCTTTCCGTGGTCGACGTGTCCCAGAAAGGTCACCACCGGGGCCCTGGGCTCCAGCGACTCGGGCGGGTCCTGCCGCGATTCCAATTCCGCGATCAGTTTTTCCTCCAGCGAGACCTGTTGGCGGAAATCGGCCTTCACGTCGAACTCCGCGGTGAGCAGTTCCGCCGTTTCGAAGTCCAGGCTGGCGTTGACCGTGAGCATGGTACCCAAGGCCAGCAGTCTCCTCTGCACATCGGCCACCGGCAACCCCAGCGCTTCGGCGAAGCTCTTGACGGTGCAGGGGAGCTCGACGACCACGTTGTGCTTGCGGGGTGCCGCCGTGCTGGCGTGGCCGGTGCGGCGCAAACGCCTTGGCACGCGGCGAGCCCTGCCTTCGTCATCCTCGTCCCGCCGCCGGCGGTTTTGCGTGGCCGAACGCTTGCGCTTCAGTTGCCGGGCCTCTCGCCCGCCCAGCGTGCTGCCGAATTCCGTCGACGGGACTGCGGGCTTCTTCTCGCCGCGTCGCCGCTCCTTGCCCGTGCCCGCGGTGGTGCCCGGCGATGCGCCCGCTTCGACGCGCGTCTCGGCCGGCCTCTTCGCTTTGCGCTTCTTATCGTGCCGGGTGAGATGTTCGGAGAGGGGTTTGCCGCCGGCCCTGGAGGCCCGGATCGCGTCGGGGGGCAGCTTGATGTCCGGTTTTTGAGGAGCCGGTTCCTGCGGCTTCTTGCGTTTCGGTGGAACCGCGTTGGGCAGGGGAGCCAGCTTGATGGTGGGGCCCGAACTCTCGCCCGGCCGCGGCGGCGACCCCTTGCCCGGCTTGCCCGGCTTCGATTCCACGTCGGGAACGTTGTCGGCCACCGTCCCCGCCGGTCCGATATAATCCTCACGGCGCACCGCGCCGGCGGGGCGGGCGGGGGAGGTCGGCGTCACCTGGGGAGGACCATCCGCAGTGGGTGGCGGAGGCGCCAGATCGGACAGCGCCGCCTCATCGACCGCCGCGACTTCGGCGGGGGCGTTTTTCGACGCGGTGGGAAGCGCGGGAACCTTGCCCGTGGTTTCCCGCTTCACGGGCGGGACCATGGGGGGCGCCCCGGCCGGGGTCTTGGGCTTCTTCGCCCCGCCGGCCAGGTATTCCTTGATCGACGCCACCTGCTCGTCCGACAGGCTGGCAAGCGCCGACCCCTTCCCTTCGATGCCCAGTTTCTTGCAGACATCGAGGACCAGCTTGTTCTCGACCCTGAGCTGCTTCGCCAGCGCGTAAATCCGAATGGCCAACTCGACAATCCTCTTTTCTTCGCCGGTCGAAAGTCACTGCCGACCGGATCGACTGAAGCGTTTCTTTATCATCCCATTGCCGTGTGCTCCTCGCCTGGTTGCCATCGAGCCGGGCCCATCGGGGCGCTTGCCCCCAACTGCCGGCCAAGGCACTCACGGTCTACGATTCCCCGGGAGCGTTCAGCCCCCGTTCTTCTTCAGCAACTGGCTGGTCTTCTGGCGAGTCGGCCGTGTCGGCCGGCTCGGAAGTTTCCGCGGCAGGCGATTCGACCGATTCCTGCTCGCCCTCCGGCGTTTCGACTGCTTCGCCCTCCGGCGTTTCGACTGCTTCGCCCT
>CAYZWG010000055.1:7233-19182 GCA_964481605.1 uncultured Planctomycetaceae bacterium
TGCTTCGCCTTCCGGCGTTTCGACTGCTTCGCCCTCCGGCGTTTCCGCCTGCTCGGCAGCGGCAGCTTTGGCAGCGGCAGCTTTGGCAGCGGCAGCTTCGGCAGCCGCCGCCTGGGCATCGAGCCGCTCCTGTTCCCGTTGGCGTCGGCGTTCTTCTTGGGCAGCTCGCTCGGCCGCTTCGGCCCGCTGCTCCGCCTCTTCGACGATCCGGTCGACCTCTTCCGCCGAAAGACCGCCCATCTCCATCAAATCGTCGGGCTCGATCACCGACAGGTCATCGTACGACAAGAAGCCCTCTCCCACCAAGCGGTCGGCCAACTCCTCGTCGAGCCCCTCGATTTCCGTGAACCCGGCCAGCGCGCCGTCGAGCTGCTCTTCCAACTCCTCGCGGGTCATGATCTCGATGTCCCAGCCACACAATTTGCTGGCCAGTCGAACATTCTGCCCCCGCCGCCCGATGGCCAGCGAAAGCTGATCCTCCGAGACCAGCACGATGGCCCGGCCCAACATCTGGCAGAGGATCACTTCGTCCACTTCGGCCGGCTGCAAGGCGTTGGGGATCAGCAGTTGCATGTCCTCGTTCCAACGAACGATATCGATCCGTTCGCCGGACAACTCGTCGACGATATTCTTGATTCGGTTGCCCCGAACACCAACGCACGCGCCCACGCAATCAACCCGCTGATCCGTGCTATTGACAGCGATCTTGGTGCGATAGCCGGGTTCCCGGGCACGCGCCTTGATCTCGATCACCCCGTCCGCGATTTCGGGGATTTCCTGTTCGAAGAGCCGCTCGACCAGGCAGGGACGAGTGCGGCTCAAGACGATCTTCACCCGCGAGCCCTGCTTGCGCACGTCGCACACGGTGGCCCGAACCCGCTCGTTGTTGTGGTGGGTCTCGCCGGGAATCTGTTCGCTTCGGGGGAGGATCGCCTCGGCGTCGCCGAGGGCAACGATCGCCATTCCGCCGTCGTATCGCTGGATCACCCCGGTCACCAGTTGTTCCATCTGGTCCAGGTATTCCAGGTACAGCGCGTCTCGCTCGGCCTCGCGGATTTTCTGGATCATCACCTGCTTGGCGGTTTGGGCACCGATTCGCTCCGACATCTCGGCGGGGTCCAGCGGCACACCGTCATGCGTTCCCAGGATCGAGCCATCCTCGCGGTCAATCTGGATTTCGATTTCCTCGTCTTCGCCGTAGTGTTTCTTGGCGGCAGAGACCAGCGCCGCTTCGATCCCCTCGAAGACGATTTCCTTGTCGATGTTTTTGTCCCTGTGGATCGCGTCAACGATCCGCAGCACTTCGCTCGGATTCATAGGAGCTACTTGTCCCATCGCCAGGCGTTGGCGGCATCCCCCCACGTGCCGGCGCTGCCCAAAAAATCGGCCCCGGCCGCCTCGACCAGCGTGGCACGCTAGTCCTTGTGGGAAAACGAGTTCCAACAAAAAGCCCACCTCCCCGCCGAAACGCTTGGTCGGCAGAAAGTGAGCTGAGTAATCCGGTAAGGATACCGGGCCGAATCCAAGGTGTCAAGCCGGTCGCCCACGGGGGTGCGGAAGCCCGCTCCCCCAATACGGGTGGAACGCGACACACCGGCCGGCCGCCGTCGGCCAACGACTACGCAAATCGCCGCATCGCCGCGGCGCTGGCCTGCCCCTGCGGCGTGACGCTCAGATTGACGAAACAGTCGCCCGGTTCGCACGGGCCGGGGCGGACCACCGCCAGCGGGCACTGGGGGTCGGGCGTGCGGTAGTTCAGCACCGGAAACAGCCTTCCCTGGCGGAACGAGAGAATGCCCGAGATGATCTCCACCATGCCGCTGCCGGCGCCCAGGTTGCCGAAGTAGCTCTTGGCCGCGGTCACCGGCACCGCATGCGATCGTTGCCCCAGAACCTGGTTGATGGCCCCGGCTTCTTCCACGTCGCCCAGCCGCGTACCGAGGCCGTGGGCCTGCACATGCCCGACGCGGTCGGCCTCCAGACCGGTCGCTCTGAGTAGGCAACGCAACACGGTGGTCATCGCCTGCCGGCGTTGGGCTTCCAACCCCGGTCCCACGGCCGCCGACGAGGAGGCCCCCAGGACCTCGGCGTAAATGGTGGCGCCTCGCGCGGTCGCCCTGTCGAGTTCCTCCAGCACGATCGCGCCGGCCCCCTCGCCCAGCACCATCCCGGTCCGGTCCCGATCGAAGGGCCGCGAGGCCGTGGTCGGCTCGCAGCCGTCCGCGGCCAACTCCTCGTGTTGTACCACGTGAATCATCTTCAAGGGGTGCAGCCGCGTGCCCGTGGCGCCGGCCAGCATGGCGTCGGCCCGCCCCCCCAGGATCGTCTGGTAGGCCTCCCCCACCGCCACGTTGGCCACCGCCTCTCGCAGCGTCAAGGAATTGTTCGGCCCTCGTAGATCGTTGTAGATGGCGATGTGGCTGGCCGGCATGTTGGGCAAGTATTTCAACAGCCACAGCGGCGACATCTTGGCCATCCCGTCCACCGGCCACTTGCTGAAATCGAATCGCCCGTCCTCCCCCACGCACTGAAGGATTCCGTCGGTAAACTCATCAGCGGCGGTCAACACGTAGTCCGTCCCGAAAGTCACGCCGGTACGTTCCGGATCGTAGCTGCCGGGGGCCAATTCGGCGTCGGCCAGGGCCCGCTGGGCCGCGGCCACCCCCATCCGGCACTCTCGCGACATCACCTTCAAGCCCTTGCGAATCGCCTTCTTCTGGTCTTTCTCCAGCGGGCCGAAGTCGTCGATCTTGCCGGAGAATTCCGTCGCCTCGGCCCCGAACGACATGGGGAAAGAGTCGGGCGGCACCATGGTCAGCGGTCCCACGCCGCTTCGCCCGGCGTGGAGCGCCTCGGAGAGCGCCTCCCACGTATTGCCCAGGGGACAAACCACGCCCATCCCCGTCACCACCACCCGTCGCTCTGCCACACTCATTGCACCACCGTGCTGCTTTCCCCGCACAGACCCAAAATCGCGACCTCCAAACGCCGCCGAACATTGTAGTCGCGGGGACACGACGCGTCGAGGCACGCCCGCTCGCCCCCCACCGGACGCAGGCATGGGGTTGCGAGCGGAAGCCTGTGGACTGTCGCAAAAAGGGAGGGCGAGGCTCCTGCCGAGCCGGGCAGCGAGGGTGAATGCCGCCCCCACGGCTCGGCAGGAGCCTCGCCCTCCCGCGGGTGGTCCGATAGCTTGCCTGTCGGGGCGGCGTAACCGGTAGGCCGGGTCGCGACCCGGCATGGTCGAGCGAAAATAGAGGCGGCGGCTGGTCGCAGGCCCGGCTACCTCGGAATCAGCAGTCCGGCCACGCTGTTCGAGGGCAGCATGATGCGGGTCGCGGGAGTGTAGTCGAACTCGAACTCGATCTTCCCCACCAGGTCGTGGTCGGCCTCGTTACCCAGAAACGGATGCCCCGCCGTAACGAGAAGGCACCTGGCCCGGCCGGACTTGGCGCCGGGAAGATCGAGCTCGACCGACTGCCAGTCGACAGGCTCGCGACTGACGAGCACCACGCCGTAGCCGGCGGCCTGCGTGAACACCACGGCCTTGACGCCCTGGTTGTCGTCGTTGTTGACGTGCAGCCTTGTGTCGGCGCGGCAGCGGGCGTAGATCTCGTGCATGATCTGCTCGGGCCGGATGAAGTAGGGAGCATCCAGCCGCGACAGCGTGGGACCCTCCACTTGCGAAAACCAGTAGCCCGAGTAGAGACACCACTTGTTGGCGCCCACCACCAAGGGCGACTCGACCAGCACGCGGAGCATATCCGCCACCAGAACCGCCGAGGTGACCGACGTCATCAACTCGCGGTCGCGGGCGTTGCCCATGCCGAATTCGGTGACGATCACGGGCAGCGTGTGGCCGAGGCGGCTTTTCATCTGCGCTTCCAATTCTTGCAATCCGGCCGGAATGCCGTCGGCGATCCGCATCGCCGGGGCCACGTCGCGGGGCCGGCCTTCCCATTGCGTATCGTCGAAAATTCGCGGCGTCTTGTAGATGTGGATCTGGAACAGGTCGGCCTGCCGGCCGGCGATTCGCAGCAGGGTGTCGTTCCACTGGGGGCGGGACCCGCAGCCGTTCAGGGCGATCTTGATGGAGGGGTCGCGAGCCTTCATCGCCTCGACGTAGGCGGGGAAGGCGCGGGCGTATTCTTCCGCCGTGCAGGAGCCGACGCGGTCGGGGCCGTACGATTCGTTGCCGATCTCCCAGTATTGCACGTGATAGGGTTGGGGATGCCCGTTGCGGGCCCGCAGCCTGCCCAGGGGCGTATCCGCCGCCCCGTTGCAATACTCCACCCAATCCGCCGCCAACTCGATCCGCTCCGGCGCGGACTTCAAATAGGGCTCCACGTACTTCAGCTTGCCGGCCTGGGGATGGGTTTTGACGTCGATATTCTCCGGGCGATCCTTGAGAAACGCCGTGGTGATCACCGGCACCATCCCCTCTTGTTCGCAAAAGCGGAGAAACTCATCCACGCCGAACCGCGGTATCCCTCGCCCCGTGCCATTGTGATAATTGAGGATTTCCCCTCGTTTCGCCAGGGGGCCGACGGTATTCTTCCAGTTGAAGATGTCCGCGTTGCAGCCGCCCGGATATCGCAGGAAGGTGATTCCCATCGGCCGCACCCGCCGCAGAAACTCCTCGTCGAATCGGCCCCGCCGCGAATCGTAGGGCGCGGTGAGATTCTGGGCGTTGATGTTGTTGCCGAAAACGAGCGCGCTGACCGGTGTCTCCGAGCCGGCCTCGGCCGCCACGCGCGCCTGCCGGCAGGCGATGCCCGCGCGACCAAGCTGCCGCGCTCGCTCCCGCAGACTGGCGATTTCATACACCCGGTCGTTCAACGCGGTGTCGTGGAGACCTTTCAGGCCCTGTTCCAATTGAACCGCGCGGCGGCTCAAGGAGATCGCCAGGGCGGCACGGAAACCGCCGTGCGGGCGCGGCGAAGGGCCCTCGCCCGGCTTTTCGCCCGACTTCAGCAAGGCGGTTCGCACCGGCTCGTTCCAGTAGCAACGGGGGACATACGTCTGGTCGGCGAAAACCTGAACCACGCCGCCGTCGAGCCGCCGGACGGCCATCGTTCCGCGGGTCAGCCGGCGGAACAGCTCACGCTGTCGCCGGGCGAGAAAACGGTCCAGCGCGAGCTGGTTGGGAAACCGCGGATCGATGCTCACCTTCAGCCCGGACCAGGCGGCCTTGCCCATGCAATCCTGCATCCCGATGGTCACCCGCGCCCACTCGAGCTGCTGGGGCATCTGGACCACGTAGATGTGCCTCTGCCAGTCCCACGTTCCAGAGAAATCGCTGTAGGTGGTGGAGGCGTATTCCGGCCGGGCGGCCCCCTTGGCCTTCCAACTGAGCATCGTCTTGGCGTTGTCGTAGGGCCGGGCGCCGGTCCGCACGTTCTCCGCCCTGCGCCAGACCTCGAGCACCACGGCCTTGCCGGCAATGCGCGCCGCCGGCAGTGCCGCGGAGAGATTGGCGGCAACCGGGCTGGGTGTTTCCAGGCTCACCGCAGGAACGCCGCCGGGGCCCAAAACGCCGGACAATACGGCAGCCGGCGGCCGGATCGCGCGGCCGTGGGTCCAGCGAGGCAGGGTGGGGTCGCGAAAGTCCTCCTGGAAAACCACGTCCGGTCCCGACGCGGCTCCGCCCGAATCGGCTCGGCCTCTCAGGGCACACGCCGCCATCAGGCAAATCCACGCCACCGCGATCATGCCGCCTCTCTTACGCACGGTCGTTCCTCCCCACCTGTTGCCATGCAGCCGTCAATTGTTCACGTTCGCCGGCCGAAGAAACATCTTCCGTGCCCCCCCCACGCGCAAAGCGGCGGGAATTCTTCCCGGCCATGCAGCCGTCAATTGTTCAGGATCGGCTTGATCGCGGTGATTCCCCGCGTGTGGAGGCTGTCGCGAAACTGCCACACGATCTTCTTTTGGGGCGTGATTTCAAACGCCGTGACCCGGCCCGGCACGGCGTCTCGGACGTAGTTGACCACCAGCGTGTTGCCGCTGGGCAGGCGGCGAGCCTCGCCGAAGTGTTCAATCTGGAAATCCGCCGGAAGGTCCCCGGGCACCAACTCCCAAACCACTCGGTCCTCCCCGTCCACCTCGAACACTCGCGGGTTGTAATATTGCGAGATCAGCACATGGCGGTCGGCCAGTTCCTCCGCGCCGAAGCAGCCGGGCGCCTTGATTTGGCGAAGCACGTTCCCTTGCCGGTCGTACTCGCGGACCAGATTTACGTAGGTCTCCGCCACCAGGTAGGTGTCTCGGGGCGTGATTCTCACCAGCCGGCACGTCTTGTGTCCCATTCCCTTGGTTCGCAGGTCGAAGGCGTGGACCACTTTCCCCGACCGCTCGACCTCCACGATTCTGCCCTGGGTGGTTTCCGCAATCATCATCCGCCCCGCCGCCAGCGGCTGGCACGACATCACCTCGCCCGGGGCCCGGTACTCGAAGACCACTTTCTTGTCGGGCGTAATCTCGCGAACCCCGCCGGACCCCCGCGCTCGATCCTCCGGCAGGAAGGTCGCCAGCACGTTGCCGTTCTCTAGCGGCCAGGCGTCGATGGGGTGGGTCAGTGGATACTCCCAGACCCGCTCTCCTTGCGACGAATACTTGGCCACCACGTTGTTGACGGCCTCCGCCACGAGAAACCCGTAGCCGGCCGTGCCGATCATGGTGGGCGCGTCTTTCGTGGTTTCGCCGGCTCTTGTCAGAGCAACGGCGGAACAGGCCAACGCAATGAGAAGAGGATACGTCGTCAGCCGGGCGGGGGTGTTCATGAGGGGAACCTGGTGGATGTGGACGGAACGTGCGCTGCCCCCCGCACCCCTGGCGGCGGAGGACTTCATCTGCCCGCAGTGTTCCTATCCATAGTCCCGCCCCGGTCCCCTGTCAAGGACTTGCCCCGATCGCCTCGGTCGCCTTCCCCACCGGGCGCAAGCAGCAAGGGCGCTTTTGCCAGGTCGAGCGTCACCAAGCCCCCACTCGCCTTGGCCTGCCAGCTTCGGCGTCTTCCTTGGCGATCGGTGATGGCGCTGGTGACGCGGGCTCCGCCCGGCATGGGCAGGGTCACGGTCTTGCCGGTTGCCTGGGGTTCATTCCACCAGTCCCACCAGACCACCGTGACAGCGTCGGGGCCTTTTCCGAAGCGGTAGGCATAGACGTTTTCGGGGAGGTCGGGCAGGGCGTCGGCGAACCGTTTGCCCTCCAGCTTCTCGGTCATCAACTGGTAGGTGAAATACGCCAGTTTGCGCACGCCCCGCCCCCGGTCCTCGCCGTCCCGGCCGTCGTAAATCAGGCCCGTGTGGTCGAAATAGTCGTTGTCGCGCTTGAATCCCTCGACCAGGCCGAACGCCCAGAAAACCTTCTCCACGCCCAGCGAGAGGGGATAAACGTAGCGTCGCACCAGGTCGGCGGCCTGATCTGATTCGCTCTGAGGAGGATTGCCTCTGGGCGCACCGGAGAAGGAACCCATCTCGGTGATCCAGATCGGCGCGTGTTTGAAGCCGTGGCGGTCCAGGGCGGCGCGAACCTCGCCGTGGACCCGACCGTAACCGCGATAATCTCCCCGGGCGTTGCCGTACCAGTGGTAGTCGAAGATGTCGAAGCCGGTCCCCTCGAGTTGCTCCAGCACCGGCAGATGGAACCGGCGGAAGCCCAGCAGGGAGGAGTTGGGCCCCCGCCCCACCCAGCCGCCCACGCCGCCGATGACGATCTTGCATTGCGGGTTCGCCTGCCTGGCGGCTTTGTAGGCGTGGCGCAAAAGCCCGGCGTATTGCCGGGGTGTGCCGCCCCAATGGGACAGGTTGGGCTCGTTTTCCACCTGCCAGTAGCGTACCACGGGTGAGCCGGGGGCATCCTCCACGCCGTCCCCGTCGTAACGCTCGACCACCGCCCGCACGTACGCCTCGTAGCCCTCCACGTCGCGGGGCAACCACGATCCTTCCGGCGTGTAGTTCCGCGCCGAAAGGTTCCAGAGCACGTTGATTCCCTCGGGCACCTGGCCCAGCGAATCGTCCAGAGGCCGCCAGCGAAACGTGCCCTCCGCGTAATCCTCGTGCGTCGGCTGGCAGAGAAACCAAAAGGCGTAGACGACGGGGCGGTGCCAGCGGACGCCGAGCTGCCGTGCACACCGCCAGCGGTCGCCCCCGCCGATGTTGGGCGGCACGGTCGCCGGATGGAACCCGAAAGGGGAATCCTCAAACGGCAGCCGGCCGGTCGCGGCCGAGGGCCCGGCCAAATGGTGCGCTTCGCTTCCCGCTTTCTGCTGCTGGTCTCCGGCCGCCCGGTCTCCAGCCGGGACCGCCATCGCGACCCCCATCACCACGATGCAAGTTGAGACGGAACGGAGTGTGAGCCGCATCGCGTTTTCCTCCTTGCCCTGAATACCACCCTGGATACCACGGGGAAGTGGCCTTCCCCAGGGATCGTGGCCGTCCTTGACGAGCGTCTCTACGTCATGCACGTCCTTCGGAATGGGAATAGTTCTGGCCTCCTGCCGGAACCGGCCACTCCACTTGGTGAAACGGCGAGCGAGCTTCTTGCTGATTTGTCCCATGAAGACCTTCGTATCATAAAAACTCTTGTTGTGGCTTCAACTCGAACATCGAGGAACCTTCGTTTCCGCTGTCCCTCTCATGCCAGTTGGCGAGCAGGACTGCCGAGCCATCGACAGCGGTGTAGCGGGTAAGCTCGATGACCCACTGCTCCTCCGGTCGAAACATGCCGTAGTTGCCCTGGTAGGTAAGCCCAGCATCCTGGGAGTGCGCTAGCAGATGATAGCGAACACCATTCTCGATCCAATCCAAAGCAATTCGCTCTGGGGTGACAACCGCCTCAGCCACACGATGGCTGGCTTCCCAGTTCGGGCCGTCAAGTCTTGTCCCTGTGAGCCTCATATCGGCTTCCCTATATCCACTCCTGATTCCTCCAGTTCGGCAACCCCCGCCGCATCATCTTGGTGGCGGCCTGGGCATCGAACGCCTCGGGATCGAACGGCCCGCGCCACTCCATGAACTCTTCGTGTCGCTCATGCTTCGGGTCGGCCATCGCCTCCAGGTACTCCTGGTAGCCATACGTTCCGCCCACGTCCTCGGGCGGGCAGGCCCTTTCGCCCTCCACACATAGGGGATAGCGGGCTCCCTTCTCAGCACACAGGCATCGCTCGAAGAGAACCTCGTGTTCCCAGCCATCGCCAAAATCGTATTCATAGGTGAAGGCAAACCGCTTTCCGTCTTCGGGGACGATCTCGCTGAGCCTGGTTGCGAGCGAGTCCACCACTTCCGGATCGTCCTCGAATCCTTCCAGCAGCAGTTCAGGATCGCCGTAGAGAACACCGTTGATCTTGAACTGATGGAGATGGGAATTCGTCCAACCCATTGCCGTTTGGATATGTTCGTGGAGCTTGTCCAGGGAACAGTTCTTAACCTGGATGCGCCGCCAGATCGGCGGGTCAGTGTCCTTCAACGTGATCTTGAACTGGTAGAGCCTCCCCGAGGCTGGGATGCGGTGAATCTTGCCTTTGCCGAACTTCTCCAGGGCCCGCTCGGCGGCATCAACCACATGGCGCAGGGAGTTGCGCTCCATGCCGGTGGGCGCTTTGGGGACGGCGGCCCGGCACGCCTGGGCAATGCCTCTCATCTCGCCCAGCGTGAACTGGAGGGTTCGTTGGTTGGTCTGGTCGAGGAGCAGTCGAGGCTTGAGATGGGGCGAGAGCCCAGCGACGGCACGTCGCTGGGCTTGGGTCAGACGAAGAGGAAAGGTTGGCTCTTCGGTCTCCCTGCAACAGGCATCCGTCATCTTGACCAGTTCCTCGGCAATCGCTTTGGCCTCGGCAGATGCCGAGCGGCCGCCCACCACCGCCCTCGTCTTCGGAGGCCGTTTTTTGGACTGCTTCGGCTTCTCGGGCACTGGTGCCGCTTGGTCTCCAAGCGACGTGATGATGCCGAACGTCTCCTTCGCCTGCTTGTACTCCCCGTTGAGCATTCGCTTGATGCCGCCGCCGAAGGTGATGTTGTATCCAGAGACCAGGCCATCGTAGATGATCTTACCTTGAAACGGCAGGAGGACGGTCGTTATCAGCCTTGGAAGGTAAGGGCCGATGACTTCTTTCATCGGGTCGGCAAGCCCCAGGACGCCGTAGGCTTTGTTCGGCGAGCCGTCGCTGGTCAGAAAGACCGTGTACTTTTTCAGATAACGGAAGACATAGAACTTGCCCACGACGGCGTGTTTCCACGTGCCGACGATCTCCAACTCGTCCGACGACAACTTCGCCGGGTTCTCTGCGGCAAACTCGTCAATCAGTTCCCGGTGGGAGAAAAGGGCGTCCCGAATAGCAACCCTAGCCTCGGGCGGCGTGGACGTGTACTCACGAGAGTCCGAGAACTGCTCCGACGAGACCTTCAGCTTTCGGTTCACGAAAGACAGGAGGGTCGCATACAGGTCGTAGAACTGCTTCCCTTCGTCGAATGTCACGTTCATCGTGCTGAACTCTCCGCCAGGTGTGTGGTTTCGGGGATGGCTAGGGAGTGCTGGTGTCGGTGGAGCAGCCGAGCAGGAGGACGGCGGTAAGCCCCGCTCCTCCACACCAAACCAGCGGCCAAGTTGACCATCCGTTTCGCTCCGAGGTCTTTTGGACGACGCCGGACATCAGCGGTGCGACTCGACGATTGCACGCAGATCCGCCAGGTAACGCCCTTCGTCGAACGGGCATCCTTCCTTCGTCATGTACCACATGTGCTCCGCAATCACGCCGCCGATCTCATGCCGGACGTTGTGTTTCGACACGCCAAGCTGCTCAAGTTCGTGGGCGATGGCGAGAACACCTCTGGGTTCGTCAGCGGCTAGCTGACGCTCCACGATGGCATGGATTTGCAGATGCGCGTTTGGGCTCATCGGCTGGCCGTCCTCACCGATGATCTCGTCGGGCAGCTCGTCCTTCTCCCACGCCCGACGCCATTCGGGATGGTCCCGCACGGCGATTTCCAGCGCCGCATCCTCGCTCAAGTCCCGCTTTTTCTTCCTAGCCACGGCCCATCCCTTTCATTCTGGGTACGCTTACACGCCCATGCGTGTTCCGTCACGACTTGCACTTTGGCCTTCCCCAGGGATCGTGGACGCCCGGAAGATGTACTCGAACACGGCCCTTCTCGCCTGGGGATGTCCCTCTGATTGTTAGAGGCTGTCGCAAAACTACCTCAAGAGAAACCTGAGGCAGATAATGCAGGCAGCCAACGTGATGAATGCTTGATGAATATCGGCACGCCTTTCCCAGCGAAGCCGCAGGCGACGAAGACCGTGCAACCACGAAATTGTTCTTTCCACAACCCAACGATATTTTCCAAGCCCGCTTCCATGAGGAGTGTTGCGCTTCGCCAAGTAAGGGGTAATATGGAGCCTCGCTAACTGTTTTCGAACCGGCTCGCTGTCATAGGCGCGATCCTCGAGGGCTCTGACCGACGAGCTGTCGATGGCGGCCCGGGACCAACGGATTCGACCACGCCGCTGCAGCTCTGCCAAAAGCAAAACGTGCAACGAATTCCAGATGCCTCGCTTTTGCCACTCCTGAATACGACGCCAACATGTCATGCGGGAACAGCCAAATTGTCGCGGTAGCAGTCGCCAGGGAATGCCTGATTCCAAGACGAACAGGATTGCCTCCAAAACCAGCCGATCATCAATCGGAGGTCGCCCTCCGCGTCTACTGGGAGCTTTTTTTCTCGGCAGTAAGGGCTTGATTCGTTCCCACAATTGGTCAGAAATAGCTTTATTCGCCATGGTTGCACCTCCTGCCCTTTTGGCAGCTTTTCTTTGGAGGTGCACATGGCGCAAATCTCATGCCAATTGTACGGAATCTTGCGGCCCTCGTGATTTCCTAGGTTTTGTGACAGCCTCTAATATTACTGCGCAGGGTTGTTCGTTGCGATTCTCCGTAAGTCCTTACGAAAC
>CAYZWG010000056.1:0-12861 GCA_964481605.1 uncultured Planctomycetaceae bacterium
TAACCCTCTCCCAGAGGGAGAGGGGACCTTGTGTCGCCATTCTGCAAAAGTCCAGCTCTTACACAAGACGTTGCCCCCGCAGCGCCGGATCACGATCCGGCCTACGCCTTCCGATCCTTTGCCACCGCTCCATCAACAACTACACGTCCAGGTTTCGTGCCTCCAGCGCGTGTTTCTCGATGAACTCGCGGCGGGGCTCGACTTTGTCGCCCATCAGTACCCGGAACAGGTCGTCCGCCTCCGCGGCGTCGTCCATTTTGATCTTCAATAGGGTACGGTTCTCGGGATCCAGGGTCGTGGCTCGCAGTTCCTCGGCATTCATTTCACCGAGCCCCTTGAAGCGGGTGATCTGGAGCCCTTTTTCGCCGGCGCTGCGGACGGCGGTGAGCAGGCCTCGCAGGTCGTCCAGCCCCACGCTGGTTTCGCCTCGGCGAAGACGGTAGCGGGGTTCCTCGATACCGGTTCGCTGTTGGGGAATCAGGCTGTCGATCTCGAAACCCATTTCCCGCAACTCACCCAACTGGTTATTGATCGAGCGGACTTCGTGGAACTCGACGATTCGCAACTCCGGGCCCGTCCTTTCTTCCCCGGCCGTTCCGTTGCCGTTCGTGCCATTGGCCAACTTGGGTTCTTCGCCGGTAGCCTGCTCGTGACCGGCAAGGAACTCTTCCAACTCGGCCCGGCGGGTGAACCAGTGCTCCTCCGTGCCCAGGAAGACGTGGTAGACGGGCAGTCGCCCGTTGGTCGGGTCCTGCCGGGCGGCATGGGCCCGTAGGCTGATGCCCCGCCGCTCCAGCGCATAGAGTGATTCCTCCAAGGCGGCCAGGGTGCGGCAGAGCCGTTCGATCTCGGCGCCCCGAATCACCCGGCCGTCGCCCGGTTCAAACTCGGCGTCGCCCAGGCCCAGCTCCAGCAATTGGGCTTTCATCTCCTCTTCGGTCTGCACGTAGTCGACCTGTTTCTTCCGGCGAACGCGGAACAAGGGCGGCTGGGCCACGTAGACGTAACCCGCTTTCACCAACTCGTACATCTGGCGGTAGAAAAAGGTCAACAGCAGGGTGCGGATGTGGGAGCCGTCCACGTCGGCGTCGGTCATGATGATGATCTTGTTGTAGCGGCGCTTGGCCAGGTCCAACTCCTCGCCGATGCCCGATCCAATGGCCGCGATGATGCTGCGAACCTCTTCGTTAGCCAGCACCTTGTCTTCGCGCGACTTGAAGGCGTTGATGATCTTGCCCCGCAAGGGGAGAATCGCCTGGTACTGACGTATGCGGCCCCCTTCGGCACTTCCACCGGCCGAATCGCCCTCCACCAGATAGAGCTCGCAGAGCTCGACCTCGCGGCTGGTGCAGTCGCGCAGTTTGCCGGGCATACCGCCCGAGGTGAGGGCCCCCTTGCGCTCGCGAACGAGCAGCCGGGCTTTGCGAGCGCTTTCCCTGGCTTCGGCGGCCACAAGGCCCTTCTGCACGATGGTCTTGGCCGTCTTGGGGTTTTCTTCGAGAAACCTGGAGAGGGCGTCGCCCACGGCCGAGTTGACAATGCCCTCGATCTCGCCGTTACCCAGTTTGGTCTTGGTCTGTCCCTCGAATTGAGGCTCCGGCACGCGGATCGAGAGCACCGCCGTGAGCCCCTCGCGAAAGTCGTCGCCCGAGGGGACCAGTTGTTTGAACAACCCTTCTTTCTTGCCGTAGGCATTGAGGGTTCGGGTCAGTGCCGCGCGGAACCCGGAGACGTGGGTACCACCTTCGATGGTGCAAATATTATTGACATAGGAGTGAACATTCTCGGTGAATTCGCCGGAGTACTGCATGGCGACTTCCAGACCCACGCCCTGGAATTCTCCACCGATGTAGATGATCTCGCGATGGACCGGCTCGCTGGTTCGGTTCAAGTGTTGAACAAACGCGCGGATTCCATCATCGTATTTGAAGGTGTCGCCGTCGCCGGTTTGTTCGTCGTAGAAGACAACCTTGACTGCCCGGTTGAGGAAGGCCAGTTCCTGCAACCGTTTTTGCAGCGTGCCGTAGGAGAACTTGGTGACGGGAAATATCTGTGGATCGGCCTTGAAGGTTGTTTTCGTGCCGGTGCGGTTGGTGCTGCCGATTCGGCGGACTTCGCCGGTGGGCACGCCACGCTCATATTCCTGCTGATAGACGTGGCCGTCGCGGCGGACCTCGACCTCGCACCATTCGGAGAGAAAATTGACCACGGTGACGCCCACGCCGTGCAGCCCGCCCGAGGTCTGGTAGGCCCCCTTGGTGAACTTTCCGCCGAACTTGAGCACGGTCATCACGCCTTCCAGCGTGGAACATCCCAGGTCGGGATGCTCCTCGACCGGGATTCCGCGGCCATCGTCCTCCACGGTCACCGAACCGTCGTTGTTGATGGTGACCTTGATTTCCGTTGCCTGGCCGGCCATCGCCTCGTCGATCGAATTGTCGATCACCTCGTAGACGAGGTGGTGCAGGCCGCGGGGCGTCGTATCGCCGATATACATGCTGGGACGTTCCCGCACGTGTTCCAAGTCGCTGAGGTGCTCGAGCTGCTCGGCGCCGTACTCTCCCTCCACTCGCTGGTACTCCGCCAGATCACCGCTTACCGCCGGCGAGGCCTGCGGCTCGAACCCGGGTGGTTGGACGTGGTCGGCTACGGAATCCCGTGTCATTTCATCGGACATCTTGGTTTTCTCGTGGTGTTTCGACAAATCCATCGTTGGACAGCCCACAGAGCGCCATCCGAGGAACATAAAGTACGGCCAAAAACAACTTACCGGTTCTATTTCGAAAACCGAGGGCCGCCGTGAAACGCGGCCCGGCAAATCGGCAAGTTCATTATCGGTTGGTTCTCAAAGTGTCTTCCCCCGCACAACCATCAATACTCGATCGGGCCCACGCGGAATCGGAGGTCGTCGATTTTTTCGTCCGGCAACAGTCTCGCCAGGGCCCTCAACAACGCCGGCTTCTGAAACGACAACTCCTGCACCAGCGTGCTGTTGGCCACGATCACCTCCAGTTTTCCCCGCCGCACGGCTCCCGTCCGCGTGTACTGCCCGGCCAACTCGCCGGCCGCTTGGCGCCATGCCGCCTCGAACGATCGGGCGCTTCTCACCCGGGCGAATCCCCGCCGGGCCATCAGGTCGGCCAACAGATCGCCGATCGCTTGCGGACCTTTTGCCATCTTGCCCTCGCTGGCAGTAGCGAATCCATCACCGTGGCGAGCAAGTGCGACTCTCGCCGCCGCGCCACGGTCACCACCGGATCGAATGCACCATGCCGTGCCGCCACACTCGCTCCCGCACACCGGATCGCGTACCTGAAATCAGTCCCGCGACAGCGGCATGATGACGTAGGCGTAGTGATCCTCCGTCTCGCAAATCACCCCGCTTTCCGCGTCACGAACGTTGATCGTAAACGTCTGCTCCGGCTCCAACACGCGAAGAAAATCGGCGACGTAGCGAGGATCGAGCTTGACCGGCACCGGCGGACCGTCGTAGTCGATGGGCAACTCCACGTGGGACTCTCCCATTTCCGCTCCGTGGCCGGCCAGCGAGACGGTTCCCTCGCCGAAGGTGAAGTCGACGCCACGATGTTCGTCCGTGGTGACGATGGCTGCCTGGCGAACGGCCGTGTAGAAAGGGCCCACCGTCATCTCGATCTTCACCATATCCTCGCGGCTGGGAAAAACGTCTCTCCATCGCGGGTAGCGGCCTTCTACCAGGCGTGCGAAAATCGTCGTGCGATGGCTCTTCACGACCACGCTATTGTCGCGGACCGCCACCTCGACGTTCTCCTCGTTCTCGGCCAATGCCCGCTCCATCAGTTGCACCGCCTTGGCCGGAATCACCGTGTTATCCTGGGTCTCGTGCCCACCCACCGCGGAAGCCGGACCTTCCTGCATGGCCAGTCGGCGGCCGTCGGTTCCCACCACGGTGATCTTCTCCGGCAGGAGTTCCACCAACACTCCCCCCAGTGCATAGCGGCTACTTTCCGTATCCGTGGCGAAGACCGTTCGGTGCAGCACCTGGCGAAACAAGCGGGCCGGCAACTCGTGGTAGCGTTCTTCCTCGAAGGGACTGACCGGCGGAAACTCATCAGGATTCTGGGTAGGCAATTGAAACTCGCTCCGCTGGCCGCGAATCCTCGTCTTCCCGGCGTCGCTCTCAATGGTCAACGATTCGTCCGACGATTCCCGCAGGATGGCCCCCACCCGCTTGATCGGCAGGACCACGCTGCCGTCGGCCTCGACCTGGAAACCGGAAACGTCGATACGGATACCAACCTCCAAATCGGTCGCCATGAAGGTGGCGTTCTGGGCGGTAACCTCCAGTTTGACGTTTTCCAGAATCGGCTTGGGCGACCGGCTCGACGCCACGCTGGCGGCCATCTGGAAGGCTTGCGCCAGCTTTTCACGATTGCAAATGAGTTTCATCGGGCCATTCCTACCTTTCGAATTTTCCTATTGACGCTTGCATGTCGTAGTTCTTCTATTCTTCTTTATTACCTATTCAGTAGTCGTAGTAGTATGCCGACCAAAGATGTTGACAGCCGCGAGACCGGAAGTTGCAAGAGCCTGAGTTGTCGGGAGTTAGCTGCGGTCCAAACGATCGCCCGGGGCGTGGAAAAACGGACGATTTACTGTCGATACCGTGTTGATTGTATGTTGGCCAAACCCATGTTTTCGGGCATGTCCCGTGGAAATGTCGATGGTTGTCGATCTGTGAACGGCCGCTTGACACTGCATCAACAAGTTATCCCCGAGCAAAATATCTGCTATCTGGTTCCCATGGTTTCCAATTGTTTTTCTAATTCGCTCACGGCCTGGCGGACGGCCGATTCCGACCGCATACGATCCAGGGTCTTGGAGCAGCCGTGGGCCACGGTGGTACGGTCGCGACCGCCAAAATAAGCGCCGATCCGATCCAAGCTGTTTTGCGTGTGTTTTCGAGCGAGGTACATCGCCACGGATCGTGCCGTGGTCACGGCCCTGCGGCGGGACGGGCCACGCAACTCACCCACCGGCACGCCGAACTGTCGAGCCGTCAGCCGAGCAATTTCGGCTACCGCCGCGGGTGGAGAACTACCGCGGTCGGTGATGTATTCACCAACCAGCTCCAGGTCGATCGACCGGCCGCTGAGGTGAGCCAGGGTTTCGAGCTGGCGCACGGCGCCCCAGAGCCGCGGCGCGGTCACGGCCAGTCCGTCGGCCAACGCCTCGATCACGACCTCCGGCAGCTTTTGTTTTCGCAACTGGGCGAAATGTCGCAACAGCGCGATGCGAGCCTGGCGGTCGGGCTCGGCCAGCGGAATCACCAATCCCCCCAGCAGGCGAGCCTGGAGCCGGCAGTGCAAGCGGGGCATGGTACGAGGGTTGGTGCGGGCGGTCACCAAAACCCAACTTCCTCGCTTCATCAGTTCATCCAGGATCGAAAGCAACTCTTGCTGAGCGGCTTGTTTGCCGTCCAACTCGTCAAGGTCTTCGAACACCAGCAAGGGCGCACGCCGGTAGGGGGTGCGGAATTGGTCCGTGGTCTTCGTTTCCACCGCTTCACGCAACTCGCAGACAAAATCGCGGGCGGTCACGCTGATTGCCCCCCGCCGGCGCCGCCGGGTCTGCCACTGTCGAAAAACCCCGTCCGCCAGATGAGATTTGCCTGTGCCGGAGGGACCGTGGAGAACGATCGGGTTGTAGCTATCGGCCGGCGTCTCCAGCACCGAGCGGACCAACTCCACCGCCAGCAGGTTTTCCGGGCCGACGAAAAACGGCCCCTGCCCGGAGCTTCCTCGCCCCCCGCCGGTGCGGGCCGCCCCCGCCTGGTGAGGTGTCCCCGGAAGGGGGATTTCGACGATTGTGTTTTCCGCTGCTGCCACGCTCCCCAAACCCCGGCGTAAGTGATTCAACCGGCAAGAAGCCCAAACCCGTATCTTAGCAATTTTGCCCTCGGCTTTCGACCCGATCCGGGCGATTTTCCGCGGCCTTTTCAAAAGAACTAAGTCGTTTATTGGTCGCCGGTTATCGTTTTGCCGGGAGAACGCAAAAAGACCGGCCGCGGGTGACCCTGATAGCTCGCCTATCTCAGGCGGCGTAGCCGCAAGAGGCACCTGTTCGGCGCGGGGCTGCTGACCCCGCCGAGGCGTGGGCGGCAGTCCGGCGCGCCCGCAATGCTCGCCTCCCGTGCCTCACGGCACCCCGATAGCAGAGCTATCGCGGCCACCCGCGTCCCGCTCCTACCACACCCAGGTTTCACCGAGGGCCTTGCGACCCCGCCTGGGGCGGCCGCGATCAATCTTCATCGCTGGGAAAGTGCTCGGCGTCGATCACATCGTCCGGCGTGGCGCCCGATGGGGGTGGACTCCCGGCAGCGACCACGATGCCGCCGCGAATCCGGCCGGCGACGTATTTCTTGATCTGCCGCCGCAGGGGTGGAACGAGCAGGGCGAATCCGGTCAGGTCGGTCAGTACGCCCGGCGTGATCAGCAAGGCCCCGGCGACGAGGATGATCAGGCCGTCCAGCAGCGAGTCGGCGGGAAGCTGCCCTTGGGCGATCTCGTTTTGCACGCGGATCCAACACTGGAGTCCTTCGCGCCGCGCCAGCCACGCCCCCAGCACACCGGTGAAAATGACCAACCCGAGCGTGAAGACGAAGCCCGTGTGGGCGGCCAGGTAGAGAAGCAGGACCAGCTCGACCAGCGGCAGAGAGATGAACAGCAGCAGGAGACGGACAAGCACGGTCAGTGGTTCCCGTGGAAGGCGGTTGCGGGGCTTGGCGTGGCCCCATCCGGTCCGCCAGGTTGAACTTCGATGTTCAATCCGGCGGCCTACCGACTTTCCGTAGGGCCGGCTGTGCCGGCCGGTTGCCGGGTTCGGCGCCGGCCACGTTTCGGCTCCGCACAGCCGGCCCTACGGAACTTCCAGGTATCATACCGTGGTCGGGACCCCGGCGTCGAGCCATGGCGCAAGGGGCCCAGCCGGCGTTGCCGTCCTGGGTTTTGCCGGCGGGAACGCATCAGCGTTTCGGGGAGGTTTTGCCGCGGGCGGCCAGTTCGACATATTTTTTGGCCTGATCCTCTTGGCCGAGCTGCTGGTGCATGGTGGCCAGGTTGTTGTAGGGCACCTCCAGCGCGGAGGAATCCAGCATCTTCTTTGCCACGGCTTGTTGGATCAGCTCGACGCCCCGTTCCGTTAGCTTGACGGCGCGGTCCTTCTGGTCGACTTCCCAATAGGAGACGCCCATGCTGACGAAGGTTTCGCCCAGCCGTCCGATTTCGTGGTCGGCCAGGTGGGAGGCCGACGACTCGAACTGGGGGGCGGCCTTGTCAAACCACTTGACCGCCGCGGCGTGGTCGTCACGACCGACGGCGTAGATTGCCCCCATGCGGAAGTAGAGCCGACCGAGAAGATACTCGTCGGCGGCGTGGTGTTGCCGGCGGAGCCCTTGTTCGAGGTATCCGATAGCCTCCTGCCCGTAGCGGAGAGCCGCCTCGTGCTCTTCCCGCATCTGGTAGATCTGAACGGCGTCGTAGAGCGCCAACCCCAGTTCCCATTGCAGTTGTCGCTTGCGGACGGGGTCGTCGGCCGAGGCGATCAATTGGTTGCCGAACTTGACGGCCTTCTCGGTCCACTTGGTGGGGTCCAACTCGCCTTGGGCGCCCACGTAGGCGGCCAGGGCCCTGGTGGCCACGCGAAACCGAAGCACCTCGCTGCCCCCGTCGTTTTCGATAAAATCCTCGGCGAACGCTTCGGCCCGATCGAGCCACTTGGTCACCGCCGGTTGCTTGTCTTTCCAGCTCCCCCAGGCGATATTGTGGGCCGCGCCGAGATGCGCGTCGATCAGCACTTCCTTGGCCGCAAGGCGGACGGCCGGATGCGGGTTGGCGGTGAGCTGATCGGCCGTCTTCACCGCTTCCATCTGAAACTGAACACCCCGCTGGTAGTCGGGCTGAGCACCGGATCCCATCAGATCGCCCAAGAGGCAAAGGGCCCGGGCCTTGATGTGCAGCCGCTGGTCGCTGGCCTTCACGGCCGATGCCGCCTGGCGAATGGCATCCTCGAACCGGCTAGCCTGGCCCAAAATCTGTGCCCGGGTGACTTGGTACTGCGGATCGTCGGGCGAGAGCCGGACCGCCTCCGTGGCGGCGTCGACTGCCTTGGCCAGATCGCCCAAGGCCGCCAACACGCGAGCATGGAGCCAAAAGGCGCGGGCCGAGTTGGGGTCCAGCTTGATCGCGGTCTCCAGATCGGCGGCGCTCTGCTCCAGGTGTGAATCCAGGTAGGTCTCTGCACGGAGCACGAACGATTCGGCCGAGACCGGCTCGATCACGATGTCCACCACCCGCATGGTGGCCTTGCCCGGCCCATCGGCCGGCTCAAAGGCAAACAAGACACCCCGTTCGGGGTAACTTTGCCCGAGGATTTCCCCCAGTTCGTTGGAAACCAGCACGGGCCGAATGTTGGCCAGTTGAAGTTGCTCGGCCAGCAATTTGGCGGGGAGGATGTGATCCAGGCGAATCACGATCGACGCCACCTTCTCCTTGTCGATGGTTACCTCCACCCGCTGGAACGGGTCGACGGCGTAGAGGTGCACAATCTGGCCGCCTTGGTTGGTCATTTGCTTGGGCGGGCCCCAGGCCGTCTGGAGATCGGCCACGGTGGTCTCGCCGGGAGTAACTCCGTTGAAACTGGCCGTCTCGACCTTGATTTGGTGATCGAGATTGTGGTCCGGTATGGGTTGCAGCGGCTCGGCCGAGTCCTCCTTCTTCTCCTCGTCATTGCTCGATTCGCCGGAGGAATCTTCCGCCGGCTTCGCCGCCGCGGTCTCCGGCGATGCCGGTTCGGCCCGGGCATCAAGCGGGGCGGGGGTGGGCGACTCGGTCGGTTTCGAGAGAATCGTCTCCGGCGGCGCCAACGTCGACGCCGGGGTAGGCGTCCCGGCGTCGTCCGGATCGATTGTTTTCAACGTGGCAATCACCGCGGGCTGGTTGGCCTGGACGGTCTGCGGTGGTTCCGCCGTGGCCTGGGCCCGGGCTCTCGCCGGGAGCCATGCCAGCGTGATGGTCACCAAGGCCACGGGCATCATGGACCGGAGCATGTGATCGAACCGCAATCGCATCGCGCGTTCCTCCTGAAACAACGGCTTTGGCGAAGGGCTCCCCAGCGCGAGCCGACCGGAAGCAGGCCACCGGCCGCACCGGCCCCTTGGTCCCATCCTTGGGAATTCCCCCTGGGCATCGAAACAACAAAGAAGAGGTAGAGGTCGAATTTTGGACGGCGTAGTCTACCCGCATTGGTGGAACGGAGTCCAGACAGAATTCGCACTTTTTCGCCCGATTTTTCGCAAAAGGGGACGGAAAAGTCGCCCGCCCCACGGCGGGCGGTGCCACAACCGCCGATTGCCAAGCGCAAAACGCCGCGATCGCAAGGCCGGCAGTGAAAGCACCGGGTCAGTGGGGCCGGCCGGAAATCAGCCCACGGAGCCGCGCGGCGGCCTGCCGGAGATCGTCGCCGCGAAGCGACTCGGCGGCGGCCCGCAGGGATGCGACCTGTGCCTCGGTCAGCGGAACGGCCTCGCCCACCTCCGGAGGCCGAGGAACCAGCCGGCCGGCGATGGCCTCGATCAGTTCCCCGACCCCCTCCCCCAGCAGTGCACTGGTCGACAGGCCGGGCGGACGCCGCGAGACGCTGCGGGGCGGCAAATCCGACTTGTTGTGGACAACCAGCGCCCCTGGAAAACGATCGGCGAGGGCCGCATCGGCCGGCGACCACGGCTGGCTGGAGTCGAACACCAGCAGCAACAGGTCGGCGCTGCGGGCCTGCTCCTCGGCCCGCTCGATCCCGTTGGCTTCGAGCCCCCGGCGGTTGTCCCGCAGGCCGGCCGTGTCGGCCAGCCGGACCGGCCAGCCGTCGAAAGCCGTGGTGTCGGAGACGACGTCGCGGGTGGTACCGGGCGCGTGGTGGACAATCGCCCGGCGGTAGCCGAGCAGGGCGTTGGTCAGGCTGCTCTTGCCCACGTTGGCGGGGCCGGCCAGCACGACCCGCCAGGGCTTGGTCAAATGCCGGCCCAATTCGGCCCGGCAGAGCAGGCGGTTGAGCCGATCGCCGGCGGCCGCCCGATCGTTTTCGGCCAACAGCCGCAGAATCGCCTCCACGGCCCGGCGGAGCGCCCCGTGGAACTGATCGAGCAGCAGGCCGGCGGTTCGTTCGGTGCGGGCACCGGCCAGCGCGATGCGGGCGTCGGCCGTCAGCGGATCGGTGTGTTGCCGGGCCACCCAGTGTTGCCAAGTTGAGGGCCGTGCTCCGGCCTGAACCAGGGTGTCGAGGATGTGGCCCATCGCGGCGTGGCCGCCGTGGCAGTGCAACTCGACCGATTCGTCATCCCGGCGGCAGACAACGACCTCTTCGGCAACCCCCCGGCCGAAACAGAAATGTCCAAAAGCCGGCCGGTCCGGCCCAGTGGCGTCCAGCGGCCGGCCATTCTTGGCCTGGAATCGGGCGGAGACCACCTGCACGGCGCCCGGGCCCTGGACCACCAGCGACGCCACGGCGCCTCGGCCCGGCGGAGTGAGGGGAACCACTTCGAGTTGGGGTCGGTTGGCCAAGGGGGGGGTTTCTGGTGGGATTGCCACCAACGTACTGGTCGATTTGCTCGCCTTTCGGGTATGATTCTTGCAGACTTGCGGGCAACAATCCAGACGTTCGAGCAATGGCAGAGCGGACAGGTTCGCCACTGGTGGCAGTCGACATCGGCAACAACCGGATCAAGCTGGGGCTTTTCCGATCCTCAGCGACGCCGGGATTGCCCCAGCCGCGGCGCTGGTGGTCGCTGGCCGGCGACGCCACCGACCTGAATCCCTTGGCGGGGTGGCTGCCGGCGGCGGACCAGCCGCTTTGCTGGTGGATCGGCAGCGTCAATCGGCCGGCCACGACGCGGTTGGTCGACTGGCTGCGCCGGCACCGGAGCGAGGACCCGGTGACGCTCCTGGCCGCCGGCGATTTGCCGCTGGAAGTGGCCTTGGAGCGGCCCGACATGGTGGGCATCGACCGGCTGCTGGCCGCGGTGGCCGCCAATCGGCTGCGGCACCCCCGTCGCGCGGCGGTGATCGTCGATCTGGGCACGGCGATTACCGTCGATCTGGTCTCGACGGAGGGTGCGTTTCTGGGCGGGGCCATCCTGCCGGGCATCGCCATCAGCGCCCGGGCGCTGCACGAGTTCACCGACCTCTTGCCCGAGATCCGCATGAGCGAATTGCAGCAGCCGCCGCCCGCGCTGGGCGGGGCAACGGAGCCGGCCATGCGGGCCGGGCTCTATTGGGGCGCCGTGGGCGGGGTTCGCGAGTTGATCGGCCGGCTGGCGGAAGAGGTTTCGGCCCAGCCCGAGGTTTTCCTCACCGGCGGCGCCGGTGAGGTGGTGGCCCGGCTTTTTGGTCCCACGGCCCGCTACCAACCGCATCTGACGCTGGCGGGGATCATCTTGGCGGCAGCTCGGAGCAATTCGCAGTTTTCTTGCACTCCAGACCACGGAGACGGATGATGACCGATTCGCAAACCGGCGACGTCTTTCGCGACGCCATCAAACGGCTGGATCACGCCTTCGAGTACGCCGGCATCGACGAAGAGGCGGTGCAAAGGCTGAAACACCCCAAGGCCATCATGCAGGTCTCCATCCCGGTGCGGATGGACGACGGGTCGCTGCGGATTTTCGACGGCTATCGTGTCCGCCACAACGACACGCGGGGGCCCACCAAGGGCGGCCTCCGCTACCACCCCCAGGTCGATCTGGACGAAGTCAAGGCCCTCGCCTTCTGGATGACTTGCAAGTGCGCCGTGGTGGGAATCCCCTATGGCGGCGCCAAGGGCGGCGTGACCGTCAATCCCAAGGAGCTGTCGCGGCTGGAGCTGGAGCGGCTTTCCCGCGGGTTCATCCGCCAGATGGCCGACTTCATCGGTCCCGACGCGGATATCCCCGCCCCCGACGTCTACACCAACGCCAAGATCATGGGCTGGATGATGGACGAGTACTCCAAAATCGTTCGCCGCCACAGCCCCGCGGTGATCACCGGCAAACCGATTCCCCTGGGAGGCAGCCTGGGCCGCGACGACGCCACCGGCCGCGGCGGATACTACTGCGTGAAGGAACTCGAAGCGCGCCGAGGCTGGAAGCCGCCCGGCATGCGCGTCGCCATCCAGGGCTTCGGCAACGCGGGCCAGGCCATCGGCCGGCTGCTGGCCGCCGACGGCTACCGGGTCGTCGCCGTGAGCGACTCGCGGGGCGGAATCTACCGCCCCCAGGGTTTCGATGTTCCCAGCCTGATCCGCTTCAAGAACGAATCGCGGCAACTGAAAGCCGTCTATTGCGAGGGTTCGGTCTGCGAACTGGTCAAGGCCGACACGATCAGCAACGCCGAACTGCTCGAGCTGGACGTCGACCTGCTGGTTCCTGCGGCGCTGGAAAACCAGATTACGGTCGAGAACGCCGAGAGGGTGAAAGCCCCCGTGATCGTCGAGTTGGCCAACGGGCCGACAACCAGCGAGGCGGACGCCATTCTGGCCCATCGAGGAACCCTCGTGGTGCCCGACATCCTGGCCAACGCGGGCGGCGTCACGGTGAGCTATTTCGAGTGGACGCAGAACCGCCAGGGTTTCTACTGGACGCTGGGTGAAGTGCGCCAGCGGCTGGAGGCGATCATGAGACGCGAGTTCGAGACCGTTTACAACATCCACGAGAACCGCGAAATCGACATGCGCACCGCCGCCTATGTCCATGCCCTGAACCGGATCGGGAAAGCGATCGAGGCAAAAGGGACGCAGAGCTACTTTACCGAGGAGGGAGGAGAGGTCTAGCGCGGCGATCACTACGGGTTCCCAAGC
>CAYZWG010000056.1:12961-19117 GCA_964481605.1 uncultured Planctomycetaceae bacterium
CTACGGGTTCCCAAGCCGGAGCTTGGGAACCAGGGGGCGTTGGAGCTTGGGAACCAGGGGGCGCTTGGAAGCTTCGTAAGGCACCAGCGCCACCGAGGCCTTGTTCAGATAGCTGCACGTGCAGCGGTCGGTGGCGTCGGGCATCAGCACCAGGCCCCCGGCCGGCAGCGTGTTGATCCAGCACCCCGGGCGGATGCCGCCATAGTTTTCCGTGCCGTGGTCGCACTCCAGATCGAGGTAGCCCAGCGTGGCGGAGCGGTAGACCATCATCCGTTTCGAGCCCGCCGGGATGCCGCAGCCGTAGGAACGGCTCCAGGTGAAGTCCTTTTTCCGGCCGGTCAGCAGGTCCCATGCCCCAGGCTGCAGATAAATGGTGCGATCGTTGATCAGCGGCCGCGTGAGGTAATCGGCCTTGATGTCCCACCGTCGCCGGCCGCTGGCGGCATCGAAGGCCGCCATTCGCCCTCCCCGTTCCGAAGCCAGCTTGAATCGCCAGTTCTGGTAACACATCAGCAGGGTTTCGTATTGCGAGCTGAGGGCCAGCACGGTGCCGTAGGCGCCCCCCGAGCGCCAAAGGACATCGCCCGAGGCCGCATCCAGCGCCACCAGCGTGCCGTCGGGATGCACGTCGTCGGCATCGGGCACGCCGCGGCGCGATTCCCGATGCCGGTCGCCCAGGGCGATGGCCCGGTCGATCAGGTGGACGCGGCCGCCGCCTATGGCGATGGCGTTGTGGCGGATCGAGTGCTGGGGGCGATAGCTCCACTTGAGCCGCCCCGTGCCGGCGTCCATGGCAAAAAGCAGCATCGACTCCGTATACTGCCTGCGCATGTCGCCTTTCTGGTAGCGATACGTGACCAGGTGCTCCGTGTTGGCCAGCGTGCCGAAAAGCGTCTCGCCCTGGCAGGCGATCACCCCCCAGGTTCCGGGCGCCCCGTCGGGCTGACGGGGGGCCTCGAACGTGGCCAGCAGGGTGCCGCTGGCCGGGTCGAGGCGAAGGCACCGGGCTCCGTCGTGGATGAACAGCCCGGCCGGACCGACGCACATATTGCTGCCCGTTCCCGACACGCCCATCAGGTGGTCGCCGTCGAAGACCTGCTGAACGCCCGGCAGGGGGTATTCCCACAGCTTGTGGCCGTTATAGGCATCCACGCACAGCACGGCGTCCCTTCCCTCGATGAACAACCGGCCGTCGAGAAACAGGGGCGCCCGACCGCGGCCGTGCCGGCTGGGCATGGTCAAGCCGAAATCGGTGAACCAGAGCATCCCCAGCGGGCCATGGACCAGCGTGTCCGCCGAGCAGTTCGTGTTGGCCGGGTCGCAGTATTGGTGGGTCCATGTTCCGGCACCTTCCAGCGGGCCCCGGATCGTCTTGCGCATCGCGCCGGGGCGGCCGGTCATGGTCACGCCGCCGTAAGGCCTGGCGATACGGCCGGCCTCCCGCTGGAGTTCGGCCGCGGTCGGGCCGGTGACCGAGCGGCCCGACACGACCAGGTCGGCAAGGTAGTCGGGAAAGGGCGTCCGGGTTGGATCGCCTTGGCGGACGGAGACGCGCACGCCGTACAGCCCTGCCGCGTCGAGCCGGCGCCGGGCGAGGGCGACGTTTTTCGGATCGGGATCGATGGCCACCACGTGCAGCTTGCTCTGCCGGGCCAGGCAATAGGCCAAGGCGCCGTCGCCGCAGCCCAGGTCGAGGCAATAGCCTTCGCTGAGCCCGCTTTGGCGAAGGATTTCCTCGGCGGCCGCCTGGAAGGGGCCCAGCTCGGAGTAGGCGCCGGCCTCCGGCCGATGTTCGATGGTGGAAGGCGTGGCGGCGGCGCTGGCGTCGAAGCAATAGATCGTTCCCTTCTCGGTGGCCACGTAGAGGCGGCCGCCCGCCACCGCCAGACCCCGGGGCAGCGCGTCCACGCCCGCCGACCAGCCGGCCTGCCGGGCGGCCAAATCCACCACGCACACGCCGTATTGCTCCACGCCATGTCCCTTGGCGCCGCGCCCCGCGGAGACGGCCGTCTTGCCCGCCACCACCAACGACGTGCCGCCGTAGGGCGCCGGCGTCGACCAGGCTTCCGCCAGGCCGGTGGCGCTGGTGGTGTTGCCCTTTCGATCCGTCACCGCCACCACTTTCCAGTCCAGCGCTTGCACCTTGCCGGCCTGCCAGTGGATCAAACCCTGGGCCGGCGAAGCGGTCACCAGGGGTGAAAGCCCTGGCAGCACGGAGCTTCGGGCTCCCGTGGCCAGATCGAAGGCGGCGCCGCCGTTGAAGAAGTGGTCTCCCGCGGCCAGGATCGTCGCTCCGCCGTAGCGGGTGTTCTCTTGCAGGTGGAAGTAGACCAGTTTCCCGTCACCGCGGCGAAAGGCGGCGGGCACGGCACGCCCGGTGGGCACCAGCAGCAGGTCGCCGGCGACGACCAGGTGCCCCTGCGCCGAGACGCCGCTGGTGGCAATCGCGGTGGGGTGCGGCTGGGGCATGGAGAGCCGCCCGCAGCGATCGTTGCACCAGAGCACCTTGCCGCTGGCCGCGTCCAGCGCGTAAAGGTAAATGCCTTCCGAAGGCCAGATGCCGGCACCGAAGTAGACCACGCCGTCGGCCACCACGGGGGCGCCCCGGGCAGGCCAGCGGGAGACGACCCGACCGTTGCCCAGCATCACGTCGTCGGCCGGTCCGCCGCGAAGTTTCCACAGCAGCCGGCCGTCCCCGGCCGCCAGGCAATAGAGAAAACCGTCGTCGCTGCAGGCGAACACCCGGCCGTCAGAGACCGTGGGCGGAAAACGAACCGGGGCGGCGGTGAAAAAGGTCCACCGCTGGGTGCCGCCGGCGGCGTCCAAGGCGTAAACCTTGTCGTCGGCCGAGCCGCCGAAGAAGAGCAACCCGTCGGCCACCACGGGATGGTAAGCCCGGTCGAAGGGCATCCGCGTGTCGCGGCCCGACCAGGCGGGCTGGGGCCGATGCGACGGACGGTAAGTCCAGCGGAGCGACAACTCGGCCGGAAGCGCCTCGGCCGTATAGCCGCTGCGGGCGGCGTCGCCGCGATAGGTGGGCCAGTCGGCGGCGCCCGCCCGGGCCGCAAAAACGGCCAGGCAAGCCGACGCCCAAAAAGCGCAAGAAATCGGTCGAGTCATCATCTCTCCCTGCAAGGAAATCACAATTATCTTCGGTTGCTGATTCTCATTGGTTTCCGTTGCGAAAAGGCAATATTCGTGCGCACCGGGAGGGCGAGGCTCCTGCCGAGCCGCGGGGGCGGCATTCACCCTGATTTCCCGGCGGGAGCAGGAGCCTCGCCCTCCCGACTTTCCGGCACAGCCGGCCCTACGGGGCTGATCGGCGGCGCGTCAGACCCTTTCCGCCTGGGGATGCACCCACGGCCGGCGGTACGGCCGGCGTAGCCGGCGGTTGGCCTCTTCGTCGCCCACCACCTGCCCGCCGGCCGCGTCCCAGGTGAGCGTGCGGCCCAAGTCGAGCGCGATGTTGGCCATGATGCAACTGGCGCTGGAGATGTGGCCTTCTTCAATATCGGCCACCGGCCTGCCACGCGATTCGATCGCCGCCAACAGGTCCCGCATGTGCCCACGGATCGCCGGCGCCACATGACGCTCCAACCTCTTCTCCGTCTTGTCCTCCGGATATTGCTCCAGTTCGTAGGTCACGTCGCGATGAACCGGCTGGCCCTTGCCCTGGGGAAGGAAGTCGTAGCCGTAGACGCTCACCTTCAACGTCCCCTTGTCGCCGTAGAGAGTGGCTCCCCAGGGATACTTCGGGTCGGGCGGCCGGCCCCAGGTGCGATGCTGCCAAACCACGGAAAGGTCGTCGTAGTCGAAGGTGGCGGTCTGGGTGTCGGAGATGTTGGCCTTGCTCTCCTTCTGGACCAGGATGCCGCCGCTGGAAGCAATCCGCTTGGGCCAGCCCAGCCCGAGCATCCAGCGGACCATGTCGAACATGTGGACGCCCATGTCGCCGATGATCCCGTTGCCGTATTCCATGAACGACCGCCAGCGACCGGGGTGGATCCAGGCATTGTACGGTCGCATGGGGGCCGGCCCGGTCCACATCTCGTAATCGAGGTACTCCGGCGGGTCCGTGTCGGGCGGATTGCCCCGGGCCCGCATCTGGTAGTAGCAGTAGGTTTCCACCAGGCCGACCCGGCCCAGCTTGCCCTCTCGCACGATCGTATCGCGGGCCTCGATGATGTGGGGCGTGCTCCGCCGCTGCGTGCCCACCTGCACCACGCGCCCGTGCTTGCGAGCCGCGGCGAGCATGGCCTCGCTCTCGACCACGTCCACACCGGTGGGCTTCTGCACGTAGACGTCGGCCCCCGCCTGGACGGCGGCGATCATGGTCAGGGCATGCCAATGGTCGGGCGTGGCGATGAGGACCAGGTCGAGGTCCTTCTCGGCGAGCATCTTGCGATAGTCGTCCCAGGTGCGCGGTTTCTTTTTCGACGCCTGGCGGCCGGCCACGATCTCGGCGGCCTGGGCGAGCATCCGGCGATCGACGTCGCAGAGCGACACCACCTCGACCGGCGCCACCTGGATCAAGCGGAGCAGGTCGCACTTGCCGTACCAGCCGCAGCCGATCAGGCCGACCCGTTTCGGTTTCCGCTCCGCGGCCCCCGCGGCATGGCTGCCGGCGCCCGACAGCGCCAGCCCGGCCGCGCTGGCTCGAAGAAAATTGCGGCGGTCCATGGCCATTCTCCTGGGCAAGAGTGAAAGGCGAACGCAACCCACCCAGGCAGTATACCCGCCGGCGGAATCGCCCGGAAGAATAGGCCCGCGGGGTGCCCATCGCCGTTTGGTTGACGCGGCCCATCCCCGCCGTTACCCTGGACCCCGTGGGCCACCGTGTTAGCACGTCATCGAGGACCTGTGCCATGACCGAGAGAAGCGAACACGCTGCCGAAAGCGAACCCAACCGCCGCCAGTTCATGGGTACCGCCGGGACGGCCGTGGGCCTGGCCGCGGCCTATGCGGCGCCCCGGGTGTCGATCCTGGCCGAGGAGGCCAAGGGCGCGGCGGGGCGGATCGGCGTGGGATTCATCGGCACCGGTGGGCGAAGCCAGACGCACATGGGGATTGTCAACGGCTTGAAGAAGGAGGGGATTGCCCAGCCGGTGGCGGTCTGCGACGTCTATCGGCCCCGGCTGGAGGCCGCCTCGAAGAAGTGCGGCGGGGTGAAGATGTACCGGGCCCACGAGGAGCTGCTGCAAGACCCCCGCGTGGACGTGGTTTGCATCGCCACTCCCGACCGGCATCACGCCCCCCAGGCGATCGACGCGGTCGAGGCGGGCAAGGACGTCTACTGCGAAAAGCCGCTCACGCACTGGTCGCAGTTCGAGATGGCCAAGATGGTGGAGAAGGCGGCCGAGGACCACGGCCGGATCGTCCAGGTGGGCACGCAATACATGGCCGACGAGAATTACGCCACCGTCTCGAAGATGATCAAGGACGGCGTGATCGGCAAGGTGGTGCATGCCCAGGTGGGCTATTTCCGCCGCGGCGATTGGGGTGAACGCATGAATATCCCCGACCCCCACGCCAAGCCGGGGCCGGATCTCGATTGGGACCGCTTTCTGGGCGACGCCCCCAAGGTCGAGTTCTCCGTCTCGCGGTTCTTCCAGTGGCGGCTCTACTGGGACTACGCCGGCGGGCCGGCCACCGACCTGTTGGTCCACCCCTTCACGCCCGTCTTCTGCCTCTTGGATCTGGATTATCCCCAGCGGGTGTTCGGCGGCGGCGGCGTTTTCCAGTACGATCGCGAGGTCCCCGACCAGTGCAACATCATCGCCGATTACCCGGACGGACCCAGCATCGTGATGATGAACTCGCTCTCCAACTATACCGGCATCGAGACCAAGATTCGCGGCACCAACGGGATCATCATTCTCACCAAGGACGGCATCCGCATCGTGCCCATCGACCCCAAGACGAACAAGGAAAAGGACGAGATCATCCTCAAGTGGAACGGGATGGGAGACACGGGCAAGCTTTGGCGCAACCTGCTGGAATGCGTGAAGACCCGCCGGCAGCCGTTCAGTCCCATCGCGGCGGCCGTCCGTGTTCAAGCTCCGTTGAGCGCCGGCATCATCAGCCATCGCCAGAGCAAGGTGGTGCGGGTCGACCCCAAGGAAAAAAAGCTGGTCCTCTCGTAGCGCCCCCCCCCGG
>CAYZWG010000057.1:0-6665 GCA_964481605.1 uncultured Planctomycetaceae bacterium
AACAAAAACGGGATGAACGGCTTTCATCAATAGCAGAGATTTTCGTCACCCCAGGCCCTGGGATCTCGCCTATCAGGGCGGCGTAGCTGCAAGAGCGGGTAGGCCGGATCGTGATCCGGCGTCGCCGGGGCAATGTCCGGCGTGGGAGCCGGGGCCACGGTGCCGGATCGCGATCCGGCCTACGGCGCTGCGGCTCCCCGATAGCAGAGCTATCGGGGCCACCTGCGTCCGTCTCGTCCGGGGCGGAGCTGTTCGGGGAACAGGGGCAGCGGTTTTTCCTCGGCCCCCTGCTCGATCAGCCAGCGGCGAATCACCGCGAGCACGTAAACGATCTGGGGATCGGTCAGCGGCCGGTGCGCGGCGATCTTGTGCCAGCGGGCCAGGCAGCCCCGGCAGCAGGTGGCCGTGGCGTGTTGCGCGACGAACACCGGATGGCCCCGCATGGGAGTCTGCCGCCCGTCGCCGGTCGGGTCTGCCGGCGCCAGCCGCCGGCGTACAAACCGGTCCGCGTGTTCCAGCAGAACGGAGAGCGATTTCGACTGGAGGTAGGCGCGATCCTTGCGATCCAACCGCTGGCGGCTGCGAAAGCGGCTCTTGGCCAAGGCCCGGAATAGTTCGTCCAGATCGCGCACGGTAGTTTCGCGTGGGGCGGAGGGGAAGGCGCGAGCCACGGCAAGGGACGGCTCCTCATTCTCAAGGCCATGCGGACGGCACGCCGCGCTCCGGCGGCTGGTCACACCTCCTTCGGCACCACGTAGGGCTTGCGGTACTCGGGCTCGTTGAGCATCCGATCGGCCTCGTCGTCGCCGATGACCTTTTCCGTGGCCGGATCGAACTTCAACGGCCGGCCCACCTGGTAGGCGGTTCGCGCCAGCAGGCAGAACACCATCGACTTGTGGCCCTGGCTGATGTCGGCGTTGAGCTGTTCGCGGTTGCGGCTGCGGATCGCCTTGACCCAGTTCTGGAAGTGGGGTAAATCGGCCATCGGGTGGCCTTCTTCCTGCTTGCTGGGACCGGGCTCGCACTTGGGCCCCAGAAACGTGTGGTAGCTCGAATAGTCGGGAAAGATCATCGTCCCCTTGGTGCCGAAGAAGATCGTGCCCACCGGGTAGCCGGGCTGCACGAAGGGGTACTTGTCGCGAAAGCCCGCTTCGCTGGTGGTGTACCAGGAGCGATGCTCGTAGGTGACCATCGGCTTGTTGCCGGGAAACTGGTAGGCGATGGCCACGTGGGTGGGCGAGGTGCGGTCGTCCACGTGGACGTACTTGCCGCCGGTGGCCGTGACGAAGGTGGGATGCCCCTCCAGCCCCAGGCCCCAGCGGAGGATGTCGAACTCATGCACTGCCTGGTTGGCAAAGCAACCGTTGGCAAGCTCCAGTATCCAGTACCAGCGACGGTGCCAGAACTTGCTGTAAGGCCGCATTGGCTTGGGCCCCAGCCACTTGTCCCAGTCCAAACCGTCGGGCACCTTGCTCGGTTTGATTGTGCCCAGGTTGCCGCGCAGCTTGTAGTCCAGCCCGCGGGCCATGTAGAGATCGCCGATCACGCCTTCCTTGAGTTTCTGAATGCCCTCCATGATATTAGGGCTGGAGCGGTTTTGGGTGCCGTGTTGCACCATCCGCTTGTATTTCCCGGCGGCGGCGACCATCTGTCGGCCCTCGAACAGGTTGTGCGTGCTGGGTTTCTCCACGTAGACGTCCTTGCCGGCCTGGCAGGCGAAAATCGTGGCCAGCGAGTGCCAGCGGTCGCCCAGGGCGATGCTCACGGCGTCGACCGACGGATCGTCGAACATCTTCCGCATGTCGTCGTAGGTGGTCAGTTTGAGGTTTTCCAACTGGGGGTAGAGCTTGTTCACCCGGTCGAGCTTCTTCTGGTCGCAATCGCAGGCGGCCACCATCTGGACGTTGTCGGAGGCCATCTCGGCCAGTGCGGCCACGTGGGAGCGCATCCGGCCACCCAGCCCCAGCAAGCCCACGCGAAGCTGGCCGTTGGGGCTCTTGCGGTCCTGGGCCAGCGCCGGCGCGGCGATCACCGATGTCCCCAGCGCGGCCGAGGTTTGGAGGAATTGGCGGCGGTTCGTGTTGGCCATGGCGGGTCTCCTGTTTCGTGTGGCCGGGAAACAAGCAGCGGGCGGGAAGAATCTTCCCACGCGGAAACTACCCCACAAAATACCATCTCTCCATCTCGCTTTCCACCAAGGGGAGCGAGTAGGCCGGATCGTGATCCGGCATTTTCCGGGCAAGATTTCCGATCGGGGACAAATTGCCACGGGTCTCTTGCCGGATCGTGATCCGGCCTACCTGGGAAACAACCGCTGCGCCCCATGCGCGGCCGTGCCCTCTTCTGCTATTGGCTGACGCGGTATCCTCGCCGCTGGAGAGCCCTGCCGAGGAGTTCGGAGGTGAGGATCACCAGGGGGATCGATACGGCCAGGCGGACCGCCGTGAATAGCCAGCCCATGAAAGACGCCTCGAACATGGTCATGGGAATCCGGCAGACGCCGGCGAACCCCACATAGGCCAGGACCACGCTCAGCCTGGCCCCCTTGTTTGCCAGGGAACAGGCCACCGGAATGGCCACATACAACCCGCCCACGGTCATGCCGGCCAGCAGCACACTGGCGGCATATCCCCGCAGACCGGAACCGTGGCCGAAGTGCCGTTCGATGCTTTTCCGTTTTACCCAGACATCGAACAGCGCGATCAACACGAATGCGCATGGCAGCAGGCCAAGCATGGTGAGGACGGTCGACCCGAACGTTCGGCCCATTTGTTGGCCGGGCGGGAAGTGGAGCGGAAAGGAAGCTGCCACGAACAGGCCGAAACCGACGGCCAAGGCAAGTTGGGCGAATTGCCGGCCTTTGTTTGTCATCTGCCCAGCTCCCCAAAGACCAGGCCGATTGCCACGGCCACGATCAAGGCGATGAGGAAGCTGATCGCGTTGCGAATGAGGGTGACGGATCGGCCGAAATACTGGCGTTCCAGCGGATAGGTGAGGATGCCCACCATCATCAGCGTGGTGGTGAAGGCGGCCAGCACCGTGTAGGGAATGCCTTGCCGGGCCAGCGCGCCGCTGAGCGGAAAGGCGATGAACCCGGGCATGAACACGAGGGACCCTACTCCGGCGGCAATCACCACGCCCAGCCAGCCGCTCTGCCGGCCGATCAACCCGGCGATTACCTCCCGGGGCAACAAGGTAATCGTCACGCTGAACAACACCATCATCGTGGCAAACGCCGGGAGGATGCGCAGCAGCCGCCTGGCCGCCAGCGCGACCGCGGCAAGCGTTTTCGCTCGACTGGCCGCCAGCGAAATCAACAACGCAGCGGCAGTGACCACGTACAAGTAAATCACGGCTCTATCAGTGAAGGGGAAAAAAGCGGGCAAGCGACGCGCCCGAGGGCGTCAGAATTCCACGCTTCCCGGCGTGCGAGGAAAGGGGATCACGTCGCGGATGTTGGCCATCCCGGTGATGAACTGGATGACGCGTTCCAGCCCCAGTCCGAAGCCGGCGTGGGGCACCGTGCCGTAGCGGCGGAGGTCGAGATACCACCAGTAGGTTTCCGCGTCGAGGTCCTGCTCGGCCATCCGCTGGGCGAGCACGTCGAGCCGCTCCTCCCGCTGGCTGCCGCCGATGATCTCGCCCACCTTGGGCACCAGCACGTCCATCGCCCGGACGGTGCGGCCGTCGTCGCCCAGCCGCATGTAGAAGGGCTTGATCGAGCGGGGGTAGTCGGTAAGGATGACCGGCCGCCGAAAGTGCTTTTCGCTCAGGTAGCGCTCGTGTTCCGATTGGAGGTCGCTGCCCCAGGCGACCGGAAACTCGAACTTCTCGCCCGAGCCTTCCAGAATCTTGACCGCCTCGGTATAGGTGATTCGCGCGAAATCGCTCTGGACGATCGCTTGCAGGGTTTCCAGCGTGGTGTTGTCGATCCGAAGGTTGAAAAACTCCATGTCCTGGGGACATTTTTCCAGCACGTCGCGGAAGATTCGCTTGAGGAATCGCTCGGCCAGGTCCATGTCGTCGTGGAGATCGAAGAAGGCCATTTCCGGCTCGATCATCCAAAACTCGGAGAGGTGGCGCGAGGTATGGGAGTTTTCCGCCCGGAAGGTGGGGCCGAAAGTGTAGACCTTGCCCAGGGCGGAGGCGAAGATTTCCGCTTCCAGTTGCCCGCTCACGGTGAGGTAGCTGGGGCGATCGAAGAAGTCCTGGGCGAAGTCGACGCGGCCCTCGACGCGGGGCGGGTTTTCCAGGTTGAGCGTGGTGACGCGGAACATCTCGCCCGCGCCTTCGCAGTCGCTGGCGGTAATAATGGGAGTGTGGACGTAGAGGAAATGCTCCTCCTGGAAGAATTGGTGGATCGAGCGAGAGACGCAGTTGCGCACCCGGGCGACGGCCCCAAAGGTGTTGGTGCGCGGCCGCAGATGGGCGATCGTGCGAAGAAACTCGAAGGAATGGCGTTTCTTTTGCAGGGGATAGGTTTCCACGTCGGCCCAGCCGTGGACTTCGATCTTCTCGGCCTGGACTTCGGTGGCCTGGCCCTTGCCGGGCGATCGGCGGACCAGCCCGCTGACACTCACCGAGCAGCCGGGCGAGAGGCGGCGGACTTCGCTCTGGTAGTTTTCCAGGCCGGCATCGGCGATCACCTGGATATTGCCCAGAGAGGAACCGTCGTTGAGCTCGAGGAAGCTGAAGCCGGCCTTGGAGTCGCGGCGGGTGCGGACCCAGCCCCGCAGCAAGACGGTCTGGCCCACGGCGTCAGGCTGGCGGGCCTGGTGGACGGAGATGCTGGTCACGGCGATTCCCCCCGTGGGGCCTGGTGGCCGGTGTTCTTTCGCGGAAAGGCAAAGTGGACGAAGAGGATCAAGAGCACGATGGCCGCCACGGCGCCCAGGCCGACGAAGCCGCCATAGTCGACGTGGAACTTTTCCAGCAGGGCGTCGTGGGTCTTGACGTAGACCATGTAGACGGCGGCCGCCGTGGCGACGAAGGCGGAAATACCCATCCCCACGTTCCAGCCCGCCCGTTTCAGGCCACGGGGCATCTGGTCGCCCAGCAGGCTTTCCGAGTTCATCATCAGGCAGAACGTCACGTAGGCGAAGGGCAAAAGGGTGAAGCAGAACACGGAGGTGGGGACGGCCAGCCAGAAGCGGGCCTCGCCCGACCAGAGGAAGGGGCCGAGCACGCCCGTGGCCGCGGCCAGGGTGCCTAGCCGGTTGGGCCAACCGGTGGGCGGCAGGCCGAGCATCTCGCAAATCACGAAGCCGGAGATAAGCATCAAGAGGGTAATGCTGGAGAGGGTCATGCCCACGACACCGATGCCGAAAACCACGTTGGCCACCGTGCGGCCGGTCAGCGGAGCCAGCGACTCGGCCAGGGCGAAGGCGTCCTTGCGTTGGAGGTGGGAGCCCAGCAGAATCTCGGCCCGGGTGAGCGGCTCGGCCCGGGCGGCGATTTCCTCGGGCAAAAGTCGAGCGAACGCCTCGGGGCCGATCTTGTCTTCCAGCCGCCGGGCGGTGTATTTCTCGACCTGGCTGGAGGGCAACTCGGGCAGCGGCCCGGCGGTGGCGGCCAACAGGTCGGCCTCGACCGCCTGGCGAGGATGAAACTGGGACGCCGAGGCGATGATCACGCAACTGGTCGCCAGCACGAAGGGGATGAACATGCCGGTGGAAAGGTCGAAGATCGCCAGGCCGCGAAACTCCTTGCCCCAGCCGCGGCGGATGATCGAATAGGGCAAGAGGAACGTCATGTTGATCCCCACGGCGGTGGCCGCCGCGCTAATCATCACGTCGCGCTGGTCGGCCACGATCAGCCGGACCCAGGTGTGGCGATATTCGGCCGGCACGGCGTCCAACAGCCAACCGAAGCCGTCGGCCGGTTGCGCCAGCTTGCTGAAGTCGGGCACGAAACCGGCCAGCACGGCCGACCAGTCCAGGACCCCTTGCCACGTGAGAACCGCCACCACGCCGAAAAAACAGAAGACGATGCCCGCCACCACAAACTTCAGCAACAGTTCGTAGAGTCGGGTTCCCCAGCCACCGGCATCGTAGGTCCAGGTGACCAGCAGCGTGGCGAGCAGGATTGCCGCGGAGATGATGATTTTTCCGCCCAAGTCGCCGGAGTCCATGCCGCTGGGGACCACCAGCGGCAGGTGGGTGGCGAAGAACCCTCCCACGCTGCCGCCCAGCGAGCTGCCGGGGCCGAGCTGGCGGGGCAAGAGGTTCTGCTGCAAGACGCCGCTGGCCAACGAGTATTGCGGCAGGCACCAGACCATGTTGGCCAGCAGGGTGGCCAATGCCCAGCCCCAGCCGAGCACGGGGTTGACGTGGCGGTTGATCGCCTGGAAGGGTCGCTCCTGGGTGCTCATCGCCACGTAGCCGATGGCACTGAGCATGATGATGCCCAGGATCATCGCCAGCGGCTGGAGCCAGAGGAGGCTGAATCCGGCCAGCACGCCGAGGAAGAGGCTGCTGGCCAGCGAGCCTCCGCCCAGGGTCAAGGCGCTTTGCAGCCAGCCGGGCCCGGAGAGGCGAGTGTAGGTCCGCACGGTGGCCCAGCCGCCCTTGGCGTGGGCCGCGGCGATGGCCCGGCGATCCGCGTCGATTTTGCCGTGTTGCTGGCTCATGGTATTTCTTGCACGTTAACCGTCCGGCGAGCGGGGC
>CAYZWG010000057.1:6765-18964 GCA_964481605.1 uncultured Planctomycetaceae bacterium
GGCCAGTCATGGCCCCGGTAGGCCAGCGCACGCGGCCAGTCATGGCCCCGGTAGGCCAGCGCACGCGGCCAGTCATGGCCCCGGTAACCCCACGAATATCACATGCCCTGCGCAGCCAGCCAGCGTTCGGCATCGAGCGCGGCCATGCAGCCGGTGCCGGCGGCGGTGATCGCCTGGCGGTAGTAGGCGTCGGCCACGTCGCCGGCGGCGAACACTCCTTCCACGCTGGTGTAGGTCCTCGCCGGCGTGGTCCACTTGAGGTAGCCTTTTTCGTTCATCTCCAGCTTGTCGCGAAGGAATGCCGTGTTGGGTGTGTGGCCGATGGCCAGGAACACGCCGGTGGCCTTCACTTCCAGGGGGGACCCGCCGGCGGTGCTTGCCAGCCGCGCACCGGTCACGCCGTCGGTGTCGTTGCCCAGCACCTCGTCGAGCACGCGGTTCCAGAGGATTTCGATCTTGGGATGGTCGATCGCTCGCTTGGCCATGATCTTCGAGGCGCGAAGCTGGTCGCGGCGATGGACGATGTACACGGTCGAAGCGAACTTGGCCAGGAAGTCGGCCTCTTCCACGGCCGAATCACCGCCCCCCACCACGATCAGCGGTTGGTTGCGAAAGCGGGGCAGGGCCCCGTCGCACACGGCACACGCGCTGACACCCCGATTCTTGAATCGCTCTTCCGAGGCAAGTCCCAGGTAATTGGCCCGCGCGCCGGTGGCCACGATCACCGAATGCGTCTCGTAGGTGGTGCCGGCGGAGGCCGCCAGCCGGAAGGGATGGACATCGAAATCAACGTCGACCACGTCGTCGGTCACCACGCGGGCGCCGAAATTGAGGGCTTGCTGGCGCATCAGTTCGACCAGTTCCGGACCGCTCACGCCCTGCTTGGCGTGGGGCGCCATCACCATGCGGCGGTTTTTCTCGATCGAATCGTCGAGGTAGGCTTGCAGGTCGCCCCGGGGAAAACCGGGGAAATTCTCCACCTCGGTGGTCAGTGCCAACTGCCCCATCGGCAACGTCCCGGCGAGGCGGTTTTCCTCGGTGATCGCTCCTTCCAACACAAGCGGCGCCAGCTCGGCCCGGGCAGCGTAGATGGCCGCCGTCCAGCCCGCCGGTCCGCTTCCGATGATGATGACCTTTTCCGGCACCCAAGCACCTCCGTTTCCAAGCGAGTAGGCAGGGGGAATCCGCCAGCGTAGAATTCAATGATTATAGGGGGTCCGTCGGGGCGCTGAAAGGTGCGCGGTTGCCCGAAACCCGGTGGTACGGTATGGTCGATAGGATCAGGCCATTTTTGCGGTTCGGCGCGGGTCTCCTGTTCGGCATGGGTGGCCCAGGTTCTTGAACCTGGGTCGGCGGCAGCCGGCAAGAGGTTGCGTTCGGCGCGGGTCTGGCGACCCCGCTCGTGCGCGGGTGGCGGCGCTCGGGCGGTGTTCCTATTCGATGGGTGGAGCACGTAGGCCGGATCACGATCCGGCCTACGGAACTGACCTCTTGTGGCATCAGCCACACCGGTTCAAGAACCGGTGCCACCCACGGGGTCAAGAGACCTGCGCCGAACGCTGGTGTGGACGGTTGTCCCAAAGATACCAAACCGGGTGAGAGTCGAACCAATGAGCACGCTTCTTATCGCCTTGGGGTCCTTTGCCGGCTATCTCATTGCCTACCACACCTACGGCCGCTGGATTGCCCGGCGGATCTTTTCGCTCGACTCCAAGGCGGTCGTGCCCAGCGTGGAACTTCGGGACGACGTCGATTTCGTGCCCACGCGGAAAGAGATCATCTTCGGCCATCATTTCACCAGCATTGCCGGCACGGGGCCGATCGTGGGGCCGGCCATCGCCGTCTTCTGGGGGTGGCTGCCGGCGCTGTTGTGGGTGGTGTTCGGGTCGATCTTTATCGGGGCCGTGCATGATTTTTCCGCGCTGGTGGTTTCGCTTCGCAATCGAGGCCAGACGGTGGGCGAGATTGCCGGGCGGATCATTGCCCCCCGGGCCCGCGTGCTGTTCCTGTTGATCCTTCTTTTCACCCTGACCATCGTGCTGGCGATTTTCGGCCTGGTGATTGCCTCGATCTTCAAGATTTATCCAGAGTCGGTGCTCTCCGTATGGATTTCCTTGCCGATTGCCATCGCCTTGGGGTTTTGGGTGCACAACCGCGGCGGCGGCATCCTCGTGCCTTCGCTGCTGGCGCTGGTGTTGCTTTACCTGGCGGTCTACGTGGGTGCCTATTGGTTTCCCGTCGAGCTGCCGGCGGCCTGGGGCAATCCGGTCATCGTCTGGACGATCGTGCTCTTGGTCTATTGCTTCGCGGCGTCCGTGCTGCCGGTTTGGATGCTGCTGCAGCCTCGCGACTTCGTCAACAGCCATCAATTGCTGGTAGCGCTGGTGATCCTGGTGGCCGGATTGGCGGTGGCCGGGTTGAGCGGGCGGGCCGACCTGGCCGGCAGCGCCCCGGCGATGGTGGATGCGTCGCAGATTCCGCCCGGCGCGCCGCCCATCCTTCCGTTCCTGTTCATTACGGTTGCCTGCGGGGCGATCAGCGGCTTCCACTGCCTGGTCTCCAGCGGCACCAGCAGCAAGCAGGTGGCCTGCGAGCCCGACGCCCTGTATGTCGGCTACGGGGCGATGCTGCTGGAAAGTGCGCTGGCGGTGATCGTGATCCTGGCGTGCTGCGCGGGAGTGGGGATGGGCAAGTTCGAGCGGGTCGCCGACACGAGCGCCAGCGGCTATGCCTACCGGCAGGCGACGGTGGATGGCCAGGCGCTGGTCGGCCACGATGCCTGGCACGCGCGATACGACCCCAGCAAGGGCTGGGCGGCGTTCGGCCTGGGGGAGAAGGTCGGTGCGTTCGTGGAGGGGGGGGCCAATTTTCTTGCCGCCGCCGGCTTGCCGCTCAAGTTGGGGATAGCGATCATGGCCGTGCTGGTGGCCTGCTTTGCCGCCACCACCCTCGATACGGCCACCCGGCTACAACGCTACGTAATCCAGGAACTGGCCGTCACGGCCCGGGTCAAGCCGTTGGAGAACAAGTACCTGGCCACCCTGTTGGCCGTGGTGCTGGGGGGGGCGATGGCGATGATGCCCGGCCCCAGCGGCGCTATCGGCACGGGCGGGCTGATCCTCTGGCCGCTGTTCGGGGCGGTCAACCAGCTTTTGGCCGGGCTGGCCTTGATGGTCACCGTGTTCTACCTGTGGCGCCGCTCCAAGCCGGTCTGGTTCGTGGTGGGGCCGATGGTGCTGTTGATGATTATGCCGGCCTGGGCCATGCTCTGGCAGATGTTCAACGCCCACAGCGGCTGGCTGGTGAAAGAGAACTACCTGCTGTTGAGCATCGGCGGCGTGGTGGTGGTGCTCCAGGTCTGGATGGCGGTGGAGGGGCTGCTGATCTGGCCCAAGGCCAAGGGGGTGCTGGAAGAGGCCCTGCCGCCGCTCCAACAGCAGGCGTTACTCGAGCAGCAGGAGGCGTCGCTGGCCGGCGGGCGGGCGTGCTGAATGAAACGTTCGGCGCGGGTCTCCCGACCCCGACCCCGCCGCCGGCCTGACCGAAGATACCATACGGCAACGCGGTCCGCCAAAGGACAAAAGGCGAACTCAGGCGTGCAGATCGGCCACCGCGAAGTCGAGTTCCAGGTCTTCGAGCGTATCCTTGGTGGGGACGCCGGTTTCGGCATCCCAGCCCATGGCGGCGCAGTAGTCGCGTGTTTGCACGTCGACGTCGATGGAGACGCCGGCGTTGGGACCGCTTTGCAGGGGCGGGTTGCCGATCATGCGGCCCGGCAGGTCGATGTCGACATTGCGAAAACCCTCGCGCAAGTTGAAGGCGATTCGCAGGGTGGCGATGCGGGCGCCGATCTTGATCACGTCGTCTTGGGTGAAGGTCCGGCCGGTGGTGTAGGTGAGCGAGTCGGTCAGACAGGAGGGCCGCACGTTGACCCAGCCGAACATGCAGACGCCGGCCGCCGTGGCCGCGTGGTAGGCGTTGCTCACCGTGGCGTGGATTCGGCCCTTGCCTTCGTACTTGTACTTGTCGAAATCGTCGGGCACGTCGACCAGGCCCGGAGGGGCGAACTGGCCTTCCACGGTCCAGGAACCCATCTGGGTGTGGCGTCCGGGCGTGGCGTCCATTTTGTAGCTGGTGGCCAGGCCGGGGTTGAGCCGCGGATCGTGCATGGGGGTCTCTTCGCCGGCGACGTGGACGGCGTATTTTTCCGCTCCCTTGCCGATCCGTTGGGCGGCCACTTTCGTACCGTCGGCGAGCACCTTGCCGAAGCCGGTGCCGTGGGCGATTTGGCGGGTGATCTCCACGATCGCGTCGGCGTTGCCCCAGTTGAGCTGGAGCCCACCGGTCTGGTCGTCGGTGATGAGGCCGTTTTCGTAGCATTCGATGGCGAAGGCGACGGTGCAGGCGGTGCTGATCGTGTCCAGGCCCTGGCGGTTGCAGATTTCGTTGCACTTGTTGATCGAGGCCAGGTCGTCGTTGAGGCACATCGAGCCGAAGGCACCCAGGGTTTCGTACTCGGGCTTGTGGGTGTGGGAGGCATTGGCGCCCTCTTCCACGACGGTCTCGCCGCCGCAGCCGATGGGGCACCGCCAGCAGGCGTACTTGCGGCGTTGGATACTCATCACCGAGTCGTCGCTGATTTTGGCGGCGGTGGGGAAATCGTCGGGCACGCCGGCCCAGTTCTTGATGGGGCAGTCGGCCGAGACGGTGGAGGCCGCTGTCAGCCCGGCGGTGCCGTACTGGCTGAGGACCTCGAAGAAGCCCTGCTGCTTGGCAAAGTCGCGATGGCCGGCGATGGCTTTTTTCATCCCTTCGGGGTCGGCCGAGCCGATCTGCTGATCGCCCACGGCGACGATGGCCTTGAGGTTCTTGGAGCCCATCACGGCGCCCAGCCCGCTTCGCCCGGCGGCGCGGCCCTTGTCGTTGATAACGCAGGCCAGCAGGCTTTGGCGCTGGCCCGGGGGTCCGATGCAGGCGACGCCCGCTTTTTTGCCGTAGCGGCGGACAGCCTCGTCTTCCAGGTCGTTGGTATCCATGCCCCACCAGTCGCCGGCGTCGACCAGCTCGGCCTGGCCGTCGTTGAGCAGGAGGTAGACCGGTTTGTCGGCCTTGCCGGTGAAGAGCACGGCGTCGAAGCCGGCGGCTTTCATCTTGGGGCCGAAGGTGCCGCCGGAGTTGGCATCGCCCCAGGTGCCCGTTTTGGGACTCTTGCCCACGACAAAATAGCGGTTCGAGGTGATTGAGGAGGTGCCGGTCAGCAGGCCGGTGAAAAAGCCGAGATAGGCCTCAGGGCTCAAGGCGTCGACATGCGGCGGCTGGAGCTTATAGAGATAGTAGGCCCCCAGCCCGTAGCCGCCGAGGTACTTCAGGTAGAGGTCGTCGGAGGGTGTTTCGACGGAGATTTCGCGTTTGGTGAGATCCACCAAGAGAATCTTGCCCATGGTTCCCGGCACTGCCATACTTCGATCTCCTTTGCGCGAGGTGAAGGGCACGAGTCGAGCGGTGCCGGTCGATTCGGAGGAGTACGAGCCGGTCGCCGTGCGATACTTGGGACACAGCCACAGCCTGCAAACGAAAGCCGGCACCACAGGGTTCTTGCACCGCAGGGCGACCGCGACGGCCCCCGCGCGGAGCGCGAGGATACCCCTCGGACCCGCCGATCCCGATTCGATCGTGGCGCCAGCGGTAAGTCTAGGGAAGCCGGCAGAAGGCGTCAAGCACCGCGGGCACCGGGCGCCGGGGGGACTTTTTCGATGGTTTTACGGACCGGCGGCGACGGCGAACCGGCTTGTCCCGTGGGGTAGCCACGGATACGATAGCAAGGACGATCCGCTCATCGACCCGGCCGGAGAGCCCCATGGCAAAATACCAGGTCTCAATCATCGAGTTTCCTCCCCAGTGGGAACCCCAGCGCGCCGACGACGTTCCGGCCCAGCCGGGCACGCCGCTCGAGGTTTTGGCCACCGAAGAGGAAATCTTCGACGCGGTGAAAAAGGCGATCGACTTCAACGAAACCGCCCGGCGGGAAAAGAGCCCCCGGTGGGCGGTGGTCGTCGAGCCGGGATGCCTGGGCCAAACCTGGGCCGGCGCCAGGCTTTGTACGCCGCTGGTCTACAAGGTAACGGCGATCTGGTGGCCGGCCGGCTGGGAGCCGCAATCTCCCCTGGACGTGCCCAATTGCGTTTGGAAGGCCCAGGGGGAGTCCGATCACGAGGAGATGGACTACCCCCAGGCCCTGGCGACCGTGCGGGCGCTGAACCGGCAGAGCCTGGATCAGGCGGGGACGATGTGGTACGTGGTGATCGCCGTGGAAAACGAGCCGATTTCGCGGTCGGTTTCGTACGATCCCTCGGGAACGGAGACGACGGTGGCCATCCGGCGGCTGCACGTGGTGCGGTCGGAGGAGGGGGGAAAGGGGGATTGCTCGCTCTGCCCGGCCAGCAGTTTTGACTGTGCCAAGGAAGACTGGGTGGAGCTGGAGCAGTTGATGACCGACCGGCATAGCCGGGAGGCGTCGTAGCGGGGGGCATGCCGTGGAGGGATTTCGGCGGGGTCGGGAGACCCGCGCCGAGCGGGTAACCTGCGGTGAGCACCGCGTAGGGCCGGCTGTGCCGGCCGAAACGTGGCCGGCGCTGCGGAACCCGGCAACCGGCCGGCACAGCCGGCCCTACGGCGACTTCTCCCCATGGCGGGGGGCATCGATTCGGGGCGGGCCAGACTTTCGCCCCGCCGCAGCCGGTGTATATTGGGGCGGATATGTCGGCAAAATGCGAAAAACACCGGTTGCATCGCACCAGCCGGCCGGCCGCCGTGGTGGAATCGGCAGACACGCCAGATTTAGGATCTGGTCCGGGGAACCGGGTGAGCGTTCGAGTCGCTCCGGCGGCACTAAGTTGTTTGTATCAAAGGGATTACGCGCGTTGGTGTGGTGTTTTTCGGCGCGGATTCAAGCGCCGGTGGGACGCCCTCCGATTGACCCTAAGTCTTGAAACTGCTAGCATGATGGACTTGTCGCGCTGAACGGTCCAGCTCGACAGCGTGGTGGTTGTTCCCAGACCGAATCGTTTCCCCCCCAACGCCGGTCCCCCCATCACAAGGGGGGATTTGCCGGTGTGCCTTTTGCCACGAGGAGATTTCTTTTGGCGACAGTTCTGGTCAAGCAACTGATCGAGGCGGGCGTCCACTTCGGCCATCGTTCCAGCCGCTGGAACCCGAAAATGCGACCGTATATCTACGGCCGCCGCAATCTGATCCACATCATCGACGTGCGGGAGACGATCCGCGGTCTGTTGCGGGCGCGGAAGTTTCTGCAGCAGGTGTCCCGGTCGGGCAGCCTGGTGCTTTTTGTGGGCACGAAACGGCAGGCGTCGGAGACGATCGAGCAGCAGGCCGCGCGGTGTGGAATGCCCTACGTGAGCGACCGCTGGCTGGGTGGCACGTTGACCAACTTCCGCACGATCCGCAGCCGGCTCTCGCGGCTGGAAGAATTGGAGCACATCCGCGAGAGTGAAGAGTTGGCCACCTACTCGAAAAAGATGCAATCGGCGCTGAACCGCGAGTATCGCAAAATGTATCGCAACCTCAACGGCATCCGCAGCATGAACCGGCTGCCCGAATGCCTGGTGGTGATCGACCCGCGGAAGGAAAAGAACTGTGTGCGGGAAGCCCGCAAGCTGGGCGTCACCACGGTGGCCTTGATCGATACGGACTGCGACCCCGACCAGGTGGACCTGCCCGTTCCGGGCAACGACGACAGCATCCGGTCGATCGAGTTGGTTGTCGGCCTTCTGGCCGACGCCGTGCTGGAGGGGAAGGTCGCGGCGGGCCAGTTGAAGCAGGAGCACGCCGAGGGCAGCGCGGAGCCCGCCCCGGTCTGATCCACGACGCGGGGGCCCGGCGGCCGTGGCGGAGCCGGTTTCCAATCGGGAGATTGGCAGCCAGGCTACCAGCGGGAGGCGGGGGACGAGGAAAGCCCTGCTGTCGCTGTTTTCTGTCCCCGTGCAGCCCGTTCCCAATTGCGAACATGATAACACGAACACGACGTGAGGAGGTTTTTCTGATGGCGAACATCACCGCAGCGGCGGTCAAGGCACTCCGCGAGCAGACCGGGCTGCCGATGATGGACTGCAAACGAGCCTTGCAACACGCCGGCGGCGACGAGCAAGGAGCGATCGAGCTTCTGCGCAAGGCCGGCGAGAAGATCATGGGCAAGCGGGCCGGGCGGAAGACGTCGGCCGGCCGGGTTTCCGTGTACTTGAACGCGGAGGCCGGTTGCGGGGCGATGGTCGAGTTGCTCTGCGAATCGTCCCCCGTGGCCGGCAACGAGGAGTTCATCGCCCTGGCCGACAACCTGGCCCGGCAACTGGCGACCGGTCCCGGTGCGGCCACGCCGGAGGAGTTGCTGGACCAGTCTTCCCCCGGCGACCGTTCCAAGACGTTGCGCGAGCAGTTCGACGACCTGGTGAACCGCATTCGCGAGGTGTTTCGCTTGAACCGGATGGTGCGGATCGACGGCTGCTGCGGCGGCTATGTCCACCACAACGGCAGCGTGGGTGTGTTGGTGGAGGTCGAGGGCGACAACCCCGGGTTGGCCAAGGACATCTGCATGCACATCGCCGCGATGCGGCCGCAGGTGGTGGCCAAGGAGGAGCTCGATCCGCAGTTGGTCGCCAAGGAGCGGGAGATTCTCGCCGAGGCCGCCCGCGGGGAAGGCAAGCCCGAGAAGATCATCGAGAAAATGGTGGAGGGCCGGCTGCGCAACTTCTATGCCGAGCGCTGCCTCAACGAGCAGCCCTTTGTCAAAGACGACAAGCGGACGGTGGGCAAGGTGGCCCAAGCCGGCGGGATCAAGATCGTGCGATACGTACACTGGAAAATCGGCGAGGAGTAGGGCATGTCCGCATCCACGGAAGGCTCGCCCCGCGCCCCGCGGCGGCGCGTGGTGTTGAAGATTTCGGGCGAGGGATTCTGCCGCCCCGGCGAGCGCGGGATTGCCATGGACTCGGTGATCCACCTGGCCCGGCAAACCTACCATGCCGCCGGGCACGGTGCCCAGATCGCCATCGTGATGGGCGGCGGAAACATTCTCCGCGGGGCCCAGTTCACGGCGGGCAGTTCCGGCATCCACGAAGCCACCGCGCACTACATGGGCATGTTGGCCACGGTGATGAACGGCCTGGCGCTGCAGGACGCGCTGGAGTCGCTCGGTTGCGACACGCGATTGATGACGGCGATTCGGATGGAGGGGGTGGCCGAGGCGTATATCCGCCGGCGGGCCAGGCGACACCTGGAAAAAGGGCGGATCGTGCTGCTGGCGGCCGGCACCGGCAGCCCTTTCGTGACCACCGACACGGCCGCCGCGCAGCGGGCCTTGGAACTGGAGGCCGACGTGCTGCTGAAGGCCACCCGCGTGGACGGTGTGTTCAGCGACGATCCGGAGAAAAACCCCCACGCCGTGTTCTACAGCGAATTGACCTATGACGACATGCTGCGGCAGAATCTTCGGGTGATGGACCCCGAGGCGATTGCCAAGTGCCGCGAATACACCATGCCGATCATGGTCTTCAACTTCAAGAAGGAAGGCAACATCGAGAAGGCGGTGCGGGGAGACCGCGTGGGAACGCTGGTTTCGCCCAAAGGCGACGACCAGTAGCACAGCTTCACGTTTCCTGGCCGAGGAAAAAGGGGACAGGTCCAATTTGTGCAAAGCACCCTTCGGGCCGTTCCGGCAAATTGGACCTGTCCCCTTTTTCCATCCAAGGCTCCAGACGAGAAAGGGTAGATCGCATGACGGCCGACGAAATCCTCCTCGACGTGGAGGAACGGATGGAAAAGGCGGTCCACAAGCTGAAGAGCGATCTGGCCGGAATCCGCACCGGGCGGGCCAATCCCGGCCTGATCGATTCGCTCCGGGTGGAGGTCTACGGGTCGCCCTGTCCGATCAAGCAGGTTGCTTCGGTGGGCTGTCCGGAGCCCAACCAGATCGTCATTCGGCCCTACGATCCGGGCACGCTGAAGGACATCGAGAAGGCCGTGCAGGCTGCCGACCTGGGGTTGAACCCCCAGAACGACGGCCGCCTGGTGCGGTTGATCGTGCCGCCGCTCTCGGCCGAGGTGCGTCGCAAGATGGTGGCTCGCGTTCACGAGTTGTGCGAGGAGGCCAAGGTCGCCTTGCGCAACATCCGCCGCGACGGCAACAAGATGGCCGACAAGGCGGAGAAGGATAAGGTTCTCTCCGAGGATGATCGCGACGACACCAAGGAGGAAATCCAAGACCTGACGAAAAACTACGAGGGTCAGGCAAACGAGCTGGCCAAGCTTCGAGAGAAAGAGGTCCTGGAGAACTGAAGCGACGGTCGGCGGGGTGCAACGGCACCCGGCCGTTCCCGTTTTGAGGAGACATTCGTTTCTGTTGCGGAAAGCCGGGAGGGCGAGGCTCTGTCACGCGACATAAAGTTTGTCCACTTTAAGCTAGCATGCGACATCGGTTGGCCAAAAAATGCGACATAAAGTTTGTCCACTCACTTGCGCCAACTCGGTTTCAGGCTCAGCGTGCGGACAGCGCGTGGCTTCATCTGCTCGGCCGGCACGCTGCGAAGTTGCTGTCCGCTGGTGTCGCTCACAATCCACTCGATGCGATCCGGATCGAACGGAACGTACACCTGCCGGCCTTTGTGCATGGTCCCGATGTAAAGCTTGCCGCTGTACACCCCGATCTTCCCAGAACTATCCACTCGACGCTGGACCGCGTAACCGGACAGATGCGTCCGCACCAGGTCCCAGTTCCAATGGCGCTGCTCCCAAGCCACGCTGTAACCGCGGCCGGAATGTTTCAACTCGGGATAGGCCACCATCCGCGGCAGCCCGTTGATGCTGGGATACACTTCGCGCTGCAGCCGGTCTTCGCGGTTGATGCGGTGCTGAAACTGTCGCACGGTTTGGCACTGCCCGGGTTCGCCCCATGCTTGCGCCAAGTCCTGGCTGCGTTCGACGACGGCATTTTCTTTTGGGTGGTTGGGGTGGTTCCAGTGCACCTCCAGGCCCAGCCCGATCAACCACAAAGCCAACACCGGCGGCAAGTCGCTCCACGATCCCCACGGGGCGCCGTTGTCCACGCGCAGCCCTTCGGGCATCCCCCACTCCGTAAAAACCAGCCTGAAACGCTTCTGCACCGTTCGCGGCGGCACTCGCGTGAAATGCCCTTCGGAAAAAAACGTCCGTCTTCAGAACGGCTCCGCTGCATTCGTTCGCCATCCGCAACCAGGAGATCATCTTGCCACTGGCCAGGCGTTTCTGCTCGGCCGCGTCGACTTGCCACACTTAATGCACGCGGTGGGCGCGACCCGCATGCGCCAAGGGGGGCCGTCCGCAAGGAGCAGGCGGCACTTCCTCCTCGCGCAACCATCGTTGCAGGGTGCGAGGGCAGGGAAGAACGTGATTGGGGTACAACGATTCCAATTCCAGCAACAATCGTCCAGCACCCCAGCGGGCATGTCGCTGGCGCAGTTTCAAGGCACGCTTGCGAATCTTGGCGTAGTTGGCCGATCGGCGCACACCGGCCTTTTGATAGGACGCTTCCAATGCCTGCTCTCCGTGCAGGCGGAGTTCCCGCAGCAGGCGACGAACGGTGCGTGCGGACAACTGGAATTCCTCGGCGATCTGTGCGGCCGGCTTGCCGGCAAGGGAACGGTTCCAGATGGCTTTTCGCACGGCTGGAGGAAGAGCACGTGGCATGGTCGACTCCTTTCCATGACGTAAAGCAAAGGCATCCAACGCTCGAATCATGTTACCCTACCGACCGCCCTCTGGACAAACTTTATGTCGCCATTTCGGACAAACCAATGTCGCAATTAACGGTCAAACTTTATGTCGCGTGACAGGCTCCCGCCGAGCCGTGGGGGCGGCATTCACCGTGATTTCGTGGGTGGCCCGGGTTTTGAACCTGGGCCAGCGGCAGCCGGCAAGAGGTCAGCGTTCGGCGCGGGGCTGCCGACCCCGCCGGCCAGCGGGTGGCAACGCCCGGTCGGTGTTCCTATTCGCTGGGTGGAGTGATTTGCCCCGACCTCTTGTGGCAGAGCCACACCGGTTCAAGAACCGGTGCCACCCACGGGGGCGTCATTTACCGTGATTTCACGGCTCGGCGGGAGCCTCGCCCTCCCGACCAGCGTTCCCAGCCCGGCGTTTTCTGTTAGAATGGTTG
>CAYZWG010000058.1:0-18791 GCA_964481605.1 uncultured Planctomycetaceae bacterium
CACCACGAAGCCCGCGAAGAACACGAAGGAAGTAGCGCAGGCAGCGTGGCGTTTGCGTTTTTCCAAGCCGTGGAAGCATGGGGAGAATGCGAGGCGCGTGGGCCGGACCGCCATCTCCGCAGCCGCTCTGGGCAACCCATTTCCCCCATCGTTAGCTGCCACCCTGTAAAAAAAGTCCGTTCCTGCACCCGTCGGCGAGCCGACCTCCTGCCGCTGGGAAAACGATCCATCCTTACGCCTTACGCCTTGCGAGCCGCCGCATGCCGATTCAAGTCGTCTGCCCCGGTTGCCTCAAACGTTTCAAGGTGAGCGACAAGTTCGCCGGCCAAAGCGGCCCTTGCCCCAACTGCAAGCAGACGATCCAGATTCCGGAATTGTCGGAACAGGTCGTCATTCACGAGCCGGAGCAATTCAGCTCCGGCGGCCGCGCCCGCACCGGCAGGATGGCCACCAAGCCCATTTTCCGGCAGTACACCCGGGTCAACCCGGCGGCCGTGGCGGCGATAGTCGCGGGCGTGCTGGTCACGCTGATCGCCACCTACCTGATGGGCCGAGCGGGCGTGTTCGACCAGAGCGTGCTGATGCGTGCCGTCGGCCTGATGATCGTCTCCCCCCCGATTGTCATGGCTGGCTATTGGTTTTTGTCGGACTCGGAGGAGTTGGAGGTCTATCGCGGCAGGCAACTGTTTCTGCGGGCGACCGTTTGCTCGCTGCTTTACATCGCCGTCTGGGGTGCCTTCGGCTACGCGGCCGATCAGTTTCTCAGCGGCGACGACACCCTCTGGGAATGGCTGATCATCGTGCCCTTTCTGGCGGTGGGCGGCTCGGTGGCGCTGGGGTGCTTCGATCTCGATTTCGGCACCGGCTTCCTCCACTACTGCTTTTACGTCTTCGTCACGGTCGTGCTGCGAGCGGTGGCCGGCCTGGGGTGGATCTGGAACATCGCCAAGCCCCCCGCAGCTTGACAACGGCCGGGCCGCTTGGCCTCCTTTCCACCACCTTCCCCGGAACAGCTCTCCTCTCCTCGGCAGGAAGCCCAAGCGATGAGCTCGCTGCTGGAAATCCCCGAAGTCGTCGGTCTGGATTCGCGCCGGCAGATGGTCCGCATTCCCCCCGAACTGGACGTCCCGCTGACGCCCCGGGTGCGGCAATTGATCGATACGCCCGAGTTTCGCCGCCTTGCCCGGGTGAGCCAACTGGGACTCGTTTCCCTGGTCTACCCGGCAGCGATCCACACCCGCTTCGAGCACAGTCTGGGAGTCTACCGACTGGCCTTGCTGCTGCTGAAGCAGCTTGCCCACGATCCCCGTTTCGCCGAAGCGGTTCGGCCGGAGGACGGGGAATTGTTCCTGGTGACGGCGCTATTGCACGACCTGGGCCACTGGCCCTTCTGCCACCCCATCGAGGACATCAAGCTGCCCAGCGTGCCCGGCCACGAGCTTTTCGCCAACAGCTTCCTGCTGGAAGGCGAGATTGCCGACGTGATCCGGGGTGATTGGGGCGTCAACCCCAGGGAAATCGTCGCCCTGCTGAACGAAAAGCCGGGGGACCGGACGGCCAAGATCCTCACCAGCATGCTCTCCGGCCCGATTGATATCGACAAGATGGACTACCTCTTCCGCGACAGCCTCCACGCGGGGGTGCCCTACGGCCGCAACTTCGACCAGCAGCGGTTGATCGGCAGCCTCTGCCTGAACGACCGCGGCGACGGGCTGGCCATCACCGAGAAGGGCAAGACCGCGGCCGAACTGATGGTGTTTGCCCGCTACGTGATGTTCAGCGAAGTCTACTGGCACCACGGCGTACGCAGCGCCACGGCAATGCTCCAGCGGGCCTTCTACCTGCTGCACGGCCAACTTGACCTGGACATGCTCTTTCGCACCACCGAGCAGGAAATGGTCGGGCGGCTGCTGCGGGCGGGCAAGGACGGCCCTGCGGGCGAACTGCTGGCGGGACTGTTCGGCCCCGTCCGCCATCTCTACAAACGGCTGGCCGAGTACAGCTTTCTCCAGCAGCAGCCCCTCTACCGCCGGCTGGCCGGGCGGCCCTATCCCTGGCTGGCGGCCTGCGCCGAACGGTTCGCCTCGGTCGCCAGCACGGCCCTGGGGCGAGTGGTCGCCCCCCACGAAATCCTCTTCGACGCCCCCCCCGTCCAACGCGAGGTCGAGTTCCGCGTGGACGTCTACTACGCCAAGGAAGACCGCTACCGGCCGCTGGAGCAAGTGTCGCCGGTGGTTCGGGCGCTGGCCCAGGAGCAGTTCGACGACTACGTCAAGCGGGTGCGAATCTTCGCCCATCCCCGGCTGGCCGAGGATTTGAGCGTGCTGCCCAATCTTCCCCACCTGGTCGACGCGGCGATCGACCGGATGGAGTGATCGGCGGCCCGTCACTGCCTCGCCCAAGCCCAGCGCTCGGCGCGGCGGGTGCTCCAGGCACGGGATGAGCACCCTCGTTGGGGTGGGCGGAAGATCCATGCGTGTTTTCGCCCTTTCGCGCTTTCGTGGTCCCCCCCTGGGGTGTTGAAAACTTGCTCTTGACACAGGGTTTTGGGCGTCGGGTATTGTACCACTTTTGTTGCGCGTCGGAGGCAACACCGGGAGGGCGAGGCTCCCGCCGAGCCGGGAAATCACGGTGAACGCCGCCCCCACGGCTCGGCGGGAGCCTCGCCCTCCCGCAACAAATCTGGGAGGAACGCCCTGCTGCCGCAACCCCAACTTTTCAACACCCCAGTCCCCCCCTCTACGTGGTGTTGGTTCCGTGAAATCTGCTTGAAAACGACTGCTTCGCGCTTCAGCCGGACCACGCACTCCTGGTGGCAGGTTTCCTCCCGAATCTACGTTTGTCCTTGACAACAGCCCCAGAGAACCGTGCAGCCCAAGCAGGCCACCGGGCGATAACTCGTTGTGCGGACATGCGTTACGGCGATCTGCCGGCCACAAATTCGTCTTGGTGATTTCGTCGGTGGCCGCTACAATAGGCCGTTTGCTGTCGCGGAGGGGCATATCATGCCGTGCCCGGCGGCGAGAAGCGACGAAGAGCTGAATTGCACCTCTGGAATTGCCATGTCCGCGGAAGGGATGCCGCGAGAGGATAAGTCGCTGTTGGCTCGCCCGCTGGCGGCGGCCACGCGGCTGGTGGTGCGCTTTCCGGTGGCGGTGCTGACCCTGGGCGTGGCCGTGTCCGTGTTGGCGGTCGCCCTGGCGGCGGCGCGGCTGGGCTTCAAGACCAGCCGCCTCGATCTGATCAATCGCCACAGCAGCTTCAACCAACTCTGGATCGACTACATCAACGAGTTCGGCGCGGCCGACGACGTGTTGGTGGTGGTGGAGGGGAACGGCCGCGAGCAAGTGGTGCCGGTGCTGGAGGAGGTTTCCGCCCGGCTGCGCCGCGAGAACCGCTTTTTCCGTGCCGTGCTGCATGAGGTCGACCTGTCAAAAATCCGCCAAAAAGGCCTCTACTACCTCAACCCGGACGACCTCTCGGCGGTCGAGCGGTTTGTGGGCGAGGTGGAACCGATCGTCCGCGGCCAGTGGGCTCGGCTCAGCGCGGGGGCGATGGCCCGGGCGGCCGGCGGACGCCTCCAGGCGGCGGCCCGGGGTTACTCTCAGCCGGCCCCCAAGCAAGCCCAAGCCGAGTTGGACCGGTTCTCGGAAAGTCTCATCGACGCCCTCGGCCCGGAGGCCGTTTATCGGTCGCCCTGGCCCGAGATGCCCGGCTTGGTGGCCACCCTCAGCGAGCTTCGCACGGAGTTCCTCCTCACCAACGAAGGCCGCATGGGCTTCGTCCTCTTGCAACTGGTCGACGATCATTCCAGCCGGTTCGACCGGGGGACCGAAGCGATCGACTTGCTCCGCGAATTGATCGCCCAGGCGCAGGCCCGGCACCCGGAAACGACGATCGGCCTGACCGGCCTGCCGGTGATGGAAAACGACGAAATGCGCTCCAGCCGGTCGGCCACGATGAAGGCCAGCGTGTTGTCGCTGTTCGGCGTGGCCTGCCTCTTTATCGCCGGCTTCGGAGGCGTCCGCCATCCGCTCTTGACGGTCGCCGCGTTGCTGATCGCCCTGGGATGGTCGCTGGGCTACATCACCCTGACCGTGGGGCATTTGAACATCCTCAGCCTGTCGTTCGGCGTGATCCTGATCGGGTTGGGAATCGACTTCGGCATCCACTACGTGGCCCGATACCTGCAACTCCGCGCCGCTGGGCAGGACTGCGACGAGGCGATTGAGGCCGCGGCCGCCGGGGTCGGCCCGGGGATCGTCACCGGCGCGGTGACCACGGCCATCGCCTTTTTCATGGCCGGGCTGACCGAGTTCACGGGGATCGCCGAGTTGGGGATCATTTCCGGCGGCGGGATACTCCTTTGTTGCGCGGCCGCCCTGTTGCTGCTGCCGGCCATGATCCACCTCGCCGACCGCCACTGCGTGGGCCCGGTGTGCGGCGAACCGCTGGACATTCGCGGCTGGCTGGCGCCGCTGTTTCGCCACCCCGTGGCGGTTCTCCTGGTGACCCTGGCCGGCACGCTGCTGTTGGCGTTGGGGTTGGGCCGGCTGTATTACGACTACAACCTCTTGAATCTTCAGCCGAAGGGCCTCCAGAGCGTCGCCTTGGAGCAGAAGCTGCTCAAGCAGAGCGATCAGAGCGTCTGGTTCGCGCTCTCGATCGCCGCCACCCCGGAGGAACTGCTGGCGCGAAAGGCAAGGTTCGAGGCCTTGCCGTCGGTCGAACGCGTCGACGAAATCGCCTCCCTGATTCCCTCCGACGCCGACCGCAAACAGCCCATCATCGAGCGAATTCGCACCCGCCTGGTCGACCTGCCCGAACGCCCACCCCAGATTCCGCTCCAGCGGCCGGAGGACCTCGGCCGGCTCCTGGCCGAGGCCCAGGCGACGGCCAGCGAAGCCCACGCCGTGGGCACGGCGCACCGCCTGGAACAGGCGCGCGACCTCTTGCGACGGATGCCCGAGCCGGAATGCTATCGGCGGCTCTCGCAATATCAGCACTACGTGGCGGGCGACCTGTTGAGCCGGCTCTACGCGCTGGCGTCGATGGCCCACCCGCAGCCCCCCACGTTCAGCGATCTGCCCTCCAGCCTGGTTAGCCGGTTCGTGGGCGCGGACGGAAAGTACCTGCTGAGAATCTTCAGCCGCGGTGATATCTGGGATATGCAGACGATGGAGCAGTTCGTCCGCGAGGTCCGCTCGGTCGATCCCCGCGTGACCGGCAATCCCTTGCAGACCTACGAGGCCTCGCGGCAGATGAAGCGGAGCTACCAGCAGGCGGCCTGGTACGCGCTGGTCGCCATCCTGGCCGTGCTCTATCTCGATTTTCGCTCCATCCGCCACACGATCCTGGCGATCCTGCCACTGGCGGCGGCGATGCTCCAGTTGTTCGGCCTGCTGGGGCTGTTGGGCGTGCCGCTGAACCCGGCCAACATGATCGTTCTGCCGCTGATCCTGGGGATCGGCATCGACGACGGGGTCCACGTGGTCCACGATTTTCGCCGCTGCCGCGGCCGCTACCTGATCAGCCCCTCCACGGCCAATGCGGTGTTGATCACCTCGCTGACCACGATGGTCGGCTTCGGCAGCCTGATGATCGCCGGCCACCGCGGCTTGCAGAGCCTCGGCCGCGTGCTCACCCTGGGCGTGACCTGCTGCTTGTTCACGTCGCTGGTGATGTTGCCGGCGCTGTTGTCGTGGCTCTCCCGCCACCGGGCGGACGACGCCAGGGCCGAAACGGCCGCGGCCGAAAACGGAGACGCCGAGGGAGAACCGCGGAGAATACTGCACGCCGATCATCCGGGCCGCACGGCCCAGCCGTCCACCAAACCAAGGCGGCTCGCGGCGGCGCTGGAGCGAGAGAAGAAGCGAGCCGCCTGAGCGATGGACCAACAAGAACGCGTAAAGAAATAACTTCCGTAATTCAACGTGCTTCGGCAGGGACGTCGCGAAGCACGCCCCGGAAAATCGCCAAGTAATTGTTTTATGGGTACCAAACCCCTCTGCCGAGCCGGCGAAGAACCGCGTCCGCAGCCCCCGCATCTTCCCAACCTCGGGGCCATGGGGTAAAGTAGAAGGTTTGTGAGTTTCGGTCAGGCCGTCGGCGGGGTCGGGAGACCCGCGCCGAACGGAGAGGCTGGCGGCGGGGTCGCCAGACCCGCGGCGAACGTTTCGTTCCCAGCGGCCCCGTGCCGGCTGAGGCGAGGGCCGGCCGACCGCGACGGGGATGAATTCACCAACCTGAAGGAAGGTACCGATCATGGCCAAACCGCAACGCAAGATCAAGAAGGCGAATCACGGCAAACGCCCTGCCAGCAGCAAAACCCGCAAGTCGAAACGCCAGGTGGTGAAGACCTAGCGAGGTTGTCGCCTCAGACCGCCCGGATGTATCCCAAGAAACTCGGCTCTGCTGGCGACCCGCGGCCGGTGGGGCGAGGCTGCGGCGGGGTCGGGAGACCCGCGCCGAACGGTCGGGGGACCCGCGCCCAACGCGGCCCGGGGGGTTGGCGAACGAGCAGCACCCGAGCGCAAGGTGAAGGAGTTAACGCGTGATCAAGCAATTCATTCTCGACCCTTCCGCCTACGACCTGAGCCACGTGATTGCAGACAGCGAGGAAATCCGCAAATACAACCATCAGCGCTTCGAGATGGAGCAGTTGACGGCTATTGTCTACGAAGACACTCGGACCCACATCTGCGTCGGCTACAAGGACGTCACGCCCAACGAGTTCTGGGTACGCGGCCACATGCCCGGAATGCCCATCATGCCCGGCGTGATCATGTGCGAGTCCGCCGCCCAGTTGGCCAGCTACTACAGCCAGCACAACGATCTGCTGGGCACCGAAATGGTCGGGTTTGGTGGGCTGGACAACGTCCGTTTTCGCGGTGTGGTTCACCCCGGCGACCGCTTCGTGGTGGTCGGCAAACTGGTGAAACTCCGCCGCGTGATGCTCGTCAGCCAATTCCAGTGCATCGTCGGCGACACGATCGTTTGCCAGGGCATTATCAGGGGAATCCCGCTGCCGGTCGACGCGATTCGGGAAATGCAGGCCGGCAAGGCTCCCGCCGCCGACTGAGCCACCCGGGCGCGCCCCAGCCTTCGCCGCACTCAGGGGCCGCCGGGCGCATGCTCCCGGAAAAGCTTCAGCCAGGCAAGCATCACCGCGTCCTGGAGGGTGTGCCCGCGACCGCACTCCTCGGCGGTCCGGCCCCAGTAGAACCCGATCAGCCCGGCGGCGTGCGGCCGCGACTCGTCGAGGAAACGTCGAAAGTCGTCCAAGCCGCATTTTAGTGGAAAGGTCTCCTCGATCAGCACCGGCTTGCCCACGTCGAACCCGCGGAGCGTCCCGATCGCCTCGGCTACCTTGCCCCGCTGGGGATAAATGTGGACCGCCAGAAAGTCCAGCTCCCCGGCAATCCGATCCGGCACGAAGCCCGAGGTCAAGCCCGGGCGGTCCAGGCTCCAGGGAACCAGGCCCACGGTGACCAGGTGTCGGGTGTCCTTGCGGCGGATGGCCGCGACCAGGTGTCCGATCCACTGCCGGGCGATGTCGGCCCGGTCGCGGCCAGCCCGGTCCAAAGTGATGAACTGGACAAAATACTTGCCGGCGAAGCCGGGTCCCAGCCAGTCGGTTCGCGGCTTGTTGCCGCCGGGCACCACGGGTTCATTCATCAGGTCGTAGCAGAAGACAGCGGGACTGCCGGCGCACGTTCCGGCCACCGCCTCCCAAAACGCGGCCTGGGCGTCCCACCGCTTGCGCTGGGAGAGCGCGTCGTACCAGCCCGGCACATCCTGCTTGTGGTAGCAACCCAAGCCGGTCAAGTCGAGATACAGCCCGGTCCGGGCGGCCAGCTTGACCAGCTTGGCCAGCCGATCCAACGCCGCCTGGTTCGCCTCGCGGGGCGAATCCATGAAGCGGCCGAATTGGAGGTGGATTCGCACCACGTTGGCCCCCAGCCCTTTCATTTCGCCGAAGTCCTCGGCAATCGTCGGCCACTCGTCCTGCCAGTAGTCCTCCAGCAGCCGGCCTCCCCGGTCGTGGTCGTAGTTGAACCCCCAGGGCCGGAAGGTCTCCCCGCTGGAGTCCAGCACGAAGCGGCGGCCGTCCTCGGCCAGGCGAATCCAGGGCGGCTGCTCCGCCCCACAGAACCCCGGCGGGAGCACCACGAGAAGCAGCACGGCCGCCGGCAAGCAGGCAGGTGAAATCCGCATGAATCACCTCGCATCGCGCCTTGGCATCCCGGGGCACTTGCCGCTTCACTTTGCCCGCACGTCGTACGCAAACAGCAGATCGCCGTGGCGGAGGTAAAGCCGGCCGCCGCTGACCACCGGGTGGGCCCAGGTGGGGCCGCGGCCGCCCTCGGGAAGCTGGAACCGGCCGGCGATCTGACAGCTTTCCGGCGTCGCCCGGAGCAGCGTCACGGTGCCCCGCTCGTTCATCGTGTAGAGCATCCCCTCGGCGTAGGTCAGCGAGCCCTTGCCTTCCAGCCGGTTCGCCCAACGCTGCTTGCCGGTGGTCCAATCCAGGCAAACCCATTGGGCATGGTTTCGCACGTGGCAGGAGCCGTAGAGATAGCCGTCCACCAGCACCACGCCGCCGTGCTGGTTGTCCAGGTTCTGGCTTCGCCAGACGGGCGTAACCGTGGCGCCGTCGCCTTGAACGTCGAGCCTGAGCATCACCGAGCCCGTGGTGCGGGTGCTGATGAAGAGGCGGCCGTCGTGGTAGATCGGCGTGAAGATGTTTTCGTCGAAAGGGGTTTCGTGGGGGAACCGCCAGAGGAGCTTTCCCGAGTCGGCGTCGACCCCTACCAGCGCCTTGGAGGTAAGCTTGGCAATGATCCTCCGCCCCGCTTGCTGGAAGAGGATGGGGGAGCCGTAGCCGGCCAGGTCGCCGCCGGCCGACGCGGATTGCCAAACGGTCCGCCCGGAGTGCTTGTCCAGCGCCACGATGGCCGTTTTCGGGCCGCCCGGGTTGCAGATCAGCCGGGGGCCGTCGACCAGCAGCGATTCGGCCAGGGCCCAAGTGATGTTCTCACTGCCGAAGGCCTCGAGGATGTTGCGCGACCAGACGGGCCGGCCGGTTCGGGCCTGCAGGCAGACGACGTCGCCCAGGGGGCTTTCGTGGTAGAGACGGTCGCCGTCCAGCGTAGGTGTGCCCCGGGCGCCGGGAACGCTCTTGACCCAGGCCGGACCGTTTTCCCGCTGCCAGAGGACGTTTCCCTCCAGGTCCAAGGCGGTAATCACCGTCTGGTCGTGGAGGTTGCCGGCGGTGTAGAGGCGGCCGTCGGCCATGGCCACGCTGGCAAAGCCGTGGCCCAGCCCCCGGGCGGTCCAGACCAGCGGCGGTCCGTCCTCGGGCCAGGAGGAGAGCAAGCCGGTCTCGTCCGATTTGTTATCTCGCCGGGGGCCATGAAACTGGGGCCAGTCGGCGGCGCCGGCTGCGCCCGGCACGAGCAAGGCCAAGAGCACCGTCGGCCAGAAGAAGCAACAACAACCCGAGAAAAAGGCCCTTACCCGGCTCATCCGCACTGCTCCTTCACTGTTCGTCTCGGCCTCTCCTCTCGGTCCCAAGCCCCCGCTTTCACTCGGTCCCAAGCTCCGGCCTCTCACTCGGTCCCAAGCTCCAGCTTTCACTCGGTCCCAAGCTCCAGCTTTCACTCGGTCCCAAGCTCCAGCTTGGGACCGCACTCAGCGCGAAGCTCTGCTTCGCCCGCGGTGGAGCAAAACGCTCAGCCCGCGGGTTCCCAAGCCGGAGCTTGGGAACCAGGGGATGCGGTGGAGCGAAACTCTCCGCCCACGGGTTCCCAAGCTGGAGCTTGGGAACCAGGCGTTCTTTCGGTCCCAAGCTGGAGCTTGGGAACCAGGGGATGCTGAGGTTATTTCTCGGCCATTCCTATCCCAGCTTCCAGGGCTTGCGATACTCGTAGTGGAGCAGGTCGTTGGCCGCTTCGTTGTTGGTGATTCGCTCCGCCTGCGGGTCCCACTCGATCCGCATTCCCAGCGTGTGTGAAATCTTGGCCAAGAGGCTCATCGACGTCGAGCGGTGGCCGTCTTCCACGTCGCAGTTGGGCTTCTTCCGGCTGCGGATGCAGTCGAGGAAGTTCCGCGTGTGCTCGGCGGTGATGCTCAGGTTGCCGCCGGGACGCTGGACCTTGATCGGCTTCATTCGCGGCTTTGCGTCCTGGAACTGCCCGCCCCGTTCCGGCACGACCTCGAAATACGGGTCCCAGCAGTACATCGTCCCCCGCGTGCCGCGAAGCTCGAAGTAGCCGCCGCGGGGCAACGTGCGGTTGCCGCTCGATTCGTACATCCCGAACACCACCAGCCGGCCCGAGGGAAACTGAAAGGAGACGTGCAGCGTGTCGGGAATCGTGCGGTCGTCGTCGACCACGAACTTTCCGCCCATCGCCGAGATCGAGGTGGGGGCCAGGTCGCCGGTCATCCACCTCATGCAGTCGAGGAAATGGACGCCGTTGTTGGCCGTCTGGGAAGAATAAAGCGTCCACCAGCGGAACTTGTAGGGCGCCAGATTGGCCTGGTAGGGCCGCACCGGCCGAGGTCCCAGCCACATGTCCCAGTTCAAACCGGCCGGCGGATCGGACGGCTGCTCGTGCCCGATTCCCTTGGGATACATGTTGCTGCGGTGGTACGCCCGGGCCACGGTCACCTTGCCGATGCCGTCGCCCAGCACCAACTCGGCCGCCTGGCCATAGAGCTTGCCCGAACGCCGGTGCAGGCCGACCTGAACCACCCGCCGGTTTCGCCTCGCCGCGGCCACCATCCGCCGGCCTTCGTGGATGGTGATCGAGAGCGGCTTCTCGCAGTAGACGTCCTTGCCGGCGTCGCAGGCGGTAATCGTCTGGATGGCGTGCCAATGGTCGGGCGTGGCGATCACCACCGCGTCGATGTCCTTTCGCTCGATCAGCTTGCGAAAATCGTCGCAGGTGTCGGGCTTTCCGTCGAGCCTCGCCTTGGCCTTCCCCAGCGTGGTGCGGTCGATGTCGCAGAGTGCGGCGATCTCCATGTCCTGGTGAGGCAGGAACGCGGAGATCAGTTGACCGCCGCGATTGGCCACGCCGATGAAACCCAGGCGAACGCGATCGTTGGCTCCGATGATTCTGGAGGCCATGCTGCTCCTTTCCAGTCAACAAAACGGTATGAGGTTGTCTCCCATGTTCGGCACGGGTCTCCGGTGTTCGGCGCGGGTCTCCCGACCCCGCCGAAAACGCCCAACTCGGCGGGGTCGGGAGACCCGCGCCGAACGCTGGCCCGCGCCGGGTGCTGCGCTCCCCTGGTTCCCAAGCTCCCGCTTGGGAACCCTGCGTCAACCCAGCTTCCACGGCTTTCGGTATTCGTAGTGCAACAGGTTGTTGGCTTCCTCCGAGTTGGTGAATCGTTCCTTCTCGGCGTCCCACTCCAGTCGTTGGCCGACGGCCAACGAGATGTTGGCCATCAGGCTGAAACTCGTCGAGCGGTGTCCGATCTCCACGTCGGCGTGCGGTTTTTCCCGGCTCCGCACGCAGTCGAGAAAATTCCTCGCGTGCAGGGCGGTCAAGCCGGCGTTGCCGCCGGGGTCGCGGACCTCCTCCGGCTTCATCCGGGGGGCGCGGTCCTGGAACTGGCCGCCGGTCTCGGGCACGATCTTGTAGCCCTTGGTGTCGGCGTAGACCGTGCCCTGGGTTCCCCGCAACTCGATCTCGCCCGAGGGAAAGGCCGGATTGCTGCTGGTTTCGTACTGGCCGAAGATGACCAGCCGCCCCGAGGCGAACTGGAAACAGGCCTCCAGCGTGTCGGGAATGGTGCGATCGTCGTCCACGGCGAAGCGGCCGCCCATGGCGCAAACCGACGCCGGGGCCAGCTCGCCCAGACACCAGCGGATGGCGTCGAGGTAGTGAACACCCCAATTGCCCATCTGCGAGGAATAAAGGTGCCACCAGCGGAACTTGTAGGGCGCGATGTTCGACTGGTACGGCCGGTAAGGACGCGGACCCAGCCAGAGGTCCCAATCCAGATCGGCCGGTGGGTCGGTCGTCTTCTCGTGGCCGATGCCGCTGGGGGTCATGTTGCTCAGCCGGTAGGCCCGCGACACGGCGATCTTGCCCACCTTGCCGGCGGTGGTCTGCTTGGCCAGGCTCGTGTAGAGCGGAGAGCTGCGGCGATGCGTGCCCACCTGAACCACCCGCCCGTTCCGCCTCGCCGCCGCCACCATCCGCCGGCCTTCGTGGATGGTGATCGAAAGCGGCTTCTCGCAGTAGACGTCCTTGCCGGCGTCGCAGGCGGTAATCGTCTGGATGGCGTGCCAATGGTCGGGCGTGGCGATCACCACCGCGTCGATGTCCTTTCGCTCGATCAGCTTGCGAAAATCCTTGTAGGTATCGGCCTTGCCGTCCAGCCGGGCGTTGGCCTTTGCCAGCGTGGTACGACACACGTCGCACAAGGCGACAATCTCCATGTCGTGGTGCGTGAGGAAGGCGGTCATCAGTTGCCCGCCACGGTTGGCCACGCCGATACAACCGATCCGAATCCGGTCGTTTGCCCCGATCACCCGGGCCGTGGCGCGGCGCGCCGATGGGGCCAATCCAAAACCGACCGCCGCGGCGGCCGAAGTCTGGGTGAAACGTCGACGAGAGATTTTTTTCTGCATCAATCCGACTCCACGTTTTCTGGCGACAAGGCGCGTTACGGTGGGCAAATCAACAACGGTCGCGGTCGGCTCGGGCCAGTCCCGGGAAATAACATCCCCGTGCCGGGGAGACCCGCGGTCGGCGGTTTCGGCGAGGTCGCCAGACCTGCGCCGAGCGCGGCAAGCCATTCCGGCTGCCGGAGACCACCCAACTACCGAAGATGTTAGCTTGCGGCCCGCGGCGGCGTCAACAACTCCCCCCGCCCAAACACCGATCCGTTCCGCCCGCCGGGGCTGAGTGTCCAACACGGCGGCACGGCAATCCGGCACCGCCGCCCGGCGACTCAAACGAGCCCCACGCGGAAGTTGGCCGGCCCGTGGCCGACCGGGCGGCTTTTCCGCAAGGGGCGGGCTGTTAGGATAATCTCGGGTGGGGCCTTGAAAGCCTCTGGTGGGGGAGTGTCCGTTTTGCACCGGAAAAAAACCGATGGCTGAGCAAAGCACGCGGAAGAACATCCTCTTGGCGGAAGACGATCCGGCTCACGAAGCGTTGTTTCGGCGGGCGGTACCCCATGCGGAGGTCGACTGCGACCTGGTCGTGGTCCACGACGGGATGGAGGCCCTGGAGTACCTTTTCTCGTCCGGGCGCTACGCGGGCCGGATGGCTGAAGATTCGCCCGATTTGTTTCTCTTGGACTTGAAGATGCCCCGCATGGACGGATTGCAGGTGCTTCAGGTGCTGCGTCGGGTGCGGGGGGGAGATCGGCGGCGGCTTCCTCCGGTGGTCGTGTTGACCAGCTCGGAACACGCCCGGGACGTGGCCAAGGCGTACGAACTGGGGGCGCAAAGCTACATTTGCAAGCCGGTCGGTTACCCCGAATTCGCCGATGCCGTCTGCGACACGGTGGAATACTGGTTGGGCCTGAACCGGCTGGCGCCACGGCCGGCGAGGCTGGCGACCGGCCCGGCGCGGATGGCCCTGATCGACGATTTCCCGGGCCGCTAAAGCGGTCGGGGCAGGACCTCGCTCAGGGGCCGCGCGACCGGCCATCGTCCCCCGTCTCCGCTCTGCCCGTCCCCTCGGTGAGGGTGACCAGTTGGTCGACCTCGACGTTCTCGAAAACCTCCTTCGTGCCCCCCATCCAGCAGACTTCAATCCGGTCCACGCGGTCGTGGCGTCCCAGGCCGAAGTGCAGTCGGGAGCCCCAGTGGCTTTGGTAGCCCCGGCCGCTGTGCACCTCGTCGAGTTGGCGCAGGTCGCCGGCGGTGACCGTGACGTGGCTGCCCACGCCGTCGCGGTTGGCCTTTGCTGCCCGCAAACGAACCTGGAGCCAGTGGTTCTGGCAACCCGACTCCTGGAGCATGTTCCGGAGGATCGTGGGCCGGTCGCGGGAATTGAGGATCACCACGTCCAGATCGCCGTCGTTGTCGAGGTCGTCGAAGGCCGTGCCCCGGCTGGCCTTGACCGGCAGCAGTCCGTCGCCGGCGGTGGCCGACACGTCCACGAACTTTCCCTTGCCCGTATTCCACAACACCATGTTGGGGCAGCGGTAGCACGTGCTGCGGTCGCGCCTTTCGATATTGTCTTCGGTGTGCCCGTTGGCGATAAACAGGTCGCGGTAGCCGTCGTTGTCCAGATCGATCATGCCGCATCCCCAGTTCACATAGGGGAGGCATCCCGCTCCCGCGTTCGTAGTGGGAACCAGATCGTCGAACACGCCGTCGCCGAAGTTGCGCAGCAGCATGGGCATTTGGCCGTGATAATTCGTGGTGTAGAAGTCGAGCAGGCCGTCATGGTCGTAGTCGGCGCTGTCGACGGCCATGTTGGCCATCAATTCACCCTGGCGGTTGGTGGCCGTGCCCATGATCGTGGCCACCTCCTCGAATTTCCCTTTCCCGTTGCTGCGGAAGAGGAAATTCTCCTGCACGTCGTTGCAGATGAAAACGTCCACGTCGCCGTCGTTGTCGTAGTCGGCGCAGGTCATGCCCATGCTGCGGCCGGCGTGGGCGGCAATCCCCGACGGCCGGCTGATGTCGGTGAACGTGCCGTCGCCGTTGTTGCGGTAGAGGGTATCGGGCACCGGGTCGTACTCCCTGGGCGAGGGGTAGGAGGGGAAACCGCGGTCTTGGTGGAGAACATGCGCCGAGCAGTCCAAACGAATGTAATTCCCCACGTAAAGGTCCAGATCCCCGTCGCCCTCCACGTCCAGGAAGCACACCCCGGCGCCCACCACGTCTCCCCCCGGGCCGCCGTCGTCGCGTGCCACACCGGCCTGCCGGGTCACGTCGGTGAACGTGCCGTCGCCGTTGTTGTGATAGAGAACGTTCGGACCGAAGTTGCTCAGGTAGATGTCCGGCTGGCCGTCGTTGTCGTAGTCCCCAATGCAGATCCCCAGCCCAAACGCCGTGCACGCCACCCCCGCCTCCTCGGTCACGTCTTCAAACCTCCAGCCGCCCAGGTTCCGGTACAAGGCGTGTCGGGGTGGACGGTCGGGCTTGCAACCCGGCAGCGGCGCCCCGTTGGGAAAATAAATGTCGATCAGGCCGTCCCCGTCGTAGTCGAACGTGGCCAGGCCGGCGGACATCGTCTCCACAACGTATCGCCGACCGCTGCTGCCGTCCGTGTGTTGGAAGGCGATTCCCGTCTGCTCGGTGACCTCGTGGAGCTGGATCGCCGAGGCGTGATCCTGCGGGGAAGCAGCCGGCGTGCCGGTGTCGGGGATCGCCACGGCCAGCGCACTGGCAGTCGCATCCTCAGCGCCGGGCGAGCGCTCCGCCAGGCGCGGTAGGCGCCGGGCCAGCAGCATAACCGCCGCCGCGACCACCACCAACGCCGGAACCAGAACCCAGGCCTTCGCCAGCCAAACAAGTTTCTTCATACCTTACCCTGTTGGGCGCGGGGCTGCCGGCCCCGCCGAAACCGCCGACCGCAGGTCTCCCCACCGCCGGCCCTACGGCAACTTATCACCACCGCCGTTGGCCTGCGACTCGTCCAGCACCAGCGTCTGGTCCACGGCCACGTCCTCCAAGGTCTGGGTGCGACCGCTGGGCCAGCGAATGGTCACCGTGCACGGGTCCTGCCAGTCTCCCAGACCGAAAATCAATGCCGGCTGGTGCGTGGCGGCATAGCCGGTGCCGCCGCACAACTCTTGCATGTACGCCGAGGGCCCCGCCTGGACGTTGATTCGGCAGCCGATCCCACGGCAATTGCTCTGGCGGCCCCGCATGAAGAATTCGAGCCAGTGCCCTCGCTGCGACACGTTGCGCAATAGCGCCGCGGGGGAATTTTCGTGGACCACCAGCAGGTCCAGGTCGCCGTCCTCGTCGTAGTCGCAAGCGGCAATGGCCCGCCCCACGTATTTCCCCTTGAAAAAGTCGCCCGCCTGCTCGGTGCACTCCTTCCATCGATCGCCGTCGAAGGTGAACATCTGGGGAGCCATGCGGTAGAGCGGGTTGCCGGGATAGTTGTCGATATGGCCGCTGGTGGTGACGATATCCATTTGCCCATCCTGGTTGAAGTCGGCCATCACCGTGCCGAAGGTCAGTCGCTCTAGCGTGGGCAGGTGGAGCCCCAGCAGCCCGGTCTCATCCTGGAAGCCATCCTCCCCGTAGTTGCAATACAGCGTGTTGGATTCCCGGTAGAAGTGGCAGACGTAGAGGTCCAGGTAGCCGTTGTGGTCGAAGTCGGCCACGGCCACGCCCATGCCGGCCTGGCCGCTGCCGTTGACGTCCACGGCGCAGCCCGAGACCATGCCCATTTCCCGGAACATCCCCTTCCCCTGGTTGACGAAGAGGAAGTTCGCCGTGGTATCGTTGGTGACGTAGACGTCCGGCAAGCCGTCGTTGTTGAAGTCGGCCACGGCCACGCCCAGCCCGCGGCCGTTCTCGCCCACCAGGCCCCGCTTCTTCGCCTCGGCGGAAAACGTCCCGTCTCCCTGATTGAAGTAGCATTCGTCTGGCCAGGCGTCGACGTTGCGGGGGTGGCAGGTGCGCAAGTCGCCTTTCTTGTTGCGACATAAGATGGGGTGCTTGGGGTCGTAGACGCAGTAGTTGGCAACGTACAAGTCGAGGTCCCCGTCCAGGTCCAGATCGGCCCACGCGGCGGAGGTGCTCCAGCGCCGGTCGCCCACTCCCGCCTCTTCCGTCACGTCCCGAAAGGTGCCGTCCCCCTGGTTGTGATAGAGCGTGTTGCGGCCCACGTTGGTCACGTAGACGTCGTCAAAGCCGTCGTTGTCGTAGTCCCCCACGGCCACCGCCTGGCTGTAATGGAACTCCTCGATCCTCGCCTTTTGAGTCACGTCCCGGAAGGTGCCGTCGCCCAGGTTTTGAAACAGCTTGTCCGACGGCTGGCCGGCGTCCGCCTCGACCGTGGCGTCGCCACCCTGGTTGAGGTACACGTCCCAGTGGCCGTCGGCGTCAAAGTCCAGCCACCCGGCTCCCCCCCCGGTGGTCTCCGTCAACAGGCACTGGCCCTGTTCCCCATTGACGTACACCTGCTCCAGGTGGGCCTCCTCGTGCACGTCGCGGAATCGCGCGCAGCCCACCACGCGGTGGGTAGCGCCGCCCTCCGCGGGAGGCAAAAGATCCGACGAAACCGTCTTCTTCACCGGCGACAGGGCCACTGCCAGAGGGTTCTCGGTCGCCTGCTGCTGGCCGCCTCGACCACAACCCAACGGCAGCAGCAAAGCCCCTCCAATCAGCCAGGACCAACGACGCATGTTCACGTGGACTTTCCCAAGGCTTGCGCTGCGAAGCGCGGCAACCGGCCGGCACAGCCGGCCCTACGGCCGCAAACCTTTTATCATAGCAGCGGCGGCAACCCGAGAAAACGGGCACGGTCTCGATTCATCTCCTCACCGGCGGAAGCCCTTACCCGAAGCGGCGGACGATTTCCCGCGAGACCGCCTCGATCCCGATCCCCGAGGGGCAGACCTTGTCGCAACGGCCACAGAGGAAGCAGGTGATCGTGCCCCATCGTTGAGGGTCGGCCGCCAGCTTGTGGTGGATGCGGCGTCGCGTCCGCAGGGCTTCGGTGCCCAGCGGATTGTGGCCGCTGGCTTCCCGCATGAACCCGCCCAACTGGCACGAATCCCAAATCCGCTGCCGCTCGGCGCACTTGCCGCACTTCCAATCGTAAACATCGAAGCACGTGCAGGTGGGACAAGTCAGGTTGCAGGCCGTGCAGGCGATACAGCGGTCGCCGATCTCCTGCCAGAAGGAATCGGGCACCTTCTCTTCGCGCAGCAGCCGCGAGGCTTCGTGGACGACGTGGGCAAACTCCCCGTCTAGTCCATCAGACGCTTGCCGGCAACGCTCCAGCTCCTCTTCCGCCGCCTCCTGGCCGCCGGCGATCAGGTCGTCGAGTTGCCTGCCGGCGTCCGTATAGGGGACCACAAGATAGCTACGCCCGGTCGAAACCAGTTCGAGGTCGCACTTTCCGCCGGCCATCTTCACCAACTCGCCGTCTCGCCCGCAACGGCCGGAGACCACCACCACGACCGCCCCCTGCCGCTTGCCGAAGTAGACGTCGTCGTGGAATCCCTCGTGGAAAAAGCGGTCGATGAAGGCGAGACAATCCGCGTCCGCGGCGGTAAGACCCACCACCAGGAGCGGTTTGGGCGGGGGCGCCTGCACCGCGACCACGCCCTCGCGGTGGGTCAGTTCCGTCTCCGACTGGGGGAAAAAAACCGCCACCGGCTTGCCCGGCAGGGCCCCACCGGCCAGGGCCAAGGGCCCCTCCGAAAGCCGTCCCAGGGCCCGTGTCCCGTCGGCCAGCGCGATCGGCACGCGAACGTCGAAGCGGGAGGCAATCGACCGCAACAAACCCTCGAACTGGTCAGATGTCACAGCTTTCATGCTTCCCTCTCGGCGCAGGCGACAGGCGCGCGGCACACACTTTGTATTCCGGAATCTGGCACTCCGGGTCCAGGGCGTTGTTGGTCAGCGCGTTGGCCGCGCCCTCTTCAAAGTGGAAGGGCATGAAAATCACGCCTGGCAGTGCCGTGTCGGTCACCCGGGCCCTGGCCCTCACCTCTCCCCGCCGTGTCGCCACGGCCACCCAGTCCCGGTCGCGAACGCCCAGCCGCCGGGCATCTTGCGGGCTGATTTCCACGTAGGGGCCCGGCTCCTCGCGATCGAGGATGCGCGAGCGGCGGGTCATCGT